>JAPPGP010000195.1 GCA_028821395.1 Defluviicoccus sp.
TGGTCGCCGACACGCCGATCCTGATCCTCGACGAGGCGACGGCGAATATCGACTCCTACACCGAGCGCCGGATCCAGGTCGCGCTGCGGCGCTTGCTGGAGGGGCGCACCGGAATCGTGATCGCCCACCGGCTCGCCACCGTGCGCGGCGCCGACCGCATCTTCGTGCTCAACGAGGGAAGGATCGTCGAGAGCGGCAGCCACGACGTGCTGATCGCGGCGCGCGGCCTCTACGCCCGGCTGTACGCGTTCAACTACGCCTCGTTCGACGACATGCCGGACGACCTCGTCGCGCAAGCCGCAAGCCCGCGCAGCTGAGCATGGCCGCCGACCGGGCCAGCCAGGGCTACCTGATCTACGCCGTCCTCTGCACCGGGCTGGTGGCGAGCCAGTTCTTCCGCGTCTCCAACGCCGTCATCGCGCCCGAGCTGATGGCCGAGCTCGCCATCGGCACCGAGACCATGGGGGTGGTCAACGGCACCTATTTCCTCGCCTTCGCGGCGATGCAGATCCCGGCGGGGATGCTGCTCGACCGGTTCGGCGCCAGACGCATGGTGCCCGCGCTGTTCCTGCTCGCGGTCGCCGGCTCGGCGCTCTACGCCGCTGCCGAGACCGGGCCGGAGCTGATCGCCGGGCGGGCGCTGATCGGCATCGGCTGCGCGCTCGGGCTGATGGGTCCGATGGTGGTGATCGCGCGCTGGTTCGAGGCCGAGCGCTACGCGCGGCTGATCTCGCTGCTGTTCACCGTCGGGGGGCTCGGCGCGCTCTTGGCCTCGACCCCGCTCGCCGCGGTGTCGGAGGCGATCGGCTGGCGCGGCGCCTTCGTCGCCATGGCGGGGGTGACCGGCGTCATCGTTGTCCTCCTGTTCGCGGTGGTGCGCGACGCGCCGCCGGGCGCCGCCCCGGAGGCGGCCCGGGCGGAGAGCGCGGCCGAGATGTGGCGCGGTCTCGGCGAGGCGCTGGCGCTCCCCGACATGCGCTGGATCTGTGCCGTCCAGTTCGTCGGCTACGGCACGATGATCACCATCGTCGGGCTGTGGGCCGGACCCTATCTCAACGACGTGCACGGGCTCGCCGGCGTGGACCGCGGCAACGCCCTGCTCGCGCTCAACGTCGTGCTGCTCGGCTCGGTGGTTCTGTTCAGCCAGGTCGAGCGCTGGCTGGGCTCGCGCAAGCGGGCGGTGATCGGCGGCGGCGGCGCCTCGGTCGCGCTGCTGCTCGCGCTCGCGCTGATCCCCGGGGCCGGCCTCTGGGCGGCCCTCGCCTTGCTTGCCCTGTTCACCGTCGCGAGCGCGTTCTTCATGCTGCTCCACGCCCACGCCCGCGCCATCCTGCCGGACCGGCTGATCGGCCGCGGGCTCACCGTGCAGAACCTCGCGGTGATGCTGGGCGTGTTCGTCCTCCAGGCGCTCACCGGGGCGATCGTCGGCGCCTTCGGGGCCGAGGGGGCGGAGGCGCCGGAGATCGCCTATCGGGCCGCCTTCGGCTTCCTCGCGCTCGCGCTCGCCGCCGGCATCGCCGCCTACACCCGCATCGCCGACGTCTCCCCGGGCCGGTAGCCCGACCGGTAGCGACGGGCGGGGCGAAGCGACGTTCGGCGGAATTTCGCGGCTCCGCCGTTGAAGGCGTCGAAATAATAACAAGTTATAATGATATGATAGAGACGTATGCTGGCTCGGCGCGGCGTTTTGGTCGAGGAACGTTTTCTCGCCGTACGGACCGACCGAAGGGGAGACTTTCCATGCAGACGGGAGCATCGATCGAGAACGCCATACTTTCGGGCATTCAATCGGCGAACGAGAGATACGAAACCTGCTCCAACGGCTGGTGGCTGACCGATTCCGGTGCCAAGGGCCCGATCGTGTCGTCCATCGCGGAGCGGCTCTGCGCCATTCGGGGCGAGGGCGAGAGCGTGTTGCTGGAGTTGCCGTATCGCTATGTCGCGGAATGGTCGGGCGCCGGGCCCGCCCGCGGCCGGCCGCCGCAGGAGCTGAGGGGGCGCGGACGCGCGGACATCGTCCTGCTCGACGGCGACGGCAAGCCGGCCTGCGTCATCGACGTCGAGCGGATGTGGGACCGGGTCCGGTGTTTCTCGAACATGACCAGGCTTCGGGACATCGTCATCCAGTCGCACGACAGGGAAGACGGCTCGTTGCGGTGGGGCTTCCTGACGCTGATGCTGGCCGCGGGCGCCACTTCCGGCCGGACCGCACCGAGAATGATCGAGGAAGAGACGGCGCGGATCGGACGGCTGGTCCGGGCCGAGTTCGACGGCAGGGGGTTGCGGGTGCGTTGCCGTACGGGGCGGGTGCGCCACGGCCCGCGGCAATCCCGCGACGCATCCGACGAGGGCGAATGGGCGCAAGCCGGGTTCTGCGTCGAGCTGTCGACCTGAAGTCCCGGGATCCGCTGACCGCCCCCGGCGATAACCGTCGTCACCCGGCGGCGGCGGTCGTCGCCGGCAAGCACCGGTTGAACCAGTCCGGCACCATGCTCGGGTTGTTGATCGGGATCGCGAGCGTCTGTCCGCGGGCGTGCGGATCCGCCAGCAGTTCGTGAACGCCGTCATAGACCGCGGGCTCCGGCGCCGGGCCATGACCTCGCTCCAGCGCCGGCGCCGCCGCAGCGGCTCCGCCGTGCCGGTGCCGACCGAGGAGAGGCCGAAGTCGAAGACGATCGTCAGAACGCGAAGGACGCCTGTGGGTCGGATATCCTGCCGCAGGGCGCCGATCTCGCCGCGGATCGCCCGCTCCTGGCTTGACCGCTATGCCTGTTTGAACCAGTCTGAGACTGGTTCAAACAGCGAGACTCCCTTCAGGAAGCACATGCCGTGTCGGAAATCGGCGCATTCGAGGCCAAGACGCATTTGCCCCAGCTGCTCCAGCGCGTCGAGGCGGGCGAACGCTTCGTCATCACCAGGCACAGCCGGCCGGTGGCCGAGCTCATTCCCTTCCGGCAGCGCGATGCCGCCAAGGTGCGGAGCGCGATCGACACCCTGAGGGCGTTCCAGGAGACCCACAGCCTCGGAGGGCTGTCGGTGCGCCGTATCGTCGAGGAAGCGCGCAGGTACTGATGCC
>JAPPGP010000257.1 GCA_028821395.1 Defluviicoccus sp.
GTCCGGCTCGACCGTGCGCACCACGGGTGCGGCCAGCCTGGCCAGCCGGTGGCGCGGGGCGGCCCGCAGAGCCCAGCCGGGCGACGGATAGCGCACCGCGCCGTCGGCGACCAGCGCGTCGACGACGCGGAGCAGCAGCGCCGTCGAGACCGCGAAGTTGACGCCGATATCGGTGTCTCCCTTGGAGGCGAAGATCGCCGACATCATGCCGACCAGCCGGCCGTCCGCGTCGACCAGCGCGCCGCCCGAGCTGCCGGGGTTCGAGGCGGCGTCGGTCTGGACGAAGTCTTCCACCGGGTTGAACCCGGCATCGGTCACGTCGAGCGCCGACACCACGCCGCAGGTCACCGAGAGTCCGAGACCGAAGGCGTTGCCGATGGCGCAGACCGGCTGTGCCAGTCGCGGCGCAGGCGCGATCGCGACCGGCGCCGACGTGGCGTCGACCCCGAGTACGGCGATGTCGCTCGCCTCGTCGCCGGCGATCAGCCGGGCCGGCAGGATGCGCCCGTCGGACAGGCGAATGTCGATCCTTCTCGCCGGCTTGACCACGTGCCAGGCCGTCGCGACGATTCCGGGCCGCAGCACCACGCCGCTCCCTTCCGGGGCGACGCCGGGACGGCCGCCGCCGCCCTGAGCCCGCCCGGGCCAGACCGGCAGCACCGAGACCACCGATTTCAGCGTCTCGGCGGGAAGCGCCCGCGCCGGGTCGGGATGGGCAACGAGGAACGCGAGCGGCAGCGCCGCCGCCCGGCAGACCCGCCGCCACCGCATGCAAAGCGTCTCCCGCGCCGGGCGGGACCTCCTACATGGCGCTTGCGGGGACCTTGACGCCCGCTTCCTTGTAGTAGCGCAGCGCGCCCGGGTGGAGCTTCATGTTCATCTGCTTGAAGGCGGTGCCGATATTGATGGCGTCCTTGGCCCATGGGGTGACGGCGTGCATCTCGTCGATATGCTCCCAGAAGGTCTTGGTCATCTTGTAGATGACCTCGTCCGGGATCCCCTTCCGGGTGACCAGCCCGACCCAGGCGGCGATGGTCTGCACCGGCTTCTCGTTGGCCTGGTTGCCGCCGTAGACATCGGCCGCGAACTGGCCGCGGGTCCGGCCGGGGATCTTCATGAGCGTCTTCATCGCCGGCGTTTCCCAGTCGGCGTCGGACGCGCCGAGGAAGCGGATCTTGTTGGTGAGCGCCACCTGCACGAAGTTGGACGCGGGCGGGTTTCCGGAGGCCACCAGAACGTCGATCTGGCGGTCCTGGAAGGCCTGCATCGCCGGCGAGAAGCCGAGCTTGACCACCTCGTAGTCCTTGCCCGGCTCCAGCCCGCTGATCGCCTTCACGAAATCGCCGGCAACCACGCGCTGCACCGCGGCCGGCGGGCCGAGGAACACCCGCTTGCCCTTGAGGTCGGCCATCTTCCTGATGCCCGAATCCTCGTAGACGCCGAACTGGTAGAAGCCGATCCGGTAGTTGAACATGGCGCGCAGATTGCCGGCGAGCTCCTTGGCGTTCTTCACCTTGGCGAACATCTTCTTGCCCTTCGACATCAGGAAGTGCAGCGCCGGCGCCCCCATCAGGAAGTCGGTCTTGCCCCTGGCCGCGTCGAGCGCGTGACGCGGCGCCGCGCCTGTCGCGTTGACCTGGATCTCGATGTCCGGGTTGTACTTCTGGACCAGCTTGGCGAAGGTCGTGTTGATCGCGAACGGCGTCGGCAGGCTGATCGTCGACATCTTGTAGAATTCCTTGGCCTGGGCGCCGCCGACAAGGCCGGCAGCCAGCGCCGCGATTGCCAGAGTTGCGATTGGTCTCATGGCTTCGAAGCCTCCTTCGGATCCGTGTCCGGTGGCGGGGGGCTTCCGCCGCCCCAGTTTCCGCCGCCAAATCTAGCACTTCGCGCCCGCCGCGACTCGACAAACAACAACACAAGCGACAGCGCGACGGCGGCGGTCTGGAGTTCGAACATGCCGTGCAGCGCGCCGATGCCGAGCGCCAGCCGCGCCGCCCGGGACCAGGGCGGCAGGCGGGTCCGGTCGACGCCGCCGAGCGCCGTGGTCATCAGCCAGATCGCGAGCCCGAGCCGCACCACCACCCAGAGGAAGGGCAGGGTCTCGAAGCCGACCACCAGAGACAGCGACGGGTTGTAGACGAACACGAAGGGGACGATGAAGCCGACGAAGGAGAGCTTGAGCGCCTGCACCGCCGTGGTCATCGGGTTGGCGCCGGCGATCGGCGCCGCGGCATAGGCGGCGATGGCCACCGGCGGGATGATCGCCGACAGCACCCCGTAATAGACCACGAACAGATGGACCAGGATCTTGGGCACGCCGAGGTTCTCGATGGCCTGGCCCATGATCAGCACGATGATCAGATAGGCCGGGATGGTCGGCAGGCCCATGCCGAGGATCACGCTCGTCGCCGCGACCAGGAACATGGCGAAGAACAGGTCGGTCCCGGCGAAGGCGAGGATCATGTTGGAGAACCGGATGCCGAGCCCGGTCAGGTTCATCACGCCGACGATGATGCCGATGGCGGCGACCGCGACCATGATGCGCCCGCATTGCTCGCCGCCCCGGACCAGCGCCGTGAGATAGATCTGCGGCTTGCGGCGCACTTCCGGGTTCATCAGCCCCAGCGCGGCGCCGACGGCGGTGGCCCACAGCCCGGCCATGGCCGGCGACCGTCCGGTCACCAGCACGCCGATGATGACCAGGATGGGGATGACGAACATCAGCGACATCCACCAGTCCCGGCGCGACACCCTGGCGCGCTCGGACCGCGGGATCGCCTCGATGCCGCTGCGCGCGGCTTCCACCCAGACGGCGACGAACAGGCTGGCGTAGTAGAACAGCGCCGGCATCAGCGCGGCGGCGATGATCACCACATAGGGAATGCCGGTGACATCCGCCATCACGAAGGCGACCGCGCCCATCACCGGCGGCATGAACTGCCCGCCGGACGACGCCGCCGCCTCGACCCCGCCGGCGAACGAGCTCTTGAAGCCGCGCTCCTTGATCATCGGGATGGTGAACACGCCGGTGCCGACCACGTTGGCGGAGACGCTGCCGGAAATGGTGCCGAAGAACCCGCTGGCGGCGATCGCCGCATGGGCGGGCCCGCCCCTGAGCCCGCCGGTGAGGCTGACCGCGATGCGCAGCAGCACCGCGCCGGCCCCGGTCGCCTCGAGCGTCGATCCGAAGACGATGAAGATGAAGATCAGCGAGATGACCGTGATCACGATGAAGCCGAACACGCCGTCGAAGGAGTACCAGACGGTCCGCATCACGGTCTCGAGGTCGTAGCCGGCATGGGCGAAGATCCACGGCAAATCCTCGCCGAACAGGGCGTAGGCGATGCACAGCAGCGACAGCGCCGCGAGCGGCCAGCCGAAGGCGCGCCGGGTCAGCTCCAGCACCGCGAGCAGCCCGCCGGCGCCGACCAGGATGTCGAGCGGCAGGAAGTCGTAGAGCCCGCTCTCGAGCTCGTCATAGACCGAGGCGAACCAGTAGAGCGAGAGCGCCATCAGGAAGATCAGCGCCCCGTCGATGGCGAGCAGCGCAGCCCGGACCGCGCCCCGCCCCGACCGCCAGACCCGGACCAGCGGAACCGTGAGCGTGACCAGGATGACCGACGCGCCGACCGTGATCGAGCGCTGGTAGATCTCGTCGATCACCCCGAAGGCCGCGGTGTAGACCGCCATCGCGGCGATGCCGAAGGCGATCGCCCCGGTCGGCCAGCGCGCGATGTCGATGCGCGGCAAGCCGGCTACCTCCCGGCCCGGTCGGCGGCCGGCGAGTCGACGCGGACGGTCACCACGTCGGTGTCGTGGTATTGCTGGTGGTGGACCGACGAGGCGACATGGCGCAGCAGGCGCAGCGAGACCTCGCGCTCGGCCGGGGCTTCCTCGGCCCGTTCGCCGAGCAGCGCGATCCGGTCCTGCAAGTTCTCCTCGCCGGGCGCGGCGATGAATTCGAGGATCGCGCCGCCGCCCTCGCGGTGGGCGGTGAGCAGCAGGCGCCGCCGCACCGGGTCCTCCTGCTCTTCGTCCCGGCGCAGCAGGGTCAGCAGGGTCTCCTCGGCGGCGGCCTCGAGGCGGTGCGTCATCGCCCCGTCCCAGCCGCTGCGCGCGGCGAACCGGGCGAGGAACTCCCTGATCCGCGGCAGCTCGGAAATCTCGAAGCTCACCTGGACCCTGCGGCGGCGGGGCGCGGTGAGCTCCACGAAGAGCGTCATCAGGATGGCCACCAGCCCACCCGCCGTCATGCCGTTCTCCAGCAGCCCGCCGGCGAAGTCGGAGAAGAATTCGGGGTATATCAGCCCGTTCTGGAAGCCGACCCCGGCCCAGAACGAGACGCCCACGATCAGCCCCTTGCGGTAGTCGACCCCGTCCTGGATCACGATCTTCATGCCGAGCACGAACAGCAAGGCGAGCAGCACCGTGACATAGGCGGCGGCCACCGGGCCCGGTATCGCGAGCACCACGGCGAGCGCCTTGGGCAGAAAGGCGACGGCGACGAAGACGATGCCGAGCGCGATGCCGACGCGGCGCGAGGCGACGCCGGTCAGCTCGGTGACCGACACGCTGGTGGAATAGGTCGTGTTGGGCACGGTCGCGGCGAGGCCGGAGAGCAGGTTGCCCACGCCGTCCGCCGCCACCGCCCCCTGGACGGCGCGGAAGTCCACCGCCCGCTTCCGGCGCCAGGAGACGCCCTGGATCGCCACCGCGTCGCCCACCGTCTCGATGGCGCCGACCAGGGTCACGAAGACGAAGCCGGGAAGCAGCGCCCAGAACACCGTCCCGAATCCGAGATCGAGCCCGGGCCAGGCGCCCCCGGGAAGGCCGATCCAGGCGGCTTCCGCGACCCGGCCCGTGTCGTAGAGCCCGTAGAACCCGGCGACGAAAGAGCCCGCGATCACCCCGATGACCGGCGCCCAGAGGCGCAGCGCCCCCCTCGCCTTGAGCGCGATGCCGACGATCGCGACCACGGTGGCGAGCGCGCTCAGCGGGCCGGCGAGGGACGGGCTGCCGTCCGGCACGTGCTTCAGCATGTCGAAGATGATCGGCATCACCGTGACCGGTATCAGCATGATCACCGTCCCGGCGACGCTCGGGGTGAGCACCCGGCGGAACAAGGAGAGCCGGGCGGCGAGCGCGAACTGGAACAGCGCGGAGACCGCGACCAGCGTCGCCAGCATCGCCGGGCCGCCCTTGGCGAGCGCCGCGACGCAGATCGCGATGAAGGCTCCCGAGGTTCCCATGGCGAGCACGTAGCCCGCGCCGATCCGGCCCAGCCTGACCGCCTGCAAGACGGTGGTCGCGCCGCTGATGGCGACCGCGGCGAACACCGCCCAGGTCAGGAAATCCTCGGCCCCGCCGGCGGCGCGCACCACGATCGCCGGCGTCAGCACGACGCCGCCCAGGGTGAGCACGGCGAGCTGCAGCCCGAGACCGAAGGCGAGCGCCGGCGGCGGTCTCTCGTCCGCCTCGTATCGGATGCCGGCGGTCCTGCCGCCGTCGTCGCTGGTCATTCCGCGGTCCCGGTTAGCGGAAAGGAATCGCGCAGACTATGGCATATTGCGCTCGCACGCGGGCAGGGCCGGCGGTGCGGAACCCGCAATTCTATTGTTGTAACCTGCCCCTTCACAGGTTACAAATTTCCGCGTGATACTCGGCTTCCGCCATGCGGGTCTGAAGCGCTTGTTCCAGGACGGCGACGGTAGACGGATTTCGCCGGAGCTTATCCCACGGGTGGAACGCGTTCTTGCCCGTCTCGACGTGGCGGGCGGGCCTGATGACATGAACCTGCCAGGGTTCAGATTGCATGTGCTGAGGGGAGACCGTGCAGGATACTGGTCGGTCAGCGTGTCCGCCAACTGGCGCATCGTCTTTCGGTTTGAGGGCAACGACGTCAGGGACGTGGATTTGGTCGACTACCACTAGGAGGGCCGCCCATGCCGATGAAGAACCCGCCCCATCCCGGGCTGTCGGTGCGTCACGACTGCCTGGAACCGCTCGGCCTCAGCGTGACGGAGGCCGCGCGCAGGCTCGGTGTCAGCCGCAAGCAGCTTTCCGGCATCGTCAATGGCCGGTCCGGCATCTCGCCGGAGATGGCGATCCGCCTCGACAAGGCCTTCGGCGGCGGCGCCGAGACCTGGTACCGGCTGCAGGCGGCCTGGGACCTGGCCCAGGCGATGAGGCAGGCGCACCGGATCGAGGTGAAGCGTCTGACGACCGCCGCCTAAAGCGGGCCGGCTAGGAGCCGAGCGCGGGTGTCGCCACGACCTGGCCGGGCCGGATCCCGAGCCGCGCCGCCGTGCCGGCGTTCAGCTCGAGCACCGCGCGCACCGTGCCGCGGGACGGGATGTTCTCCGTCGACAGCGGCACCGTGCGCTCGACGATCTGCGAGATCCGCCCGGACGGCGCGATGAAGATCATGTCGAGCGGGATATGGGTGTTGCGCATCCACATCGAGACCGGCCGGGGCGGGTCGTAGACGAACAGCATCCCGGCATCGGCCGCCATCCGGCGACGGAACATCAATCCCTGCGCATGCTCGCGGGGGGTCCGGGCGACCTCCACGGTGAAACGGTGCAGCTTTCCCCCGGCCCGTATGGCGAGGCTCGATCTGGCGAATTTGGCGAGCGCGCGCTGGGCGGCAGCCGGCGCGGCCGCGAGGCCGGCGAGACACGCCGCAAGGCCGAGCGCAACCCCCCGGCGGCGCACCAGCGGCCGGTTCACAGCCAGACGGCGCCCGGATCGGGCGCTAGACGAACTGCTCGACGCTCCCCGGACCGGGCAGCCTGATTTCGACCGCCTGCATCCCCTTTGGCCCCTGCGCCGTCTTGACCATCACCTTCTGGCCGGTCACCAGCCCGGCCAGGTTGGCGCGGCGCAACGTCACCATGTGGATGAAGACGTCGAGCTGCGTGTCGTCCGGGCACACGAAACCATAGCCCTTGTGCGGGTTGAACCATTTGACGGTGGCCATTTCGAAGTCGCCATGCGCCTCGGGGTGCGCCGGGGAAACGGGGGGCGGGCCGCGCTCGAACCCCCCCTCGCCCTCGGGTATTGCCGTCGAGAGGTCGACCGTGAGGATCGACTGGACCTGAAGCCCCTTGGCCGCCTGGACCGTCTCGCATTCGACGGTCGAGCCCACCGGTAGCTTGTCCAGACCGGCCTGACGCAGCACCGTCATGTGAAGAAAAACGTCGCCCGACGCATCCTCCGGCGTGACGAAGCCGTACCCCTTGACCGCGTTAAACCACTTAACCGTACCCCGCATACGGGACGAGGCAACTTGATCGCCTCCGCCGTGAGACTCCGACACGACGAATTCTCCCTGAATAAAAATTTTGTTTTGGTTACATTGTTACCAATTTGGAGAGAATAGCATTATTGCTCCATGCGGTGCCAATACTTTTGTCGGGCGGCTTCCGGCGGGGCAGCACTTTGGGCTGGTCAACCGGATGGCCGCGGACTAGGGTTCGCGGACGCGCGATCGGGCCCGGGACGCGGCGCCGAACGCCTGTGATCATGTCTGCGACAGGGCGGTAGTGGTTCACGCATTATCTCTGGGTTGTGTGCTGTTCGGCACCTGGCTTCTCCTCTCCGGCCATTACGATCCGCTGCTCATCGGGCTCGGGCTCGCCTCCTGCGCGACCGTGGTCTACTTCACCCACCGGATGGACGTGATCGACCATGAGGGGCATCCGGTCCACCTGACCTGGCGCGGGGCGGTCTACTGGCCCTGGCTGATGGCCGAGATCGGCAAGGCCAATATCGACGTGGCCCGGCGCATCCTGACCCCCGGCCGGTCGATCAGCCCGACCCTGTTGCGCGTCCGCGCCACCCAGTCGACCGATCTCGGCCGGGTGATCTTCGCCAACTCGATCACGCTGACCCCCGGCACCGTGTCGGTCGATGTCGGCGAGGGCGAGATCCTGGTGCACGCGCTGTCGCGCGACGGCGCCGACGAGCTGGCGCGCGGCGAGATGGACCGCCGGGTGACCCGGATGTCGGGCGGCGGCTGATGTTCACCGCCGCCGCCATCGGGCTGGTCGCGGCCATGGCGCTGGCGCTCGCCCGCGCGCTGATGGGGCCGACGCTGTATGACCGCATCCTCTCGGTCAACACGTTCGGCACCAAGACGGTGCTGATCCTCGCCGTCGTCGGCTTCCTGTTCGGCCGGCCCGAGTTCCTCGACATCGCGCTCGCCTATGCGCTGATCAACTTCATCGGCACCATCGCGGTGCTCAAGTTCTTCAAATACGGCGACCTCGGCGGCACCGGCGGCTGATGGCGCTGGTCCTCGATATCGCGAGCTGGGTCCTGCTGCTGGGCGGCGGCGCGCTGGTGGCGATCGGCGGGATCGGCATCGTGCGCTTTCCCGACGTCTACACGCGGAGCCACGCGGCGGGCGTCACCGATACCGGCGGCGCGGGTCTGATCCTGATCGGGCTGATGCTCCAGGGCGGCGGGACCCTGGTGACCGTGAAGCTGATCATGATCCTGGTCTTCATCTTCTTCACCAGCCCCACGGCTACCTTCGCGCTGGTGCACGCCGCCTATGAGAGCGACGAGGAGCCTGAGCTCGACCACGACCTGCGGGACGGGGAGGCGGAGCGCTGAACGAGGCCGTCAACATCGTCATCCTCCTGTTCATGGCGGTCGCGGTGATCGGCATCGTGCGCGCGCGCAACCTTTTCGTCGTGGTCATGCTGGCCGGAATCTACAGCCTGCTGGCGGCGACCATCTTCGTGGTCCTCGATGCGGTCGACGTCGCCTTCACCGAGGCCGCGGTCGGCGCCGGCATCTCGACGGTGCTCTTCCTCGGCACGCTCGCGCTCACCACCAGCGAGGAGAAGAAGCCGGTCCACAACGCGTGGATCTCGCTCGCCGTGGTCGCGGTGACCGGCGCGGTGCTGATCTACGGCACGCTCGACATGCCGCGCTACGGCGATCCGGCGGCGCCCGCCAACCACCACGTGATCCCCGAATATCTCGAAGCCGGGCCGGAAAAGACCGGCATTCCCAACGTGGTAACCGCGGTGCTGGCGAGCTACCGGGGCTATGACACGCTGGGCGAGGTGACGGTGATCTTCACCGCGGGCATCGGCGTGGTGCTGCTGCTCGGGCGCTGGCGCGCGCATCGCCGCGAGACCGAGGCGGCGGAGGAGGAGGCATGAGGGACCTCCTGATCCTGCGCGTCGTCACCAAGCTGCTGATGCCGTTCATCCTGATCTTCGCGCTCTATGTGCAGTTCCACGGCGATTACGGGCCGGGCGGCGGGTTCCAGGCCGGCGTGATCTTCGGCGCGGGCTTCATCCTCTACGGGCTGGTCTTCGGCCTCGACGATCTGCGCGGCGTGCTGTCGTCCGACGTCCTGCGCGCCGGGTTCGCCCTCGGCGTGCTGATCTTCGCCGGCGTGGGCGTCGCCGGGCTGTTTCTCGGCGGCAACTATCTCGACTACAACGTCCTCGCCCACGACCCGGTGCACGGCCAGCATCTCGGCATCCTGCTGATCGAGTTCGGCGTCGGCGTCACCGTCGCCTCGGTGATGATCTCGATCTTCTACTACTTCGCCGGGCGGGGACGCTGAGTTGGTCGATTTCGTCGGTCTCTACAATTACTGGATCGTCGTCTTCCTGATGATGGCGGGGCTCTATCTCGTCATCGAGCACGGCAACCTGGTCAAGAAGATGGTGGGGCTCACCGTGTTCCAGGCCGCCGTCTTCGTGCTCTACATCACCCTCGGCAAGGTCCGGGACGGCACCGCGCCGATCGTCGCCGAGGGGATCGAGACCTATTCCAACCCCCTGCCCCACGTGCTGATCCTGACCGCGATCGTCGTCGGCGTGGCGACGCTCGCGCTCGGCCTCGCGCTGGTGGTGCGCATCCGCGAGGCCTACGGCACCATCGAGGAGGACGAGATCGGCGACCAGGACGGGCCGGCGATATGACCGCCCACCTGCCCGCCCTCCAGGTCGTGCTCACGCTGCTGGCGGCGCCCGCCTGCATCCTGGTGCGGGGGCGCGACCTCGCCTTCTTCCTGGCCCTGTCGACGACCTGGGCGGCCTTCGCCGTGTCCTGCCTGCTGCTCGACCAGGTCCTGACCGCCGGCACCATCAGCTACGAGCTCGGCGGCTGGGCCGCGCCGTTCGGCATCGAGTACCGGGTCGATGCGCTGAACGCCTTCGTGCTGCTGATCGTCAGCGGGATCGGCGCGGTGGTCCTTCCCTTCACCCCACGCAGCCTGCTGATCGAGATGGTCGGCGAGAAGGCCTATCTGTTCTACTGCGCCTTCCTGCTCTGCGTGACCGGGCTGCTCGGCGTCGCGATCACCGGCGATGCGTTCAACCTGTTCGTCTTCCTGGAGATCTCCTCGCTCGCCTCCTGCATCCTGATCAGCCTCGGCCCGCACCGCCGCGCGCTCACCGCCGCCTTCCAGTACCTGATCGTCGGCACCATCGGGGCGACCTTCATCGTCATCGGCATCGGGCTGATCTACGGCGCGACCGGCACGCTCAACATGAACGACATCGCCGAGCGCCTGCCGCAGACCGGCTACAATCGCACGGTGATCGCCGCCTTCGCCTTCCTGATCGTCGGCGCGGCGATCAAGCTCGCCTTGTTCCCGCTGCATTTCTGGCTGCCCAAGGCCTACACCTACGCGCCGTCCACGGTCAGCGCCTTCCTTGCCGCGACCGCGACCAAGGTGGGGGTCTACGTCCTGATCCGCTTCCTGTTCACCGTCTTCGGGGTCGAGTTCTCCTTCGACATCCTGCCCACCGCTTTGCCGCTGATGCTGCTCGCGGTGCTCGCCATGTTCGTCGCCTCGACGATCGCGATCTTCCAGGACAGCGTGAAGCGCATGCTCGCCTATTCGAGCGTCGCCCAGATCGGCTACATGGTGCTGGGGCTGAGCCTGGTGACGGTCGACGGGCTCACCGCCTCGATAATCCACCTGTTCAACCACGCGCTGATGAAGGGTGCGCTGTTCCTCGCCATCGGCTGCATCGCCTACCGCCAGGCCTCGTTCCGGATCGAGGATTTCGCCGGCATGGGCCGGCGCATGCCGTGGACCATGGCGGCGTTCGCGGCCGGCGGGCTCAGCCTGATCGGAATCCCGCTGACCGCGGGCTTCATCTCCAAATGGTACCTGATCCTCGCCGCGCTCGCCGCCGACCAGCCGCTGATCGCGGCGCTGATCGTGATCTCCTCGCTGCTCGCGGTGGTCTATGTCTGGCGGGTGGTGGAGGCGGCGTATTTCCGCGCGCCGCCGCCCGATGCGCCCGGCGGCGAGGCGCCGGCGGCGCTGCTCGTCCCGACCTGGCTGCTGATCGCGCTCAATTTCTATTTCGGCATCGAGACCTCGCTCCCGGTGGGCGTCGCCGAACACGCCGCGCGCGTGCTGATGGGGGCGGGGCCATGAGCGTTCCCCTCGCCATGGCGGTGGCGCTGCTCGGCCCGCTCGCCGGCGCGGTGCTGATCGCGCTGTTCGGGCGGCGGCCCAATCTGCGCGACGGCGCGATGATCGCGGCCTCCGTCGTCACCTTCCTCGCGGTCTACCGCATCCTTCCGGCGGTCGAGGCCGGCGGCAGGCCGGAGCTATTCCTGTTCGACTTCGTGCCGGGGCTCGGCCTCCGCTTCGTCGTCGAGCCACTCGGCATGCTGTTCGCCCTGGTCGCCTCGTTCCTCTGGATCGTCACCGCGTTCTACGCCATCGGCTACATGCGGGGGCACCACGAGGAGAACCAGACCCGGTTCTATATCTGCTTCGCGATCGCCATCTCGGCGGCGCTCGGCGTCGCGATGTCGGGCAACATGCTGACGCTGTTCATCGCCTACGAGGTGCTGACGCTCTCCACCTACCCGCTGGTCACCCACCACCAGTCGCCGGAATCGATGCGCGCCGGGCGGACCTATCTCGGCATCCTGCTGTCGACCTCGATCGGGCTCCAGCTGGTCGGCATCGTCTGGACCTACGGCGCCGCCGGCACGCTCGACTTCACGCCCGGCGGCATCCTTGCCGGCAAGGTCGAGGGCTGGGCGCTGATCCTGCTGCTGTTCCTCTACATGTACGGCATCGGCAAGGCGGCGCTGATGCCGATCCACCGCTGGCTGCCGGCGGCGATGGTGGCACCGACGCCGGTGAGCGCGCTGCTGCACGCCGTCGCCGTGGTCAAGGCCGGCGTGTTCACCGTCCTCAAGGTTGCGATCTACATCTTCGGCGTCGACTATCTCAGCGAGACCGGGGCGAGCACCTGGCTGATGTATGTCGCGGGCGCCACCATCGTCATCGCCTCGCTGGTGGCGCTGACCAAGGACAATCTGAAGGCGAGGCTCGCCTACTCGACGGTGAGCCAGCTCAGCTATGTGGTGCTCGGCGCGGCGCTGGCGACGAGCTGGAGCGTGGTCGGCGGCGCGATGCACATCGCGATGCACGCCTTCGGCAAGATCACGCTCTTCTTCTGCGCCGGCGCGATCATGGTGGCTGCGCACAAGACCGAGGTCAGCGACATGGGAGGGCTCGGGCGGCGCATGCCGTTCACCTTCGCGGCCTTCGCCATCGGCGCGCTCAGCGTCACCGGCCTGCCGCCGCTCGGCGGCGCGTGGAGCAAGTGGTATCTCGGCCTCGGCGCGGCGGACGCCGAGCAGCTCATATTCGTCGCCGTGCTGATGGTCTCGTCGCTCTTGAACGTCGCCTATCTGATCCCGGTCGCCGCGCGCGGCTTCGTCTCGCTCAGGCGCGAGGGAGAGCCCGTGCCGCTTCCGGCGGGCGCCGCGGTCGCGCCGGGGCACGGCGAGCATGACGACGAAGCCGGCGGCATCGGGGAGGCGCCGATGTTTTGCGTCGTGCCGCTCTGCCTGACCGCGCTCGGCTGCCTGGTGCTGTTCTTCGCGGCCGACGACATCGCGGCCTTCCTCGCCCCGATCGCGGAACGCTGAGACCCGGGCGATGGCGGAGAGCAAGAGACCCGAAGGCGAACGCGAATACTGGCTCGACCGCCCGGGCAGCGTGACCAAGGTATTCTGGGCGGTGGTCGGCGTCTGTGCGGCGCTCGGGCTGCTCGACTTCTTCTACCACAAGCATGCCGAGCTCGGCTTCGACGGATCGTTCGGGTTCCAGGGATGGTACGGCTTCGTCTGCTGCGTCTTCCTGGTGCTGGCCGCCAAGGAGCTCAGGAAGCTCCTGAAGCGGGACGAGGACTACTATGATCGCTAGCCTGCCCCCCGGGCTGCTGCTGATCGTGGCGGCGCTCGCCATCCCGTTCCTGCCGGATTTGGCGCGCCGGGCCTGGACGGTCGCGGTGCCGGCGGCGGGGCTCTGGGCGCTGATCGTGCTGGAGCCCGGCAGCCATCTCGCCTTCACCTGGTTGGGCGCGGAGTTCGTGCCGGTCCGCGTCGACAAGCTCAGCCTGGTCTTCGGCTACATCTTCCACATCGCCGCGATCGTCGCCGCGATCTACGCGCTCCACATACGCGACACCGTCCAGCACATGGCGGGGATGGTCTATGCCGGGAGCGGCATCGGCGCGGTCTTCGCCGGCGACCTGGTGACCCTGTTCGTCTACTGGGAGGCGATGGCGGTCGCCTCGGTGTTCCTGGTCTGGGCGCGCGGCGGCGAGACCGCCTACCGCTCCGGCATGCGCTATCTCATCGTTCAGATCGCCTCGGGCGTCCTGCTGCTGTCGGGCGCCATCCTGCAGGCCGAGCAGACCGGCTCGATCGCCTTCGACCGCATGGCGCTCGGCAACCTCGCGACCTGGCTGATCTTCCTCGCCTTTGGCATCAAATGCGCCTTCCCGTTCCTGCACAACTGGCTGCAGGACGCCTACCCCGAGGCGACGGTGACGGGGACGGTGTTCCTGAGCGCGTTTACCACCAAGGCGGCCGTCTACGCGCTCGCCCGCGGCTTCCCAGGCACCGAGATTCTGATCTTCGTCGGCGCGGCGATGACCGCCTTTCCGATCTTCTACGCGGTGATCGAGAACGATCTGCGCCGGGTGCTGGCCTACAGCCTCAACAACCAGCTCGGCTTCATGGTGGTCGGCGTCGGCATCGGCACGCCGATGGCGCTCAACGGCGCTGCAGGCCACGCCTTCGCCCACATCCTCTACAAGGCGCTGCTCTTCATGTCGATGGGGGCGGTGCTTTACCGCGTCGGCACCATCAAGGGGTCCGAGCTCGGCGGGCTCTACAAGTCGATGCCGCTGACCACCGTGTTCTGCATCGTCGGCGCCGCCTCGATCTCCGCCTTCCCGCTGTTCTCGGGCTTCATCGCCAAGGCGCTCACCCTGTCGGCGGTCGCCTATGAGGGCTATGTCGTCGTCTGGCTGATCCTGATGTTCGCCTCGGCCGGGGTGTTCCACCACTCGGGCATCAAGATCCCCTATTTCGCCTTCTTCGCGCACGATTCCGGCAAGCGCTGCAAGGAGGCCCCGCTCAACATGCTGGTCGCCATGGGAATCGCGGCCTTCCTCTGCATTGCGCTCGGGGTGTGGTCGCCGGCGCTGTACGCGATCCTGCCCTATGACGTCGACTACGAGCCCTACACGCCGACCCACGTGATCGGTCAGCTCCAGCTCCTGATGTTCTCGGCGCTCGCGTTCGCGGTGCTGATCCGCTACCGCATCTACCCGCCGGAGCTCAAATCGACCAATCTCGATTTCGACTGGGTCTACCGCAGGGGTGTCCCGGCGCTGATCGCCGGTGTGTGGCCCTCCCTCTGGGCGGCCTGGCAGGGCCTGCTGGGGGCGCTCCAGGGCGGGCTCAGGCTCGGCATCGACGCGGTGATGCGCCTGACCGGTCCCGAAGGCACGCTGGCGCGCACCTGGCCGCTCGGCTCGACCACGCTCTGGGTCGCCGTGCTGCTCGGCGGCTTCCTGCTGATCTACTATCTGTAGGGGGAAGGCTACTCCGCCGCGGCCGGGCTGCCGCGCTCGCGGTCGATCAGGAACTTGGTCAACAGGTCGACCGCTCCCTCCATCCGGGCCATGCGCTCACGCAGGTCGGCGATATCGCGTCTCATACTGTGCAGGCTGGGCAGGATGACAAGCGCCAAAGTGGCTCCAACGCCCAGCATGGTGACGATCTCGGCGCTCATCTCGAACTCCCGCAATCACCCGAACAATATAGCTGAAATCGGAAAACCTTCAATTGAAGTCATGTAGGCGGTACAAACGCCTGGGTTGGGACGGGGCGGCGGACGTGGAAATGGAGGACGATCACCGATGATCGACAGGCACCCTTCCATCGTGCCGGCCCGTCCCGGCGAAATCCTGCGCGAAGACGTCCTGCCGGCGCTCGCCATGAGCAAGGCGGCGGTGGCCCAAGCGCTCGGGATATCCCGGCAGACGCTCTACGACATCCTCAATGAGAAGCAGCCGGTCAGCGCCGGGATGGCGGTTCGCCTCGGCAAGCTGTTCGGCAACGGCGCCCGCTTCTGGATCGACCTGCAGCGCAACCACGATCTCGCGGTTGCCGAGCGGAGCGTGGACGTCTCGCGGATACCGACCCTCGCCCGCGTTTGACTCGCCAGGCTCGGCGGTTACTTCTCCTCGGGGCGAGGGGTTGGGGCATTTCACCGTGACGGCATTCTGGCGCACGCCGCTATTCGTGCTCTGCGGGGCCGTGGTGATCCTGGTGATCGCCAACGGCTCGCGGCAGAATTTCGGCCTATTCCTGGGGCCCATCAGCACCGATCTCAACTGGGGACGGGCCGAGTTCTCGCTCGCCATCGCGATCCAGAACATCGTCATGGGGCTCGCCGCCCCGTTCGTCGCGGCAGTCGCCGACCGGTGGGGGCCGATCAAGGTGATGGCGGCCTCGGGGGCGTTCTACGCCTTCGGGGTCTACATGATCTCGATCTCGGGCACGCCGGAGACGATGACGGTGAGCGCGGGCCTGCTGGTCGGCATCGGCGCATCGGGGATCGGATTCACCCTGCCGCTCGCCCTGGTCGGCCGGGTCGCCCCGGAGCGGGCGAGGAGCCTCTGGCTCGGCATCGTCACCGCCGGCGGCTCGGTCGGGCAGTTCGTCTTCGCACCGGTCAGCCAGGGGCTGATCTCGGGGCTCGGCTGGTCGGACGCCATCGTCGTGCTGGCTATCGTCATCGCCTTCACCGTGCCGCTCAGCCTGGCGCTCCGCGCCGGGGCGAAGGAAGCGCTCTCCCAGCCGGCGCCGCAGAGCCTCGGCGCGGCGCTCGGCGAGGCCGGCGGGCATCGCGGCTACTGGCTGCTGACGACGGGCTTCTTCGTCTGCGGATTCCAGGTGCAGTTCATCGGCACCCATCTGCCGGGCTTCATCACCGATTCCGGCCAGTCGGCCTGGATCGCCGCATGGGCGCTCGCCCTGATCGGCGGGTTCAACCTGGTGGGGACGCTGACCGCGGGCTGGCTGGGCGGGCTGTACCGCAAGAAATACCTCCTGAGCCTGCTCTATCTGCTGCGCGCCCTGCTCTTCTTCGTCTTTATCCAGGTCCCGGTCAGCGAGACCTCGGTGCTGGTCTTCGCCGCCATCATGGGCCTCCTCTGGCTGTCCACCGTGCCGCTGACCAGCGGCATCGTCGCCCAGATCTTCGGCCCGCGCTACCTGGCGACGCTGTTCTCCCTCGTCTTCCTGTCGCACCAGCTCGGCAGCTTCTGCGGGGTGTGGCTGGGCGGCGTGTTCTACGACCGGACCGGCAGCTACGACGCCGCCTGGTGGCTCGCCATCGCGCTCGGCGTCGCCGCGGCGCTGATCCACTGGCCGATCGACGACAGGCCGGTCGAGCGGACGGCGGCCGAGCCGGTCGGATTGTAGCGCGGCGCCGACTTTCGCGCTAGAGTAGCCGGCATGAGCGAAGCCCTGGACTACGCGACGCTCGGTGTCGGGCTCGCGATCCTCGCCTTCCTGTGGAACCTGCACCGGGACTTCACGACCCTCCAGCGGGATTTCGCCAGCCTGCGCGAACGGATCGCCAGGCTGGAGGGCGCGGTCGAGCTGTTGACCAGGTTCCTGATCGACCGCGAGCGGGAGCGCCCGGCAGCCGGACAATAGCGCGCACCCGGCAGGTCGCCGGGCCGGGACCTCGCTTGCCGCCCCCCGGGCAACCGGCTAGGTTGCGGCACGGCCGCAACAGGTGCTGGAGGCAGCCATGGAGATGACCGGCGAGCGGCGGATCCCGGCCTCGCGACAGGCGGTATGGGACGCGCTCAACGACCCCGAGATCCTGAAACAGTGCATCGCGGGCTGCGAGGAGCTGGAGAAGACCTCCGACACCGCCTTCTCGGCCAAGGTGACTTCCAAGGTGGGCCCGGTCACCGCCAAGTTCACCGGCAAGGTGGAGCTCTCCGACGTGGATGCGCCCAACGGCTACACCATCTCGGGCGAGGGCCAGGGCGGGGTTGCCGGCTTCGCCAAGGGCGGCGCCAAGGTGCGGCTCGCCGATGACGGCGACGGCACGCTGCTGACCTACGAGGCGACCGGAACCGTCGGCGGCAAGCTCGCCCAGATCGGCTCCCGGCTGATCGACTCCACCGCGCGCAAGATGGCCGACGACTTCTTCGACAAGTTCGCCGAGGCGGTCGGCGGGGCGGCGGAAGAGCCCGCCGAGGAGCCGCCGGAAGCGCCCGCGCCGCCGGCGAAATCCGAGGGGCTGAGCCCCGCGGTGTGGATCGGCGGGCTGGTCGCTATCGCCGTTATCGTGCTCGTCATCGTGCTGAGCTGACGCCCCGCCGCGCCTTGACCCGCCCGGGTTCGGGCGGGATACTGCGGCGCGAAGAAATGGGGAGCGAAATCCTTCCCGCAACGGGTCCGTACGGCTCGTCTACCGCCCCCGCCGGCACGCGGGGCGGCTCCGGTTGGCTCAAGGAGGGTCACAGATGACATCCACCGTTTCAATGACGGTCAATGGGAAGCAGGTCTCGGCCGAGTGCGAAGGCCGCACGCTTCTCGTGCAGTACCTTCGCGAGAAGCTCGCCCTGACCGGTACCCATGTGGGCTGCGACACCAGCCAGTGCGGCGCCTGCGTGGTCCATGTCGACGGCATCTCGGTGAAATCCTGCACGCTGCTCGCCCATCAGGCGGAAGGCTGCGACGTGGTGACCATCGAGGGGCTGGCCGACGGCGATACGCTGCACCCGATGCAGGAGGCGTTTCGCGAGAACCACGCCTTGCAATGCGGGTTCTGCACCCCCGGCATGGTGATGAGCGCCATCGACATGGTGAACCGGCACGACACGCTGGACGAAAAGACCGTCCGTCACGAGCTCGAGGGCAATTTGTGCCGCTGCACGGGCTATCACAACATCGTCAAGGCGATCCTGGCCGCGCATCCGGTCATGAAGGGAGCCGCCTGACGACCTTGACCCGGGAGGCAAGACATGCCTGAGGGAGGAATCGGCGCTTCCGTCAAGCGCAAGGAAGACTTCCGCTTTCTGACCGGCCGCGGCAGCTACACCGACGACCAGGTGCGCGCCGGACAGCTCTACGCCCACATGCTGCGCTCGCCGCACGGCCACGCCGAGCTGGCGTCGGTCGACACGTCCGCGGCCGAGGCCGCGCCCGGCGTGGTCTGCGTGCTGACCGGCCCCGACGCCGACGCGGACGGGATCGGCGGCCTGCCCTGCGGCTGGGGGATCACGTCGAAGGACGGCAACCCCATGATCGAGCCCAAATGGCCGGTCATAGGCCAGGGCAAGGTGCGCTATGTCGGCGAGATCGTCGCCGCGGTGATCGCCGAATCCGCCGAGCAGGCGGCGGATGCGGCCGAGCTCGTCGAAATCGACTACCGTCCGCTCGACGCGGCGGCGGTAACCGAGACCGCCCATCTGGACGGGGCGGCGCAGATCCACGACGAGGCGCCCGACAATCTCTGCTTCGACTGGGATTTTCCCGGGCAGGAGGCGGCCGACGCCGTCGACGCCGCCTTCCAGGCCGCGGCGCACACCGCGAGGCTGGAGCTCGTCAACCAGCGCATCATCCCGCATTCGATGGAGCCGCGCGCGGCGGTCGCCGAGTACGACAAGGGCGAGGAGAAGCTCACGCTCTACTGCACCGCCCAGGCGGCGCACGCGATGCGCCTGCTGCTCGGCGCCTTCGTGCTCAACCAGCCGGAGCACAAGTTCCGCGTCGTCGCGCCGGATGTCGGCGGCGGGTTCGGCTCCAAGGTCGCGCCCTATGCCGAGTATGCGATCATCTGCTGGGCGTCGCGCAGGCTCGAACGTCCGGTGCGCTGGCTGGGCGAGCGGGCCGAGTGCTTCGTCACCGACGCGCACGGGCGCGACCACGTGACCGAGGTCGAGCTGGCGCTCGATGGCGACGGCAAGTTCACCGGACTCAGGGTCAACACGATCGCCAATATGGGGGCGTATCTGTCCGCCTTCGCGCCGCTGATCCCGACCTTTCTCTACGCCACGCTGTTCGCCGGCCAGTACACCACGCCGGCGATCTGCTGCAACGTCAAGGCGGTGTTCACCAATACCTCGCCGGTCGACGCGCTGCGCGGCGCCGGCCGGCCCGAGGCGACGTATCTGCTGGAACGGGTGATCGACGAGGCGTCGCGGGTCACCGGCATCGACCCGGTGGAGATCCGCCGGCGCAACTTCATCGCCGCCGACGCCTTCCCCTACCAGACGCCGGTCGCCCTGCTCTACGATTCGGGCGCCTACGAGCGCGCGCTCGACATCGCGCTGGAGAAATCCGACTGGAACGGCTTCGGCGCGCGCAGGAGCGCGTCGGAAGCCGATGGCAAGCTGCGCGGCATCGGCGTCGCCGCGCCGATCGAGGCGACCGGGGCGGCGCCGTCGGCGATCGCCGGCCAGCTCGGCGCCCGCGCGGGGCTGTACGAGTCGGCCCAGGTGCGGTTCAACGCGACCGGCACGGTCACCGTCTTCTCCGGCGGCCACAACCACGGCCAGGGGCACGAGACCACCTTCGCCCAGCTCGTCACCGACAAGCTCGGCGTGCCGCTGGAGAACGTCGAAATCGTCGAGGGCGACACCGACCGCGCGGTGATGGGGATGGGAACCTATGGCTCGCGCTCGCTCTCGGTCGGCGGCAGCGCGATCGACCGGGCGATGGACAAGATCATCGACAAGGGCAAGAAGATCGCCTCCCACCTGCTCGAGGCCTCGGTCGACGATATCGAGTTCGACAGCGGCACCTTCACGGTCTCGGGCACCGACCGGACGGTCTCCATCGGCGAGGTCGCCTTCGCGGCCTATGTGCCGCACAACTACCCGCTGGAGGAGCTGGAGCCGGGGCTCGACGAGCAGGCGTTCTTCGATCCGGTCAACTTCAACTTCCCCTTCGCGTCCTATGTCTGCGAGGTTGAGATCGACCCGGAGACCGGCTCGGTCTCGGTGGAGCGCTTCACGGCGGTCGACGACGTGGGCAACATCGTCAACCCGATGATCGTCGAGGGGCAGGTGCATGGCGGGCTCGCCCACGGCATCGGCCAGGCGCTGATGGAGGGGGCGGTGTTCGACGAGGCGGGCCAGCCATTGACCGGCTCGCTGATGGACTACACCCTGCCCAGGGCCGACACGGTGCCGAGCTTCGACCTCGACCACACCGTGACGCCGTGTCCGATGAACCCGCTCGGCGTCAAGGGCGTCGGCGAGATCGGCGCAATCGGCGCGCCGGCCGCGGTGGTCAATGCGATCGTCAACGCGCTTCTGCCGCTCGGTATCAACCACGTCGACATGCCGGTCACGTCGCAGAGCGTGTGGCAGGCCATTCAATCGGCCAAGGCGTCCTAGGAGGATTGGACCATGTACGATTTCAACTACCGCAAGGCATCGTCGGTCGAGGACGCCGTGAGCGCGGTGACGGGCGCCGAGGACGGCCGCTTCCTGGCGGGCGGGATGACGATCATCCCGACCATCAAGCAGCGCCTCGCCAAGCCCTCCGACCTTGTCGATCTCGCGGGGATCGACGGCCTCGCCGGGATCTCGGTCTCGGGCGGCGTCGTCGAGATCGGCGGCATGGCGCGCCACGCCGAGGTCAACGCGTCGGCCGCGGTGGCCGACGCCATCCCGGCGCTGGCCAGGCTCGCCGGCATGATCGGCGATCCCCAGGTGCGCAACCGGGGCACGATCGGCGGCTCGATCGCCAACAACGACCCGGCGGCGGATTATCCGGCGGCGGTGGTCGGGCTCGGCGCCACGGTGCACACCAACAGGCGCGCGATCGCCGGCGACGATTTCTTCACCGGCATGTTCGAGACCGCGCTGGAGGACGGCGAGCTGGTCACCAAAGTGAGCTTCCCGGCGCCCTCCAAGGCGGCCTATATGAAGTTCCCCAACCCCGCCTCGCGCTATGCCATCGTCGGCGTGTTCGTCGCCGCGACGGCGGGCGGGCCCAGGGTGGCGGTGACCGGCGCCGGGCCCTGCGTGTTCCGCGTGGCGGAGATGGAGCAGGCGCTCGGCGCCAATTTCGCGCCCGAGGCGGTCGCCGACATCAAGATCGGCGACGGCGACCTCAACAGCGACATCCACGCGAGCGCCGAGTACCGCGCCCATCTGGTCACGGTGATGGCCAAGCGCGCCGTCGCCCAGGCCAACGGCTGAACGCGGCCGCCGGGCGCGAACCGGCCCGCGAATCCTCGAAGGGGAGGTCGATGCCGGCCTCCCCGTATTTTTGCAACGTCGAACCGGAGAGTTGGTCGTGACGCCGTTCGGTTCAGCCCAGATGCGCGGCCCGGGCACGCCGGCGAAGCAGGCCCTGCCCGATAGCGTCGATGCGGTGATGGAGCTGCTCGCCGCCGGGCGCTATGTCGCCGACCGGTCGCTCGCGACGGCGCTGTTCCTCGCGCTCCGGCTGGAACGGCCGCTGTTTCTCGAAGGCGAGGCCGGGGTCGGCAAGACCGAGATCGGCAAGGTGCTGTCGGACGCGCTGGGGCGCCGGCTGATCCGCCTGCAATGCTACGAGGGTCTGGACGTTTCCTCGGCGGTCTATGAGTGGAACTACAGCCTCCAGATGATCGACATCCGCATCGCCGAGGCGACCGGCGAGACCGACCGCGAACGGATCGAGAAGGGAATTTTCTCGGAGCGCTTCCTGATCAAGCGCCCCCTTCTGCAGGCGCTGGAGCCCGACGTCTCCGGCCTGCCGCCGGTGCTGCTGATCGACGAGCTCGACCGCACGGACGAGCCGTTCGAGGCCTTCCTGCTGGAGCTGCTGTCCGACTTCCAGGCGACCATCCCGGAGATCGGCACCGTCACGGCGCCCTCGCCGCCGATCGTTGTCGTCACGTCGAACCGGACGCGCGAGATCCACGACGCGATCAAGCGGCGCTGCTTCTATTTCTGGGTCGACTACCCGGACGCGGCGCGCGAGCTCGAGATCCTCAAGGTCAAGGTGCCGGGCGCGGCGGAGGAGCTGTCGCGCCAGATCGTCGCCTTTGTCCAGGAGCTGCGCAACCGCGACCTGTTCAAGCTGCCGGGCGTCGCGGAGACCATCGACTGGACCAACGCGCTGATCCAGCTCGACAAGATCGATCTCGACCCCGACACCGTCAATTCGACGCTCGGCGTGCTGCTCAAGTACCAGGACGACATCGAGAAGATGCGCGGCAGCGAAGCCGCCAGGATCCTCGACGAGGTCAAGAGCCAGCTCGCGCAAATCCAGCCATGAGCCCGGAGGAGGCGGCACCCCGCCCCTTCGCGCTGCTGGATTCGCTGGAGGGCAGCCGGCTGGCCGCCAACGTGATGCATTTCGGCCGCATCCTGCGCGCGGCGGGGCTGCCGGTGGGGACGGGCAAGGTGCTCGACGCGGTGGGCGCCGTGCGCGAGGTCGGCGTCACCGACCGCTCGGATTTCTACTGGGCGCTGCACGCGGTTCTCGTCAACCGGCGCGACCAGCACGACTTGTTCGACCAGGCGTTTCACATCTTCTGGCGCGATCCGAAGATCCTGGAGCGCATGATGGGCATCGTCATGCCGGAAGCCGAGGTGGCGGCGCCGCCGCCCGAGCCGCCGAGCCGCCGCCTGCTCGAAGCGCTCAGCCCGCAAAACGACGACCCGGAGGCGGACGAGGAGAGGGAGCGGGACGAGGAGGTCGAGCTCGACGCGGCGATGACCGCCTCGGCCAACGAGCTCCTGCAGGAGATGGATTTCGAGGACATGAGCGCGGACGAGATCGCCCGGGCGAAGGCGGCCATCGCGCGCATGCGCCTGCCGATCGCGGAGATCCCGACCCGGCGCTTCCGTCCCGATCGGCGCCAGATCCGGGTCGACATGCGGGCGACGCTGCGCGCCGCCTTGCGCTCGGGCTCGGGCACGATCCCGCTCAAATGGCGCAGGCGGGCGACGCGGCTGCCGCCGCTGGTGATCATCTGCGACATCTCGGGCTCGATGAGCCGCTACACCCGCATGTTCCTCCATTTCATGCACACGCTCACCAACGACCGCGACCGGGTGCACACCTTCCTGTTCGGCACGCGGCTCACCAACGTGACGCGGCATCTGCGCCAGCGCGACATCGACATCGCGCTCACCCGCGTTGCCGAGTCGGTCGAGGACTGGTCCGGCGGCACGCGGATCGGCGAGTCGCTCAAGGAGTTCAACCGCTTCTGGTCGCGCCGCGTGCTCGGCCAGGGCGCGGTGGTGCTGCTGATCAGCGACGGGCTCGACCGCGATGCCGGGCGCGGCCTGCACGGCGAGATCGAGCGGCTGCACAAGTCCTGCCGCCGGCTGATCTGGCTCAACCCGCTGCTGCGCTTCGAGGGGTTCGAGCCGCGCTCGCAGGGCATAAGGTCGCTGCTTCCGTTTGTTGACGAGTTCCGCCCGGTGCACAATCTCCTTAGCCTCGAAGAATTGATCGGAGCGCTCGGCCGGCCCGCCGCCCGGCGCAGGGAAGGGATGGACAGATGGCTGCAGATGCTGGCGTGAGCGCGGTTTCCAAGGACGACGACGTGCTGGGCGAGGCCCGGGTCTGGCGGCGCGAGGGGCGCGACGTGGCGATCGCCACGGTGATCCGGACCTGGGGCTCCTCGCCGCGGCCGGTGGGCAGCCATCTCGCCATCGATTCCGGGCAGAACTTCGTGGGCTCGGTCTCGGGCGGCTGCATCGAGGGCGCGGTCATCCACGAGGCCCAGGAGGTCATCGCGACCGGCAAGCCGAAGATCCTCGAATACGGCGTGACCAACGAGCTCGCCTGGGAGGTGGGGCTCGCCTGCGGCGGCCAGGTCCATGTCTATGTGGAGAAGCTCGACTAGATGAAGACGGAGATTCTCGAACGCGTCCTCGCCGACCGCGAGGCCAAGCGGCAGTTCGCGCTGGTCACCGAGCTCGCGACCGGCGCGCAGTCCATCGTCTATCTCGACGGCGCGGGCAACGCCGGGATCGAGCCGGGGATGCGTTCGGCGGTCGAGGACGCGATCCGCGACGACCGGTCGGGCACCGTCCAGGGCGCGAGCGGGGATGCGTTCGTCGAGGTGTTCAACCCGCCGCTCCGCCTGCTGATCGTGGGCGCGGTCCATATCGCCCAGCCGCTCGCGCGGATGGCCTCGGTGGCGGGCTACGACGTGACGGTAATCGACCCGCGCGGCTCGTTCGCGACCGACGACCGGTTTCCCGGGGTCGCGCTGGTCAACGAATGGCCCGACGAGGCGATGCCGCCGCTCGACCCGGACCGGCGCACCGCCGTCGTCACGCTCACCCACGACCCGAAGATCGACGATCCGGCGCTCGCCGCCGTGCTGCGCTCGGATGCCTTCTATATCGGCGCGCTGGGCAGCCGGAAGACCCACGCAGCCCGCGTCGAACGGCTCACCGAAGCCGGCTTCGACGCCGACGAGATCGGCCGCATCCACGGACCGGTGGGGCTGTCGCTCGGCGCCGTGTCGCCGGCCGAGATCGCGGTCTCGATCCTCGCCCAGGTGACCCAGACACTGCACGCCAGGGAGCGCGTCGCCGCGTGAAGTTCGGCGCGACGCCACTCTCGCAGGCCGAAGGGGCGCTGCTCGCGCACGGGATGGCGCTGGCCGACCGCACCCTCAAGAAGGGGCACCGTCTCGACGACGACGACATCGCGGCCATCGCCCGCGCAGGGTTCGACGAAATCGTCACCGCCCGGCTGGAGCCTGGCGACGTGGGCGAGGACGAGGCGGCGGCGAGGCTCGCCGAGGCGTTTCGCGGGGAGGGGCTCGCCCTGGACCCCCCCTTCACGGGTCGGACCAATCTGCGGGCGGCGGCGGCGGGGCTCGCCGTGGTCGATGTCGAACGCATCGAAGCGATCAACGCGGTCGACGAGTCGGTCACCATCGCCACCGTCGCCCCCTTCCAGATGGTCTCCCCGCGCGCCGTCGTCGCGGTCGTCAAGATCGTCCCCTTCGCGGTCGACGAGGCGACGCTCGCGGCAGCCGCGGCGCTCGGAGATCCAACGGCGCCGCCGGTACGGGTCGCGCCCTTCGCCCCCCGGCGGTTCGGGCTGATCCAGACCGCGCTCGCCGGCACCAGGAAATCGCTTGTCGAGAAGACCATCGCGGTCACAAGCGGGCGGCTCGAATCGCTCGGCTGCCGCCTGGAGCGGACGGAGCGGGTCGCGCATCGCGCGGACGCGGTGGCCGCGTGTCTGGAATCCTTCCTGGACGACGGGATCGATGTGGCGCTGATCCTGGGCGCGTCCGCCATCGTGGACCGGCGCGACGCGGCGCCCTCGGCGCTGCTGCGCGCCGGCGGGACGATCCTTCGGCTCGGCATGCCGGTCGACCCCGGCCATTTGACCCTGCTCGGCCGGCTGGGAGAGATGCACGTGCTCGGACTGCCCGGTTCGGCGCGTTCGCCCCGAACGCACGGCTTCGACCGGGTGTTGCAGCGCATCGTCGCGGGGCTGGAGGTGTCCGGCGCCGATATCGCCCGCATGGGCGTGGGCGGGCTTCTCAAGGAGGCCGCGGGCCGGCCGCGACCGCGCGAGACGCATGACGAGGCGGTCGCGGGCATCGTGCTCGCGGCCGGCGCCTCGCGCCGCATGGGCGCGGCGAACAAGCTGTTGGAGGAGATCGAGGGAACGCCGATGGTGGCCCGGACCGTCGATGCGGTGCTCGCCTCGGGCGCCGATCCGGTGCTGGTGGTGACCGGGCACGAATCGGACAAGATCCGCGCGACGCTCGCCGGGCGGAACATCCGCTTCGTCCACAACGCCGATTACGCGGCCGGGCTCGCGGGCTCGCTCAAGGCGGCGCTGGCGGCGCTGCCGGACGCGGCCGAGGGCGCGCTGGTCTGCCTCGGCGACATGCCGCTGGTGACCGCCCGGAACCTCGCCCGGCTGGTCGAGGCCTTCCGGGCCGAGGACCGGCCCGCCATCTGCGTTCCGACCCATAACGGCAAGCGCGGCAACCCATCGCTCTGGCATCGCCGGTTCTTCGCCGAGATGGGCGAGGTCACCGGCGATTCCGGGGCGCGCGCGCTGATCGGCGCGCACGCGGACGCGGTCGTCGAGGTCGAGATGCCGGATCCGGGG
Source organism: Defluviicoccus sp. (assembly GCA_028821395.1). Lineage (GTDB taxonomy): Bacteria > Pseudomonadota > Alphaproteobacteria > MPNO01 > MPNO01 > MPNO01. Next base: position 26,443 of record JAPPGP010000257.1, read on the forward strand.
GTGCTGGTCGATATCGATACGCCCGAGGCGCTCGCGGCGGCCCGGGCGGGGGAGGGGTGAACTCGGCTACTTGGTCGCTTCCTTGAGGTAAGCGATCAGGTTCTCGCGGTCCTTCGCCTTCTTGAGGCCCTTGAAGACCATGCGGGTCTTGGCCTTCTTCTTGCCGATGAAGGAGCCGACGAAGGGCTTGGGGTTCTGCAGATAGGTGAACAGGGTCTCCTCGGTCCACACCAGCCCCTTGGCGCCCGCCGCCTTCATGTCCTTGGAGTACTTGAACTTGGCGAGCGTTCCGGCGGTGCGGCCGAAGAGGCCGTTGAGGTTGGGACCGACCCCCTTCTTGCCCGCGACCGTCCTGTGGCAGGCCTTGCACTTGGCGAAGACCTTCTTGCCCTTCTTGACGTCGCCGGCGGCGTGGGCCGGCGCGGCGGTCACCACCGCATCGGCGGCGAGCGCGCCGACAGCGAGAAACAGCCCGAGCGCCAGGCTGCGGAGTATCCTGGTCACGTCCTGTGGTCTCCGAACGACAAGAGCGGCATTTGCGTTACCTGTTTAGCAGAGAATCGGGGGCGGACAAGTGCGACTTCAGGCCGCTCCGGCCGCGCTTTCCAGATAGGAAGCGGGCAGCTCGCGGAAATCGCTCATCAGCGAGCCGAATCCCTCGATCACGTCGTCATACCCGTTTGCCCGCATGGCGTACCAGTAGGTCGCGGTGTTGATCGCCAGCACCGGCTTCTTGAGCCATTTCTCGGCCTCGCCGGCGAGCCTCGCCATGGCGAGGTTGGTGCCGCACTGCACCAGCGCCTCGACGTCGTGGCCGTCGAGCTCGATCAGCGCCTCGCGCAGCTCGTCCTCGGTCACCTGGGCGATCCTCGCCGGGCTCTCGCATTTGAGGCCCTTGATGGCGGCCACCTGGAAGCCGCAATCCTCGAAGAACTTCTTCACGTTCTTGTCGCCGACCGGCCAGTACGGGGTGAGCACGCCGATCCGCCCGATGTCGCCGTAGCAGCGCAGCGCGGCCTGGCAGGCGTCCGAGCCCATGGCGACGCCGAGGCCGGAGAGCTTCTTGACCTGCTCCCTGAGCTCGATGCTCTTGGCGAGCCCGTCCCAGAAGGTCTCGGCCGACATGCCCATGACGATGTAGTCCGGGTTGCAGGTCATGACGCGCAGGATCGCGTTGTCGAACTCGCGGCGGATGTTGTCCATCAGCCGGTTGAAGTCCTCGTCCGAATGCACCGGCTCGTCGGGGATCCAGATGCGCACGTGGTGGTTGGTCACGCCGGGCGGGCGCATGTCGTCGAACTCGGGCTGGACCGAGGTGTTGGTCGACGGCGCGATGACGCCCCAGTTCGCCCGCCAGCCGATAGAATCGGTCATTTCGCGGCCTCCACGGGCCGGGCCTGCGCCGGCGCCAGCGCGGCGAGCGCCGCCTGCACCTCGGCGAGCGGCATCACGTCGGCGTATTTCTGGTCCATGTCGAACAGATTGGCCTCGTGCGGGCCCTGGGCGCGGTCGCCGGAGCATTCGGCGGGCACGATGGGGCGGAAGCCGTGGCCCATCGCGTCGACCACCGTCGCGCGAACGCAGCCCGAGGTGGTGCAGCCGGTGACGATCGCGGTGTCCACGCCCCGCCTCGCGAGCCAGTTGGCGAGGTCGGTGGCGAAGAAGCCAGACGGGTAATGCTTGCCGATCACCCGCTCGCCGGGCCTGGGCTCGAGCTGGTCGACGATCGCGGTCGCACGGGTGTTGGGGACGAGCTTGCTCAGCCCCGGCGACTTCATGTTGAAGATTCCGTCCTCGCTGCGGTCGGTGGCGTAGGCGTGGCTGGTGAAGGCGATCGGCAGGTCGAGATGGCGGGCCAGCCCGAGCAGATCCTCGGTGTGGTCGATCGCCGACTGGATGCTGCCGCCGCCGAACATCTCGGGGTCGTTGAACGCGTTGATGAAGTCGATGACGATCAGCGCCGGCCTCTCGCCGAAGCCGATGCGATTGCCGAAGCCCTGCTTTTCGTAAATGTCGAGATCGTCCGCCACGATGCCCTCCCTGCAAAGCGCTCGGAGCTTAGCCCTGCCCCCCGGGGCCGGCAAGTCGAGCTCGGCGGCCGTCCATTCCTCCAATCAAGGGTAGAGCCTGATACCCGTGCCGAACTCCTCGCTTATTTCCTTCAACTGCCGTGCCATGGAGCGGTTCTTCGGACTCAAATCCCGCGCCAGGTCTCCGCCCCACTCGCGGATCAGCCGGAGGGTGGTTTCCAGGGTAAACGCAGTCTTGCCCGGTGGTTTCTTCAAGGCCTGAATGGCCAAATCGATCAGGTCACCCGTCGCGATCTCGCCCTTTGCCACGGCAAGATCCTCGAACGGCACCTCGGGTTCGTCGCCAAAGGACAGAAAGACGACATCCGAGCCTCGGTCGTGCGCAATGTGCAGCTTGACTTCGTCCGACCGGGACGCGACCGCGGCGACCGAGAATAGGTTTCCACCCTCTTCCCGGTCCGACCTCTGCGCGACGATCCTGACGGTCCACTCTTCTCCCAGCCTCTCTGACAGGAAGGATCGGAACGCCGCCGCCGAAGGCCATCCGCGCTGGAAGCCCCTTTTCTCGTCGACCACTTCGCCTCTTCCGGTAGCCGTCACGACAGCCAGACGCGCTCGGTGGGTAACGCGACGCCCCGCGACTGCAGGTATTTCGCCTCCCTGAGAAACCAGGGTCCGGAGCGGACGGTTCTCGGATCGGCCGTCCAGACGAACTTGTCGCCCGCCTCCAACATTTTATCCAAGAAATGCCTGTTCGCCGCCCAGCGCGCCTCGTCATCGGGCAACGCAGCCCAAGCCGAGCCGATATCGAACCTGCGAGCCCCAAGATCGTCGGATACCTCGATGTAGCGGGGGTATCGTCCGATCACGCTTACACCCACCTATCTTCCTTCCTGTCCGATGCCGATAGGACGCCAGCTTGCCGAAAGCGGGCGATCCCCTCAACCCGGGCGTGTATCGGGTGTCCTATGACGGAATCGACCGCCCCACCGCCGGGTAGACGGCGCCCAGCGTCACCCCGCGCAGCGCCATGAAGGCGGCGAAGGCGAACCACAGGCCGTGGTTGCCCCAGAGCGGGATCGAGAGCGCGCAGAGGGCGAGATAGGCCGCCACCGAGACGACCATCATGTTGCGCATCTGCCGCCCGAGCGTCGCGCCGAGGAAGATGCCGTCGAGCTGGAAGGCGGCGACCGAGAGCGCCGGCATCGCCACCGCCCAGGGGAGGAACTCGGCGGCGGCATCGCGCACGTCTTCGATGCCGGTCAAGAGCGCGACGATCCCCGTCCCCGCCGCGGCGTAGACCAGGACCAGGCCGCCCGCGGTGACCGCCGCCCAGAACGAGGAGACCCGGATCGCCGCCCGCAGCTCCGCCCGGTCGGCGGCACCCACCGCGCGCCCGACCATCGCCTGGGCCGCGTGGGCGAAGCCGTCGAGCCCGTGCGCCATGAAGATCTGGAAGTTCATCAGCACCGCGTTCGCGGCGAGCAGCACGTCGCCCATCCTGGCGCCCTGGGCGGTGAACCAGGCGAAGGCGAAGACCAGGCAGACGGTGCGGACGAAGATGTCGGCATTGAGGCCGAGCGTCATCCGCATCCGCCGGCGCGACCGCACGCGGTCCCAGTCGAGCCGGCCGGCGATCTCGCGGAGCGCCGCGCGCATCAGCCAGAGCGCGAGGCCGAGCCCGGCGAACTCGGCGATCACGGTGGCGAGCGCCACCCCGAACACCCCCCAGCCGAAGCCGACCACGAAGACCACGTCGAGGACGATGTTGAGGCCGTTCATCCAGAGCTGCACATAGAGCGTCGCCCTTGTGTTCTGCAGGCCGAGAAACCAGCCGAGGATGACGTAGATGGAGAGTGCCGCGGGCGCGCCCCAGATCCGCGTCAACACGTAGATACGCGCCGAGCTCTCGACATCGGCGCTCGCATCGACCGCCTCGAACACCAGGAAGACGATCGGCCCCTGGGCGGCGACGGTGACCAGCGCGATGGCGCCCGCGATCGCCAGCCCGCGCGCGACCGCGGCCCGCACCTCGTCCGAATCGCCGGCACCGTGGGCCTGCGCGGTCAGCCCCCCCGTACCCATGCGGAGAAAGCCGAACCCCCAGTAGATGAAGTTGAACACCATGCTGCCGAGCGCCACCGCGCCCAGATGGTGGGGCTCCGGCAGGTGCCCGACCACGGCGGTGTCGACGGCGCCGAGCAGCGGCACCGACAGGTTGGACAGGATGATCGGGACGGAGAGGCGCCAGACCGCGCGATGGTGCTCCGCG
>JAPPGP010000067.1 GCA_028821395.1 Defluviicoccus sp.
CGACTGGTCGACGAAGGCCGGCGCCTCGCGGTGGATCGGATAGGCCTTGTTGGAGCTCACCGCGCCCCGCTCGTCCACCGGATCGCCGACGACGTTGAGGATGCGCCCCAGCGTGTCGGGCCCGACGGGAACCGTGATCGGACCGCCGGTGTCCTGGACTTCCTGGCCCCGGACCAGCCCGTCGGTGGTGTCCATCGCGACGGTGCGGACCATGTTCTCGCCCAGATGCTGCGCCACTTCGAGGACCAGGCGGGTGCCCTTGTTGTCGCAATGCAGCGCATTCAGGATGCCCGGCAGGTCGCCCTCGAACTGAACGTCGACCACGGCGCCCATCACCTGCGCTATGCGTCCCGCTTCGCCCGTCGTTGCCATCTCTCTACCTCTTTGCCTGTATCCGGCGCCTAAACGGCTTCGGCGCCGGAGATGATCTCGATCAGCTCGCTGGTGATCGCGGCCTGGCGCGACCGGTTGTAGTCGAGCGTCAGCCGGTCGATCATGTCTCCCGCGTTGCGGGTCGCGTTGTCCATCGCCGCCATGCGCGCGCCCTGTTCCGAGGCCGCGTTCTCCAGCAGCGCCCGGTAGACCTGCACCGACAGGTTGAGCGGCAGCAGGGTGGCGAGGATCTCCCCCTCCTCCGGCTCGAACTCGTAGATCGCCCTGGCGCCGCCTGCCTCCTCCCCCTCTTGCGCATCCGCCTCCTCCGGCGGGCCGAAGGGGATCAGCTGCTGCACGGTGACGATCTGGGTGATCACCGACCGGAAGCGGTTGTAGACCGCGGTGCAGACATCGAACTCGCCCGCCTCGTAGAGCGCGAGCAAGCGGTTCGCGATGCCTTGCGCGTCGTCGAAGCCGAGCCTTGGGCGTCCCACCTCGTCGATCGTGTCGACGATCAGCCGGCTATGGTCTCGCATCAGCTGCCCGCGCCCCTTGCGGCCGACGCAGAGAACCTTGACGGTCTTGCCCGCCGCGCCGAGCTCGCGGATGCGCCGCCGCGCCTCGCGCACGATCGACGAGTTGAAGCCGCCGCAGAGGCCGCGGTCCGAGGTCGCGACCACCAGCAGGTGGACGTCGTCCCGGCCGGTCCCGGCGAGCAGCGGCGGCGCGCCCTCGACGCTGCCGAGGCTGGCTGCGACCGAGCCCAGCACGCGCTCCATCCGCTCGGCATAGGGCCTCGCCGCCTCGGCCTGTTCCTGCGCCCGCCTGAGCTTGGCCGCCGCGACCATCTTCATCGCCGAGGTGATCTTCTGCGTCGACTTGACGCTGTTGATCCTCGTCCTGAGGTCCTTGAGGCTCGGCATCGCGGTCGGCTTCCGCGCTAGGCGGCGAAGGCTTGGGCGTAGCCGTCGAGCGCCCCGGTCAGCTTCTTGTGCAGGTCCTCGGTCAGCTCCTGGCTCTCGCGGATGCCGGCGAGGATGTCCGGGTGGTTGGCCTTCACCTCGGCGAGGAAGCCGTGCTCGAAGCGCTGCACCGACTCCAGCGGGAACTTGTCGAGATAGCCGTTGACGCCGGCGAAGATGACCACCACCTGCTCCTCCACCGGGAGCGGCGAGAACTGCGGCTGCTTGAGCAGCTCGGTCAGCCGCGAGCCCCGGTTGAGGAGCTGCTGGGTCGAGGCGTCGAGATCGGAGGCGAACTGGGCGAAGGCCGCCATCTCGCGATACTGCGCGAGCTCGAGCTTGATCGAGCCGGCGACCTGCTTCATCGCCTTGATCTGCGCCGCCGAGCCCACCCGGCTCACCGACAGCCCGACATTCACCGCCGGGCGGATGCCGGAATAGAACAGGTCGGTCTCCAGGAAGATCTGTCCGTCGGTGATCGAGATCACGTTGGTCGGGATATAGGCCGACACGTCGCCCGCCTGGGTCTCGATCACCGGCAGCGCGGTCAGCGAGCCGGCGCCGTTGTCCTCGTTCATCTTGGCCGCGCGCTCCAGCAGCCGCGAATGGAGGTAGAACACGTCGCCCGGGAAGGCCTCGCGTCCCGGCGGGCGGCGCAGCAGCAGCGACATCTGGCGGTAGGCAACGGCCTGTTTCGACAGATCGTCGTAGATCATCAGCGCGTGCATGCCGTTGTCGCGGAAATACTCGCCCATCGTGCAGCCGGCATAGGGGGCGAGGAACTGGAGCGGCGCCGGCTCCGAGGCGGTCGCGGCGACCACGATGCTGTATTCCAGCGCGCCGTTCTCCTCCAGCTGCTTGACGATTTGGGCCACGGTCGAGCGCTTCTGGCCGATCGCCACGTAGACGCAGTAGAGCTTCTTCGACTCGTCGCCGCCGGCGTTGATCTCTCGCTGGTTGATGATGGTGTCGACGGCCACCGCGGTCTTGCCGGTCTGGCGGTCGCCGATGATCAGCTCGCGCTGGCCGCGGCCGATCGGAATCAGGCTGTCGATCGCCTTGAGCCCGGTCTGCACCGGCTCGTGCACCGACCGGCGCGGGATGATGCCCGGCGCCTTGACCTCGACCAGGCGGCGCTCCGCGCTCTCGATCGGCCCCTTGCCGTCGATCGGGCTGCCCAGCGCATCGACGACGCGCCCGAGCAGCCCCTTGCCGACCGGCACGTCGACGATGGCGCCGGTGCGCTTGACGGTGTCGCCCTCCTTGATGGTGCTGTCGTCGCCGAAGATCACGATGCCGACATTGTCGCTTTCGAGGTTGAGCGCCATGCCGCGGATGCCGCCGGGGAACTCGACCATCTCGCCGGCCTGGACGCGGTCGAGCCCGTAGACCCGGGCGATGCCGTCGCCGACCGACAGCACCTGGCCGACTTCCGCGACCTCGGCCTCGGTGCCGAAATTGGCGATCTGCTCCTTGAGGATGGCGGAGATCTCCGCGGCGCGCAGCTCCATCACGCGGCCCCTTTCATCGATATCTGCAGCTTGTCCAGCTTGGTCCTGAGCGAAGAATCGACCATGCGCGAGCCGACCTTCACGACCAGCCCGCCGAGGATGGCGGGATCGACCCTGAGATCGATCGAGACATTGGCGCCGACCGAGCGCGTCAGCGCCTTCTCCAGCGCCACCCGCTGGGCCTCGCTCAGCGGCGCGGCCGAGGTCACCTCGGCCGCGATCTCGCCGCGGCGGGCGGCCAGCAGCGCCCGGTAGACTTCGATCATCCCGGGCAGCGCGAACAGCCTGCGGTTGCGCGCGACCACGTTGACGAAGCGGCGCGCGAGCTCGCCGATCCCGGCGCGCTCCATCACCGCATCGACCGCCGCCGACTGCTCATCGCGGCCGATCACCGGGCTGGTGAGCACAAGCGCGAACTCGGGCGCCTCGCGGATCATCGATCGCAGCGTCGCCAGATCGTCCATCACCGGATCGAGAGCACCCCGTTCGTCCGCCAGCTCGAACAGCGCATTGGCATAGCGACCGGGCAGGCCGGACACGTCAATCGGCGTTGCGGACACGTCTTTCCAACCCTGACCGTATCGGCGGCAACTCTTTGAAATACAGCGCGATTTCGGCTATCGCGACGACCGGTTCGACGACCGGTTCTCGAAGGCAGGGCTTGGTATCACACAGGATAACCCGTTGCAACCCGGGGGCTAGCCGCCCGCGGTAGCGTACTGGATGTCGCCGCGCGTCGCCCAGCCGGTGAAGCGCCGGTCGAGCACCGCGAAGATCGCGTACATGCCGATCGCCATGGCGGCGATCACGATCAGCCCGGCGATCATCAGCGCCATGTTGAAGTTGGAGCTGGCGACCAGCATCAGATGGCCGATCCCGTCGCCGCCCGCCACGGTCTCGGCGATCACCGCGCCGACGAAGGCGAGCGTGATCGCGATCTTGAGCGAGGCGAACAGATAGGGGAGCGAACGCGGGATTCCGACCTTGATCACGATGTCCCGCTCATGCGCGCCGAGCGCGCGCAAGACGTCGCGGAGCTCCGGCTCGATGGTCGCCAGCGCGACCGCGACGTTCACCACGATCGGGAAGAAGCAGAGGATGAAGGCGGTGATCGTCGCCGTGGTCAGCCCGATCCCGAACCAAACCATCAGGATCGGCACGATGGCCACCTTGGGGATGCTGTTGAAGGCGACCAGCAGCGGGTAGAGCGCGGCGTAGACCGGCTTGGAGATGCCGATGAAGACCCCCATCACGATGCCGAACACGACCGCGATGCCGAAGCCCAGCAGCGTCGCCACCAGCGTCGGGATCGCGTTGTGCCACAGCCCCTCGCGCCACTCCCATATCGCGTAGAACGACGCGCTCGCGGTCGGCAGCACCACCGCCGGCACCTCGAACGCGCGCACGCCGACCTCCCAGATGATGATGACGACCAGCGTCACGATCCACGGCGACAGGATCTCGAGGGTCTTCCTACTCATCGTCGGTTCTCGCGATGTTGATGTGGTGGCGCAGCTCCTGGACCAGCTCGACGGTCTCGCGCTGGTACATGTGCTCCAGCTTGCGCGGCCGTTCGAGCTCGATGTCGCGCTCCAGGATCACCCGGCCGGGCCTAGCGCTCATCACGTAGACCTTGTCGGCCAGGTAGACCGCTTCGCGCAAATCGTGGGTGACCAGCATCACCGTGCATTTCCGGTTCATGTAGAGCGCCTGGAGGACGTCCCAGAGCTCTTCGCGGGTGAACGCGTCCAGCGCGCCGAACGGCTCGTCGAGCAGCAGCAGGTCGGGCTCGTGCACCAGCGCGCGGCACAGCTGGGCGCGCTGCTGCATCCCGCCCGAGAGCTGCCAGGGCGCCCGGTCGCCGAAGCCGTCGAGACCGACGGTGGCCAGCAGCTCGTCCGCGATGGCCTCGTATTTCGCCTTCTCCCGGCGGAATTGCTTCCGGTGCGGCTCGACGATCTCCATCGGCAGCAGCACGTTCTCGCGTGTCGAGCGCCACGGCAGCAGGGTGGCGTTCTGGAACGCCATGCCGACGATCTTGAGCGGCTGGTCGACGACCTGGCCGGCGACCGACACCCGCCCCTTGTTGGCCCGGATCAGCCCGGCGACCACCTTGAGCAGGGTCGACTTGCCGCAGCCGCTCGGCCCGACCAGCGAGATGAAATCGCCGCGTTCCATGGTCAGGCTGGCGCCCTGCAGCGCCAGCGTGCCGGCATCGTCCTCGTCGCCCGCGCTGTTGCGGTAGGTGAGGTCGATCTCGTCGATCTCGATGAAGGCCATCGACGGTCTCGAAGGAAGGGGTGGGGGCGGGCGGGCGGCCCGCCCCGGACACCCTATTTGTGGATGAAGCGTTCGGACTGCGGCGGCAGGAAGCCGTCGAGCCACATGTCGGAGGCCTTCGGCGGCTCCTTGATGCCATAGGCGTCCGCCGCCTGGTCGATCGAGCGCTGCAGCCGGGCCATGTCGATGCCGCCATAGCCGTTCTTCTTCACGTTCGGCGTCAGCACGCAGCACGCGATGCCGAGCCGCAGCCGGTCCGCCTCGACCGACTCGACGAGCAGCGGCGAGAACTTCTTGGCCGAGTCGAGCGCGAGCTGCGGCTTCTGCACCATGTCGCGGGTCGCCTTGATGGTCGCCCGCACGAAGCCGCGCACCGCGTCGGCGTTCTTGGCGATGAAGTCGGGCCTGACCGCGACGCCGTTAGCATAGGACTCCATGCCGTGGTCGCCATACATGAAGAAGGTCACGTCCTCTTCCTTGACGCCGGCCGCCTTGAGGTTGAGCATCGAGGAGAACACGTGCCCGGAGATCGCGTCGACCTCGCCCCGGATGAGCATCGGCTCGCGCAGGCGCGGGTCCATGTTCTTCTTCTTCACCGCGTTCGGGTCGATGCCGATCGCCTTGGCGAAGGCCGGGAACAGCTTGTAGCTGGCATCGAACACCGGCGCGCCCAGCGTCTTGCCGACGAGCTGCTTGGGATGGGTGATGCCCGACTTCTTCAGCACGAAGATGGAGAAGGGGGGCTGCTCGTACATCATCATAACGCTCTTGATCTCGGCGCCCTTGTTCTTGGCGTTGTATTGGATCAAGGCGTTGATGTCGGCGAGGCCGATGTCGTGGGTGCCGCTGACCAGCTTCTTGACCGCGTCGGCCGAGCCGCGGCCTTCGTCGATCTTCACGTCGAGGCCTTCGGCCTTGTAGTAGCCCTCGTACTGGGCGATGAAGATCAGCCCGTGCGTCGACTGCGGGATCCAGTCGAGCGTGAGCCGGATCTTGGTCGCCGCCTGGGTGCTGACGCTGCCGAGTACCACCGCCGCCGATACCGCCGCCGCGAGCGCGAGCGGCCTGATTTTCCCTGTCATCTTCGGTCTCCCTCCTGGGACTGGCGCATAATGAGAGATTACCGCGCCTCCGCGCAAACGCGAATCCCCCCGGGGCACAGCCGAGCGATCCCGGGCGGTGCGGTCATCCTCAATCCGGGGCAATTTACAGAGCTTATCGCCGGCTGAATACAGGAAAGGCGGCGGTATTCGGCTTCGCACCGTTCGGTGGTTCAGCCCGCGAGCTCCGAGGCGCCGCCATGCGCGGCGGACCAGGTGACCGGGTCGTTCATGAAGCTCTCGACCTCGTCCAGCGTGGCGGCGTCGAAATAGGCGTGCTTCTTGCACACCGCAAGCACGTCCCACCAGGTGGCGAGCGAGAGCATCGTCATGTCCATCCCCTCCAGCAGCTCGCGGGTCTGCGGGAAGATGTCGTAGTGGAAGATCACGAAGGTGTGGTTGACGATGGCGCCCGCCTCGCGCAGCGCCTGGCAGAAGCGGATCTTGCTCTGCCCGTCGGTGGTCAGGTCCTCGACCAGGATGACGCGGGAGCCGGCCTCGAAATCGCCCTCGATCTGGGCGTCCCGGCCGAACCCCTTGGCCTGCTTGCGGACATACTGCATCGGCAGCATCAGCCGGTCGGCGATCCAGGCGGCGAAGGGGATGCCGGCGGTCTCGCCCCCGGCGACGGCGTCGATGGTCTCGAACCCGACCTCGCGGACGATCGCCGAGGCGGCGAAATCCATCAGCGTCTGGCGCACCCGCGGAAACGAGATCAGCCGCCGGCAATCGATATAGACCGGGCTCGCCCAGCCCGAGGTGAACCGATAGGGGTCCTCGGCGCGGAAGCGCACCGCCTCGACCTCGATCAACATCCGCGCCGTCATCTCGGCGACCTGCGCCTCGTCCGGGAACGCCGTCGGCAGCATTTGTCCCTCCGCTCTGTCGCACGCGCCCGGCAGGCTCACCTGAGGCCGGAGGCGATCCGCCAGGAGATCGGCGTGCCGGGGTCGAACACCCTGATCGCGTGGTCGGCGACCCCCACCCGCTCCCGGGGCGCCTCGGAACCTACCCCCTTTTCGAGGACGATGCGGTCGGAATTTGGCGCCATTCCGTAAAATTCCGCGCCTGCCCGGGACACGAAGCCCTCGAGCCGGTCGAGCGCGCGCTCCTCGTCGAAGACCTGCGCCACGCATTGCAGCGCGTTGGGCGCGTTGAAGATTCCCGCGCAGCCGCAATCGGCCTCCTTGTCGCGGCGCGGATGGGGTGCGGAATCGGTGCCGAGGAAAAACCGCGAATCGCCCGAGACCGCGACCGCGCGCAGCGCCAGGCGGTGACGCTCGCGCTTGGCGACGGGGAGGCAATACATGTGCGGGCGGAGCCCGCCGCGGAAGATGGCGTTGCGGTTGATCATCAGGTGATGCGGGGTGATCGTGGCCGCGAGCCCGCTCTCGGCGGCGCGCACGTATTCGACGGCATCGACCGTGGTCACGTGCTCCAGCACCACCCTGAGCCCCGGGAAGCCGCGCCGCATCGGCTCGAGCACGCGCTCGATATAGACCGCCTCGCGGTCGAACACGTCGACCTCGGGATCGGCGACCTCGCCATGGACCAGAAGCGGCATGCCGATCTTCTCCATCTCCGCCAGCACCGGGCGGATCGCCGCCATGCGCGTCACCCCCATCTCGGAGTTGGTGGTGGCGCCGGCGGGGTAGAGCTTCACCGCATGGAAGATGCCGTTCTCGAACCCGGCCCGGATATCCGCCGGATCGGCGCTGTCGGTCATATAGGCGGTCATCAGCGGCTCGAACGGATGGCCGTCGGGAAGCGCCGCCCGGATGCGCGCGCGATAGGCCTCGGCCTCCTCCGGGACGCGCACCGGCGGCACCAGGTTGGGCATCACGATGGCGCGGCCGAACACCGCCGCCGAGAAGCCGACGATGGTGTGCAGCATCGCCCCGTCACGCAGATGGAGGTGCCAGTCGTCCGGCCGCGCGATCTCGATGCGCTCGCCGGTCACGGCGGGTCCATCAGCGCGCGGTAGAGCAGGTCGGCCCCCTTGAGGAAGTCGTCGATGTCCATCGCCTCGTTCGGGTTGTGCGAGCCGTTGTGGTTCCGGATGAAGATCATCGCGGACGGGATTCCCGCCGCGGCGAACAGCGCCGCGTCGTGGCCGGCGCCGCTCAAAATCGTGCGTTCGGGAAGCGACAACGCGCGGGCATGCGCCAGCAGCTTGTCGACCCAGCGCCGGTCCATCATCGCGGGCGGGGCGTCGACCCTGCGGTCGAAATTGAACATCACCCGGCGCTCGTCGGCGATCCGGTCGCACTCGCCCCGCATCAGTTCGTAAAACCCCTCCAGGGTCGCCCGGTCCTCGCTCCTTACCTCGAAGCTGAAGTCGACCTCGCCCGCGATGCGCGAGACGGAATGCGACCGGGCGTCGGTCTCGACGATGCCGGTGGTCACCACGATGTCGTGCCCCCGCTCCAGCCAGTCCTGCCAGTGGTTGTCGAGCGCATGGATCAGCGCGGCGGCGGCCATGACGGGGTCGTTCCGGAGCCCGCGCGGCACCGCGCCCGAATGCCCCGCCTCGCCGATGCAGCGGATCCGGCGGTGGCGCAGATTGCCGCGGATCGAGGTCACCACGGCGGTGGGCAGGCTGTCGGCGACCAGGATCGGGCCCTGCTCGATGTGGAGCTCGACATAGCCCGCGATGTCGGCCGCATCGACCAGCGGCGTGCCCGCCTCGATCGCCTCGACCGCGGCGCCTTCGCGCTTCATCGCCTCGCCCAGCGTGCCCGTCCCGTCGCGGTGGACCGAGGCGAGGTCGGCCTTCCGCAGCCGGCCGAACAGCGCGCTCGACCCGACGCAGGCCTTGCCGTACCAGGCGCTCTCCTCGCCGCGCAGCGCGATCACCCGGACCGGGTGCCTCGGCCGGGCGTCCTCCATCCGCGCGCGCACCAGCGCCAGCAGCCCCGCGACCACCCCGGCGGCGCCGTCGAAATTGCCTCCCTCCGGCACCGAATCCATGTGCGATCCGCAGGCGATATAGGGCGTCGCCCGCGCCTGTCCGGGCAGCGAGATCAGCAAATTGGCGACCCGGTCGGTCCCGGTCTCGAGCCCGAACCGGCGGGCGAGATCGACCAGGATCTCAAGGGCCGCGTTCTCGCCCGCGCCGAAGCTCTCGCGCGACACGCCCTGCCTCGCGGCGGTGGCCCGGCGCAGCGTATCGAAGGTCTCGACGGCGAGCGCGCGCAGCTCTTCGCGGGCGGGCTGGAGGGCGGTTTCGCTCATCGCAACGGGTCGACCCATTCCATGTCGGTCTCGTCCGCCTCCTCGACCGAGAGCGCGCCCACGAGGTCGGTCACGCGCGCATAGCCGCGCCGCAGGCAGTAATCCTCGATGCCGTCGAGGACCGAGATCATCGCCGTCGGGTGGAGGAAGGTGACGGTTCCAACCTGAACCGCGCTGGCGCCCGCCAGCATGTACTCGATCGCGTCCTCGGCCGTGGCGATCCCGCCGCAGCCGATGACCGGGATGTCGACCGCGCGCGCGCATTGATACGTCATGCGGACCACGATGGGACGGATTGCGGGTCCGGACAACCCGCCGGTGACGCTGCCGAGCCGGGGGCGCTGGCTCTCGATATCGACCGCCATGGCGAGGAAGGTGTTGGCGACCACCAGCGCGTCGGCGCCGGCGGCCTCCGCCGCGCGGCCGATTTCGGCGACGTCGGTGACGTTGGGCGAGAGCTTGGCCCAAAGCGGCAGAGAGGTGCGCCGGCGGATCGCCGCGACAGCGCGCTCGGTGGAGTCCGTGTAGTTGGCGAAGGCCTGGCCGTCGGCTTCCAGGTTGGGGCACGAGATGTTGATCTCGATCGCGGCGACGCCCGGCAGGCTCACCTCTTCGGCGAGGCTGGCGAAGCCGTCGACGGTCGGCGCCGAGATGCTGACCACCAGCGGCGTCGAATAGCGCGCATAGATCGGCAGGGTCTCGGCGTGAAAATAGTCCATGCCCTTGGACGGGATGCCGATCGAGTTCAGCATCCCTTCCGGCGTCTCGCAGACTCGGGGCAGGGCGTTGCCGACCCGGAGCTCGCGGGTGATGGTCTTGATCACCATCGCCCCCAGGCGCTCGAAGTCGACCGCCTTGTCCAGCCCGTCGGCGAAGGTGCCGGAGGCGGGCATCACCGGGTTGGCCATCGCCACCCCGCCGATCTCGACGCGCATGTCTACCAAGAGATTGCCTCCTGAAGGTCGAACACCGGGCCGTCCCAGCACACCCGGCGGTGTGCGACGCCATCGCCCACGCGGAACTCGCGCACGCAGCAGAAGCACATGCCGAGCCCGCAGGCCATCTGCTGCTCCAGCGCGACCTGGCCGGGGATGGAGAACTCGCGTCCAAGGCGCTGGAGCAGCAGCAGCAGCCGGTTGGAGCCGCAGGTGAAGAACGCATCCACCCGGCCTTCCCCGATCAGCCCGCGCAGGGTGCGCTCCAGCCGGGCCGGGCCGCTGGTCCCCTCCGCGTCGGTGACCTCGATCACCTCGGCGCCGATCGCCTCGAAGCGGTCGGCGGACATCATCACCGCCGGCGAGCGCGCGCTCAGGACGGCCGTCACCCCGACCCCGCTCGCCGCCGCGAGCTCGGCGAGCGGGGCGAGCGTCGCAAGCCCCACCCCGCGCCCGACCACCACGATGCGCCGCCACCCGGGCTCGAGCGCGAAGCCGACGCCGAGCGGCCCGAACAGGTCGAGCCGGTCGCCCGCCGCCAGCGTCGCCAGCGCCCGCGTCCCGTTGCCGGTCACCTTGTAGAGGAAGGCGACCGTGCCTTCTTCCGGGTCGGCGCGGTAGACGCTCATCGGGCGGCGGAAGAACGGGGCGTTCGCCCCGCCCTTCGGACATAGCATGTGGAAGAACTGGCCGGCCCGGACCGACGTGGCCAGCGGCTCGGCGGTCGCCACGATATGCATGTATTCGGCGTTGACCGCATCGTTGCGGACCACCTCGCAGTCGAACTCGGCGGCGGTGATCGCATGCGGCGCGGCGCCCGGGTGAGACTTCATCTTGCCGTTCGCGCAGTCCTAAAGTCCTATGCTAGTGTCGTATTTCGGAAGTTTCTATCCATTTGCGCCGCGCCCCCGCCGCGTGGATGGCCGGCCCCCGGATCGAGTCCGGCGGTGATGCGGCCATGACGGGGTGGGGAAGCGTCGACACCCCTTCCCGTCATGCCCGGACTCGATCCGGGCATTTATGGCACGGTGGCGGAAGTCTCGACCGGAGGATGCAATGGCGACGGTGACCATCGGCAGGCTGGAGCTCGCCCGGGTGCTCGAGGACGACACGCCGATCTTCGACCCCGGGGCGATGTACCCGGAGTCCACGCCCGACGATTTCGAGCGCGAGCGGGGCTGGCTGATGCCGCGCTTCTTCGACGAGGCGCGCTGGCTGCTCGAATCCTGCATGCAGAGCTACGTGTTCCGCTCCGGGGACCGCGCCGTCCTGATCGACACCTGCGTCGGCAACGACAAGCCGGGGCGCCGGCGCGACTACTGGACGCACGCCCAGTGGCCCTTTCTGGAGAACCTGGCGGCGGCGGGCTACCGGCCGGAAGACATCGACCTCGTGCTGATCACCCACCTCCATGTCGACCATGTCGGCTGGAACACGCGCCTCGTGGACGGGCGCTGGGAGCCAACCTTCCCCAACGCGCGCTATGTCTTCACCGCCGCCGACCTCGACTCTCTCAAGGCCAAGCACGCGGGCGGCGACGGGCAGTACGTCAATGTCTTCGAGGACAGCGTGAAGCCGATCCTCGACGCCGGGCTCGCCGAGCTCGTGGCTGTCGATCACGTCGTCGAAGACGGCATCCGCTTCGAGCCCGCGCCCGGCCACACCCCCGGCCAGGTCAATATCCGGATCTCCTCCGAAGGCGAGGAGGGGCTGGTCACCGCCGACGTGTTTCACCACCCGATCCAGGCGCGCCACCCGGGATGGAACAGCCGCGCCTGCGAGCACCAACCGACCGCTTCCAGCACCCGCCGGGCGGTCTTCGAGCGGGCCGCCGAGCGCGACACGCTGCTGCTGCCGGCGCATTTCGAGCCGTGCCGGCTCAGGCGGGAGAATGGCGGCTTCCGCTTCCTGTTCGACTGACCGGGGCCGGGCCCATATAACTCCCCAGACCAACCGCCTCCGGGAGCGAGCCGCGCCATGTCCGAGCCCACCGTCTTCGTCTTCGCCAACGCCGATCTGGAGGGGCGCAGCAACCGCCGGATGGAAGAGGCGGGCTGCCGGCTCACATTCGGCGACGAGGCGTGGCATGTCCCGGGCTGCGTCTATGAGGACGACATGGCCGCGAGGGCCGCGGAAGCGGTCGCCATGACCGGCACCTCGATCCGCAGCGCACCGGTCAACCGGCGCATCATCGAGGGCGCGCTGCGGCTCCGCATCATCGCCAAGTGCACCGTCGGCACCGACGACATCGACGTCGATGCGGCCACCGATCTCGGCGTGCTGGTGACCCACGCGCCGACCCAGGCGAACTGGGGCGGCGTCGCCGAGGGCGCGATGGCGATGATCCTCACCATGCTCAAGCGCAACCGGGAGAAGGACGCCCACGTGAAGGCCGGCGGGTGGAAGCACGAGTCTCTGATCGGCACCTATCTCGGCCGCCGCGACGAGGACGGCTATGCCGGGCTCTCCGTGGGCATCGTCGGCTTCGGGCGCATCGGCGGGCGCATGGTGGAGCTGTTGAAGCCGTGGCATGTCCGCCTGCTCGTCTGCGACCCTTTCGTCGACGACGCCAAGTTCGCCGAATACGGGGTGGAGAGGGTCGATCTCGACACGTTGCTCGCCGATTCCGACATCGTCTCGCTGCACCCGACGCTCAACCCGACCTCGCGCCGCATGATGGGGGCGGCCCAGTTCCGGGCGATGAAGCAGTCGGCGCTGTTCGTCAACACCTCGCGCGGCGGCACGATGGACGAGGTGGCGCTGGCCGACGCCATCGCGGCGGGCGAAATCGCCGGCGCCGCGCTCGACGTGTTCCTCGACGAGCCGATGGACCGCAACTCCAAGCTGCTCGACATGGGGAACGAGGTGCTGCTCTCGCCGCACATGATCTCGCACAACCACGGCGGCGGGCTCGGCCCCGGCATCCAATGGGCGGCAAACGCGGTGCTTGCCGCGTTGCGCGGCGAGGTGCCGGACAACGTGTTCAACCCCGACGTGCTGCCGCGCTGGCGCGAGCGCTTCGCCGGCAACGCGCTGATCGCGTAGGGGTGTTCCGGCGGCGCCCGGGATGAACCGCACTCTGCTGCTCTCTATCCTGCTCGGCGCGCTGCTGGCGGGGGCGGTCGTCGCCGCGGTCTGGATGTGGCGGGTGGCGGGCGATGCGCCGATCGGCGTCTGGGGGCTGATCGCGATGGCGGCAGGCGTCGTTGCGAGCCTGGCGCTCGGGATCGGGCTGATGCGGCTCGCCTATCGCAGCGAGCGCGACGACCGGGAGTGAGGTTCAGCCCTCGACGACGGGCGGCATGGCGATACCGAACCCGTCGGCGATCTCGGCGAGGCGGCGCCAGGTGCCCGCCGGTAGCGGCACCCCGGCCTCCAGCCGCTCCGCCATCGTGCGTTCGCCGCGCTCGCCCGGCAGGCGGATCGCGTCATGCCCCTCGGCGACGGGGAGCGACTTGAGCGCGCCCGCCAGCGCGGCGATGTCGCGGCGGTAGCGTTCGGGCTCGGCGAAGGAGGCGATGTCGATGGCGAGCGCGAACCCGTTCTGGCTGTGCCGCGTCTCGGCGTCCGGCCCGATGGCGGTGGCGATCAGCGGGTGGCCGACCAGCACGCCGGTGAGGCACTCGAACATCAGCGCGAGCCCCGCCCCCTTGGCCCCGCCCAGCGGGGTGAGCATGCGCGCCTCGTCGGCGTCGGTGGTGGGCGTCCCGTCCTCCGCCAGCGCCCAGCCGGGCTGGAGCGGCGTGCCCGAGTCGCGCGCCAGCATGATCCTTCCCATCGAGCTCTCCGAGGTCGACATGTCGAGCAGCACCGGCGCGCGCTTCCCCGGCACGGCGATGGCGATCGGGCTGGTTGCGACGCCGCGGGCCCGCGCCCCGTGATACGCCATGTTCGGCCTCGACGAGCCGAAGGCGAGGCCGATCATCCCGGCATCCACCGCCCTCAGCGCGAACCAGCCGATCGCCGCCATGTGAGTCACGCGGCGGACGATGCACACCCCCACCCCGGCCTCGCGCGCCTTGGCGATGGCGATGTCCATGCCGCGCGACATGCCGACCGGGCCGAAGGCGCGGTCGGCGTCGATCAGCGTCGCCGCCGGCAGGTCGGCGACGACCGAGATGTCCGGCCTCGGGTTGAACTCGCCGCTCGCGATGCGCCCGACATAGCCCGGCACGCGCAGCACGCCGTGGCTGTCGATGCCGCGTAGATTGGCCCAGACCAGCACCTCGGCGACGGTCGCCGCATCCGCCTCGGGCGTGCCGGCGGCGACGAAGATCTCGGCGACGAAGGATTCGAGCGCGGCCGCCAGGACCCGCTTCACCCCGCCAGCCATGCCCCGTGGACGGGCGGCTAGAACGTCACCACTGAGCGGATCGACTTGCCTTCGTGCATCAGGTCGAAGGCCGAGTTGATGTCCTCCAGGGGCATCGTGTGGGTGATCAGGTCGTCGATGTTGATCTTGCCGTCCATGTACCAGTCGACGATCCGCGGCACCTCGGTGCGGCTCTTGGCGCCGCCGAAGGCGGTGCCCTTCCACACCCGCCCGGTGACAAGCTGGAACGGCCGGGTGGAGATCTCCTGGCCGGCGCCGGCAACGCCGATGATCACGCTCACCCCCCAGCCACGGTGGCAGCATTCGAGCGCCTGGCGCATGGTCGCGACGTTGCCGATGCACTCGAAGGAGTAGTCCGCCCCGCCGTCCGTCAGGTCGACCAGATAGGGGACGATATCGTCCTCCACCTCCTTCGGGTTGACGAAATGGGTCATGCCGAATTTCTCGGCGAGCGTCGCCTTGGACGGGTTGATGTCGACGCCGACGATCCGGTCGGCGCCGGCGATGCGCGCGCCCTGGATCACGTTGAGCCCGATCCCGCCGAGCCCGAAGACGACGACATTGGCGCCGGGCTCGACGCCGGCGGTGTTGATCACCGCGCCGATCCCCGTGGTCACGCCGCAGCCGATATAGCAGATCTTGTCGAACGGGGCGTCCTCGCGGACCTTGGCGACCGCGATCTCCGGCATCACGCTGTAATTGGCGAAGGTGGACGTGCCCATGTAGTGGTAGAGCGCCTCTCCGCCCAGCGAGAAGCGGCTGGTGCCGTCCGGCATCACCCCCTGGCCCTGGGTGGCGCGGATCGCGGTGCACAAATTGGTCTTGCCCGACAGGCACGACTTGCACTGGCGGCATTCCGGGATGTAGAGCGGGATGACGTGGTCGCCCTTGGCGACCGAGGTCACGTTCCTGCCGACATCGACCACAACGCCGGCGCCTTCATGGCCCAGGATCGACGGGAACAGCCCCTCGGGATCGGCGCCCGAGAGGGTGAACTCGTCGGTGTGGCAGATCCCGGTCGCCTTGACCTCGACCAGCACCTCGTCGTCTGCGGGGCCGTCGAGCTGCACCGTCTCGACGGTCAGCGGCTTGCCCGCCTCATGCGCGACCGCGGCTCGGACATCCATTCCCTGCACTCCCCCTGTTTCGCATCCGGTCCCGCGCGATCCTAGAGCGTGTCCATTACCGATGGAACCGTGCCGTCCTTCGATGCGCGCCCTTCGGGCCTCCCCACGTCATGGCCGGACTTGTTCCGGCCATCCACGCCGTCGGCCGGTCGCAAGAGATGCCCGGAACGAGTCCGATGGGGTGGACTGAGGTGGCCCCGGAAATTCGGACAGGTGATTAAGGTGTATTCCGCCGTGTGACGGAGGAATGCGGATGAGCAGCAAGCGACGCCGGTTTTCGGGGGAGCTGAAGGCGAAGATCGCCCTGGAGGCGCTTCGGGGCGATCGGACGCTTCAGGAGATTGCCTCGCGGCACCAGGTCCATCCGAACCAGGTCGGCGCCTGGAAGCGCCAGGCGATCGAGGGCTTGGCCGAAGTGTTCTCGAAGGGCGCCGAGCGGCGGTCCCGGGACCACGAGAGCGAGGTGCGCGATCTTCACGCCAAGATCGGGGAGCTGATCGTGGAGCGGGATTTTTTGTCTCGCGGGTCGGGTCGCTGAGCCGGGCCGAGAGGCGGGCGATGGTTGTGCGCGACCACCCGTCGCTGAGCCTGAGCCGGCAGTGCCGCCTGCTGTCGATCGGGCGCTCGTCGCTGTACTACGAACCGAAGGGGGAGAGCGCAGACACGCTGGCGCCGATGCGCCGCATCGACGCGTTGTTCCTGAAGTATCCGTTTTACGGCGCCCGCCGGATGGCGCTTCACCTGCGCCGCGAGGGCGTGCGGATCGGGCGCCGGCGGGCCGCACGGCTGATGCGCCTGATGGGGCTTGAGGCGATCTGGCGGGCGCCGCGGGCCAGCGCGCCGCAGCCCGAGCACCGGGTTTACCCACAGCTCTCTCTCAAGTAACTGCCGCCTGCGCTGGCACCATTCCCCCTCTCTGCTACCAACCGAGCCCAGAACTCCTACACCACGTCTGGGGACCTCGACCATGGGCCCTGGTCAATTGCCTTTCCGGGCAGGGCGGGTGCTCTGGGCGTTCGGCGTTCCGTCGAAGCGATTGCGTCCCTGGTTCGGAGCCCGACCCAGGACATCGGTTGACGAAGTAGGGCGTGGTAGCTACCTTGAGCCCATGAGATCGGTCGGGATCAAGGCGCTGAACAACCGGTTGAGCGAGTATGTCCGGCTCGCGGCGTCGGGCGAGACCATCCTGGTGACGGATCGGGACCGGGTCGTGGCGGAGCTCGGCCCGCTCAGGGAGAGCCGGAGCCCGGTCCTCGCCGATGCCTTCCTGGCCGAGGCGGTGCGGTCCGGCGTCCTCTCGCCGCCGGCGCTGGCGGGCTCGGGACCGCCGCCCAGGCCCGCCCCGGTCGCCAGTCTGGACGAGGTTCTGGCCGAACTCGACGAGAGCCGGCGCGACCGGTGATCTATCTCGACACGTCCGTCGCGCTGGCCTGGCTGCTGACCGAGGACCGCCGGCCCCCGGCGTTCCTCTGGGACGGGACGCTGGTGTCCAGCCGGCTCATCGAATACGAGATATGGACGGCGCTGCACGCGCGCGGGCTTGCGGACACGCACGACGAGGCGGCGCGCGGCCTCGTCGGACGGATCGCGCTGCTGGAGCTGAGCCCGCGAGTTCTGGCGCGGGCGCTGGATACCTTTCCGGGTCCGGCGCCGCTGAGGACTCTTGACGCCCTGCATCTGGCGTCGTGCGCATATCTCGCCGATCAGGGTCAGGAGGTGGAACTCGCGAGCTACGACCGGCGGATGAACGATGTCGCCCGCGCCATGGATATTCCGCTCTTCGATCCGGAAGGGTCATGAGTCGCGCGGCCGGCAATTTTTTTCGATCATCCTCCAGGCGCCACATGAGCCCCCTAGAGCATTATCCGATCATTCACGGTCGTATCCTGCGGCTGCGAAGTAGTTTCGGCACTCGCCGGGGGTGTAGCTGTCGATGGCCTGGGCGATGGCGTCCCAGAGCTCGGTGACGGTGCGTGCGGCGCGGCGCTTGAGGCAGGCCTTGAACTTGGCGTAGGCCATCTCGATCGGGTTGAGGTCGGGCGAGTAGGGCGGCAGGAAACGGAGTTCGGCGCCGGCGCCCCGGACCCGAGTCGTGCGTTTCGGTCCACGGGCCCTTTCCCTCGGCGTGCAAACCCACACCGTCGACGGCGTGTCCGTGCCCATTTTCGATCCTGCCAAGACGGTCGTCGATTGTTTTCGGTTCAGACAGCACGTCGGTCTCGATGTGGCGCTCGAAGGTCTCCACAACGTCGTGAGGTCCGGCAAGGCCAAACCGGCGCAGATCGTTGACTACGCCCGCGATATCCGTATCTGGTCCGTCCTCCGGCCCTATCTGGAAGCGGTGGTCGCCGATGGCGCGTGAACCGAAAAATGTCGCCGCGTCTGTACGCGCGCGGCTGCAGAACCTCGCCAGGGAGCAACAGGCCGATTTCCAGCGCGTGCTTATCCCAGGCTGCCATGCGGGCGGATCGCGTTGTAGTGGCACCGCCACGATTCGATGAGAATTTGGGCTTCCTTGAGGGTGTAGAAGATCTCCCCGTTCAGGAGCTCGTCGCGCAGCCGGGCATTGAAGCTCTCGATATAACCGTTCTCCCAGGGTGAGCCCGGCTCGATGAAGGCGGTCCGGGCGCCGACCGCGGCGATCCACCGGCGCACGGCCTCGGCGACGAACTCCGGGCCGTTGTCGGAACGGATGTAGCCTGGGATGCCGCGCAGGATGAACAGGTCGGTCAGCACGTCGATGACGTCGGTCGAGGAAAGCTTCCGCCGAACCCGGATCGCCAGGCTCTCGCGGGTGAACTCGTCCAGGACATTGAGCATGCGGAAGGCCCTGCCGTCATAGGTCCGGTGATGCACGAAGTCATAGGACCAGACATGGTCCGCCCGCTCGGCGCGCAGCCGGATGCAGGCGCCGTCGCCCAGCCACAGACGGCCCCGCTTCGGTTGTTTCTCGGGCACCTTCAGCCCCTCGCGCCGCCACAGGCGCTCGACCCGCTTGTCGTTGACCTGCCAGCCGGCGTCGCGCAGCAAGGCCGCGATCCGGCGATAGCCGTAGCGGCCATATTGGCGGGCCAGCGCGATCATGTCCGCGACCAGGCGATCCTCGTCGTCGCGGCCGCGCGGGATGCGGCGCTGGGCCGAGCGGTGCTGCCCCAGCACCCGGCAAGCCCGGCGTTCCGAGACCCCGAGCCGGTCGCAGACATGGTCGATGCACTGGCGGCGGCGCGAGGGGCTTAGAAGTTTCCCCCTGCGGCCTCTTTCAGGATCTGCTTGTCCAGCGTCAGGTCCGAGACCGCACGGCGAAGCCGCTCGTTCTCCTTCTCGAGCTCCTTCAGGCGGCGGAGCTGATCGCCGCTCATCCCGGCATACTCCTTGCGCCACCTGTAGAAGGTAACCTCGCTGATCCCGAGCTGACGGATCGCGTCCGCCATCGACAGGCCCTGGCCGTGCAGGACTTCTGCCTGCCGCAGCAGGCTCACGATCTCCTCAGGCTTGTAACGCTTCCTCGCCATCGTCGGTCCTCCTCTTTCCATAACCTAAGGGTGGACCAATTCGATGGGGGAGGATCAGTCCCGCGTCTCGACACCTACATGGGACCGGAGACCCCCAACCCCATTCAGGTCAAGGTACAAAAGGGCGATTGCGATCTCGATACGGTCCTTCTCGATGTTCTCGGCCTGACGAAGATCAACTTCAACTCATGCCTCTTCAACGATCGCCTGCCTGTGACGATCAAGTTCGCCGACGCCGTCGGCGATGTTCTGGTGTCCGCTCCCATCGAGGGCGAGCCGAAACTGCCGTTCAAGTTCTACATTTGAGGCCGGAATCTGCAGGCCTACCGTGGGCACCGTAGTGCGACCGGCCAAGACACCTCCAAGCCTTCGTTTCGGTCCGCTCTACTCCCACACCCCGTATCATTGCACTGTCATTAGCCCCCACGATCCGTCGCCTTCAGCACCATGCGGATGAACGCGAAACACCGCCCGAAGAGATAGTCGACCTGCTCCGGCGAACCCAGATTCTCCTGGCTGGTCTCGGAATGCCGGATTCTGAACGTATTTCCAATCTTCGTGAGCGCTGCTGCTTCTTCTCCTAGCACCTATCGGAATTTGGTGTCCGGAGCCGCCGCTTCGTCCAGAAATCTCTCCGTCTGTACCCGCTTGTTTGAACCCGGCTCCAACGTCTTGAGCCGCTCGAATGCATCCCACAGCTTTTCCAGTGCGTCTCTGCGGTTTTCGATTCTAGGGCGAGCGATCCGCTGCCCGGCCGTCTCCAGTAGCTGATCGGTCTCCCCGTCTCCCGTCACGAACACCATCCGACCTAGTGCTTTCGCCAATGGCGTCGGGAGCAAGCGACGTGCCTCTCCTTCTGGCGTCAACTCATAGGCAACCCCATTTCTCGCAAAATGGAGGTTCACGTCGCTGACGAGGCTGGCCAGCCCTGCATTCCGGTCCCAGCTAATATGATGATGACCGAAGTGTGGGTGGAAATCTCTTTCGACCGGTAGGCCCACGGTTCGCGCACAGAACTCGAGAAGGTCCAGGATCACCGGGGTGTCGGGCGCTTCGGAATGTGAATGCGGCCACTCCATCGACGGCACCTCGGCGCCGAGAACTAGTCCGAGGGCATGACTATCACACCCGCAGGGCCCCTTGCCGTCTGGACATTGCTCCGGAAAGCGATAGCCGAAGGAACCGTCCCCCACCGCCAGGAATACCTCGTGTGCCTGGTTGCGGAGCTTCTGGCGCCCGAGTGGGTCTCTCCCTGGACCATGGGCCACGACTGGGCGCCCTGGGACCTCGAACACGGCTCCGGGGCGAGGATACAGATCAAGCAATCGGCAGCCCGGGATCCCTGAGATGTCGGACGGAGCGTGGATACAAGAACCAGCTGGTTCAACATCGCCCGCCCCGATCTCTTCATGTCGTTCGAGGGTGAGTTGATCGCCCCGCCGGACCGACTTGCCGAGATCTACATCTTCGCCTGGCACGAGGAGACAAGAGAATCGGCTGCCGATCACCGGTCGCCGGAGCAATGGAGGTTCCTCGTGGTCCCGGCGAAAAGCCTTCGGGCGAACTTGCGCAGTATCGGACTGCACGAAATCGAGGAGATCACCGATGCCGTCGGGTTCGAATCGCTTGCCGAAGCCGTGCGGGAAACCCTCGACGGATTGTAAGCGCGAGGCCATCCGCGTCTGCCGGCACGACGGTGCGCGACGCCTCCGAATTCACGGAAGAATCGATTCCACCTTGCAGCGAGGGAAGCATGCAGGACAACGCGAAACCCGAAATCCACGAAGACGTGAAGTCTTGGCTGGATGCCGTCCAGAGATCACTAACCGAGGGCATCGCGCGTCATGAAGTGCTCGCCATTTCGGCCCTGTTCGCCCACGGCTCGACCGTCGTCGGCTCGATCGTCTCTGACGGACCCGTCGCAGGGCAGGACACCTTCATTCCTGACGGGCTCAGCTGGTCGGTGACCAAGCCACGAGACCCGAGCGTTGATCCATCGAAGTCTCTTGCCGTTCGCTTCATAGATTCTCATCCGCTACCCGCTCGGTTCGTGGTCCAGGTAGACATTGAGGATTCGCCAAGCTTGCATTGAGGCTCAGCGGAGCGCGAGCAAGATCGTTTTTGGGACCGGAGCAGAGTGCAGAGAGTTCGTCTGGCAGCGTCGTTGGAACAGCCATGATGGGAGTCTGGACGTTGAACACCTCCGAAATCTCGGTCGAACGCGGCAGCGGCAACGTATTCGCCGATCTCGATCTTCCCGATGCCGATTCCCACCTGCTGAAAGCCGAGCTCGTCAGCCGTATCGACGACATCCTCCAGCAGCGCCGCACCACCCAGGCGGAGGCCGCACGCGCGCTCGGCTTGTCACGGCCTGACCTGTCTCGTCTGCTGCGAGGCGGCTTTCGAGAGTATTCGCTGGAGCGCCTGTTTCACTTCCTGACGGCCCTCGGCTGCGATATCGACATCGTCATCCGACCCTCAGATCCCGACACCAAAGGAAAGCTGCGCATCGTTGCGCCCGAAATCGGCTGACGATCCCGTCGCATCGCCGATGGGACATCGGGTCTTGCCGGGCTTGCCGAGGCACGGTCGGCGATGTTCTGCCGGCTTGCTCGATTTGCTTCCAGACCGAATTGACCCTTTGGCTGGAGTGATGTAAAGTAATGTCACTTACCTTTGCAAAGGTGAAACCGCCATGCCCCTTCAGGTCACCGCGCGATTGCCGGACCCGGTAGTGGAGGCCCTGGACAGGGCCGCGACGGAGCTCCGGCGCAGCCGGGCGGACGTCATCCGCCTCGCCGTCGAGCACTACCTCGAAGACTTCGACGACCTTTCCGCCGCCATCGACCGGCTCCGCGATCCCACGGATCCGGTGCTGGACTGGGACGAGGTTCGGCGTGATCTTCTCGATACGGATTAAGGAGAGCGCCGCGAAGGAGCTGCGGCGTGTGGCCAAACCGGACCGCATGCGCATTGTTGCCGCCATCGACCGCCTGGCGGAGACCCCTCATCTGGGTGCTGCGCTGAAGGGCGACCTGCGGGGGCTCAGGCGGCTCCGGGTCGGAGACTACCGCATCGTGTACGAAATCCGGGATGAAGAGCTCGTCGTGCTGGTGGTTCGTGTCGCACACCGGCGCGACGCCTATCGGCGGCCACCTCGATGATTCTCCCCGGAGAAGCCCACTTGGCATGGTTCCCGATGGTCCAGAACCAGCTTTTTTTGAGCATCGGCGTACGCGACCACAGGCTGCCCTTGAATGCCATGCGTCGCCGTGACCTTCCTATAACCCATTGATACTAATGACTAAACTCCTTGACATCGCCCTTCCTGTCCCAAAGATCGGCCTTGATACGGGCCGGTGTTGCGGGGAGGCGGGCGTTATGGGAACAAACGGAAGCGGTCGGCGGACAGGCCGCGTTGCCGCCAACGACAACGGCGCGGCCGAGGCCCGCGTCCGGTCCGCCGTGCTGACCATCGCGCGTCTGCTCGGGCGCCAGATCGCCCGCGAGCAGTTCGAGCGGCAGGCTGCGGCCAACGACAACGCTCCAGCCGGAAAGGCCGGAGGCCAGCCATTGCGGCGGTCCGTCTGCTGATGCTGACCGGGTGCCGACTGTCGGAGATCCAGAAGCTGCGGTGGGAGCATGTCAACCTGGACGCCGGCGAGCTGCGCTTGGCCAACACGAAGACGGGCGCCAAGGTGGTGCATCTCGGCGACCCGGCGATCGCCGTGCTGCGCGCCCTCGACCGGCAGGATGACAACCCGTGGGTGATCGCGGGACGCAAGC
This sequence comes from Defluviicoccus sp., assembly GCA_028821395.1. Taxonomy (GTDB): domain Bacteria; phylum Pseudomonadota; class Alphaproteobacteria; order MPNO01; family MPNO01; genus MPNO01. The sequence goes on from JAPPGP010000067.1 coordinate 23,156, forward strand.
AGGGGAGCCATCGCCTCCGCCAGCGTGCTGCGCACGACTGCCTGCGGCTCCGGCCGCACCGCCCGCCACTCATTCGCCGTGGCGGCTCCACTCCGCCGGCTTCGCCGGCGTCGATTCCCCCTTCGCTCTTCCCCGGATTCCTGGCTGTCTCGACGCCCTTCGGCGGTTCGGGTTCACACCTGACGCATCGTTGATGCAGGTTGCGCGCTGCCCTTCGATGTCCGCGCTGGCCCTCTTCTGCCCCGGTCGATCACCCTCGCGTCCCCGCTTGACCTGCCGGAAACAGTGATACCAGACTGGTATCTGGCGGGTTGCGGAACAAACACATGAGCCCAATCAACGCGTTACGTCTCAGGATCGCAGGTGGAGTGGGACTACGGACCGTGATGCAGGTCGCTTCGCTCTCGCCGGGATACCAAATTGGTGGCGGGCAGCGGTCCCCTCCGGTATGACGGACACCGGTCCGACTTCTCGCCTATTGCGACCGTCGGACCGGCGTTTCGGTCAACAATCCGCGCGATCGGCACCCCGACCGCCCGTGGCAACTGGCAGAATTGCGCCCGGCGGAACACCAACAACAACGCGAACGAGGCCGCAGGACCGATGCCACCGACACAGCAAAGGAACATCCGTTTCACCACCGAGCAGTGGGAGCGCATCGAGAACGCCGCGCGCGAGCGCGAGGTTTCGCCCAATCAGCTCGTCGCCGACCTCGCGCTGGAGGCGCTCAACCGGCGCGAATGGCCCCGCACCGAGGCGGAAATCCGCGTCGCCCGCGCCTCGCTGTTTGCCGCGCAGGCCCTCGCCCGCGGCCTCATTGCCGACGGGCGCGAGGACGAAGTCCAGGAAATCCGGGAGTTCATCTCCGGCATCGTGCCCGATGTTGACAAGAAACTGCCCGCTTCATCGCGCAGCAGCCCGCCGACCCCTCCGTCAAGAGACGAAGAACAGTCACGCCCACGGTGAAACTCCAAGGCTCTCCAAGGCCGCCATCTGCCACCATCTCGACGGTAGGTAACTTTGCAGGCTGCCGCCGACAGCACGACCGTCGGAATCGCGAAGGCGGTGGGCTACACGATTGGTCCGGTTCCGGGGCCAGTCGAAGTCAGTACGCCTAATCAGACGGTGACCCGGATTCAGAACCGTAGACAAGAACGACCGCCTCGACATGCATCATGCATTTCGAACCAATCGTACTCGAAACCATTTCGCAAGATCGTCGTAGTCGATGTCTCCCCGGGCAACGTCGACCAACATTTCGACGATCACTTCGTCTCGTTCCGTCAGCACGTACCCACTTCGTTGTACAAGCAGTTCCACAAGGTGAAGGGCTGTGCGCTTGTTCCCGTCGGCGAAGCCATGATTTGAGACGACGGCATGGACCAATGCCGCGGCTTTCTGATGAATCAAGCGGTGGTAGCCGTGATAGGGACGCGCCAAGGCCGACTCAATCGCGCTCTCGTTCAGAATGCCCGGCGCACCGCCATTCCGCAGCGCGTATTCGTGGCCGCGAATAGCATCCTGCCACGTCACTCGGTAGTGCCGCCTAGCGATCTGCGAGTGCCTGCATTGCCTTCCGTCGCCTCACGGAAGTGTCCTTGATGATCTGTTCGGATTCGGGAGAGGTGTAACGCACGGGCACCACTACCATGTACGCCGAATTAGGCTGTCGGTAACCCTGTATGCACAGATTGTACTCGCCGCTCCCAAGGCCAAATCCCGACAAGTCCTGCGACGCTTGGGGAAAGACGCGTTCTATCTTGTCTCTCAAGTCACCCTCAAACTCCTTCCACGCAATGACGTGCAGACTCTTCTCATCCCCTAGCGGCAAACGGCCGAGGACGATGTGCGGGACGCGTCCCTGCATTTTCCTGCCGGCGCCCACGATGAAGAACGCAACCACCACCAATTTGTCTTTATGGCCAACGATCAGAAGTTCGTCTTTCTTGATCTGCCTCGGAGAGTCGGCCAAGTCCAATCCGACACCCCACGTGGGAAAGAGGAGAGAAAACGTCGCGATGGCATCCCCATCGAACTCCGGTTCGGACCACACGTTTCCAAACCGGCTCTTGACTCCCGCGCTCTTGGCCACTTCGCTGCGGATCGAAATGTGCTGTTGACCCGAAGCGTGGAGACTGACTTTCTCAGCGTTGGGATTGTCTCGGCAGTACACATACGCATCCCCCTTGCCCCCGACATCTACCCCCCATCGGTTCGAAAATTTGCCGTCGCTCCTGGCCACTGAGAAGTTGACCGGACCTTGCGTCAACGGCAACTCCAAGCTCTTGTTTCTTCGGGACATAGAAACAACTTGCATCGAGTCCGAGTCGAAGCGGATTTGGTCGAAGTCGAAATCGATTTGATTCTGCACTGCATGTCTCACAAGTAGCCGCCAACCATTCTACCTCGCCAGCGCTGACCAACTCCATCGAGTCTCCCAGCGTTTCGAAGCCGAGTACGTCCTACCCCAGGACTTGATTCCGATTCAGCGCCAGCAGTCCCGCCACCGCCTCCTCTTCGGGACTTCTCCCATCCCATCCATACGCCTTCGCGACGGCAGCGTCGAGTGTCGCGTGCACATCGGCGAACCACCGCAGGCGGGCATTGTAGAGGGTGGTTATGCTTGTGCGCCATCGCTTGGAGCAGAATGCTGGCCATGTCAGTGAAGCTCGCGGGCCGCCTGCAAGTCTGCCCCGACATCTTGCTGGCCATGCCGTCGAGAAGGACACCTACTCGGCCCGGCGACCCTCGGGATCGGCCCCATGCGGCCCCGAACGGCCCCGTTCCGGCGCCCGCACGGACGTCGGCCTCAGCGGACCGGGAGGCCCGCCGAGTGCAGTGCGAAACGATGAGAAGGGCGGCGAGGGAGATCGGGCGCGAGGGCGCTGCCGCCAGGGCGCGCTCACAAGGGGAGGAAGCGGCCCGCCCGTTCCGGGACGCCTCCCGGCCGGTCCCCTGCTACGTCACCAGCACCGGTGCGATCAGGCCGGAGCGCCCGACCCCGAACGGTCCGACAGGAAATCCGCGGCGATGCTCTTGGCAACCCGCATCGCGGACTCGCGCACCGAGTCCTGCGCCAGATGCGCATAGCGCGCCGTCGTCTCGACCTGCGTGTGGCCGAGCAGGCGCCCGATCATCGGCAGGCTCTCCCCGAGCGCCAGCGCCCGGGACGCGTAAGAGTGGCGAACGTCGTGAATCCGCATGTCCGCGAGCCCCGCCCGCTCGCACACGATGTCCCACGGATCGTTCAGATTGCGCATCGCCCGGCCCCTGATCTTCCCCGGGATCACGTGAGGATTGTCCGCCAAGCGCGGTATCCGCGACAGCACGTCCACCGCTTCCGGCGCCAGCACGATCATCCGCGGCCCGGTCTTCGAGTCCTCCAGCCGCAGCTCGCCCGCCGCCAGGTCCACCCGGTCCCAGCGAAGGTTCAGGATCTCGCCCTTGCGGCAGCCGGTCAGCAGCAGCAGGCGCATCGCCGCCACCGCGTAGGCCGAGACTCCCTTGCGGGTCTCCGCCTCGTCCAGCACCCGGCCCAGCCGCCGGAACTCCTCGTCGGTCAGGAAGCGCTCGCGCCGGCGCTCCCGGAACTTCACCACCAGCCGGCACGGATTGCTCCCCTCCGCAAGCTGGCCCCGGTCCTCCGCCGCGTTGTAGATCCGCGACAGGAATTCCACAGCCCGGTTCGCCGTGACCGGCTGCGCGCTCAGCCGGTGATGCAGCTCCGTCACCTCCCGGTGCCCGAAGCCGCGCAGCTCGCGGTCCCAGAAGACCGCCTCGCCGGTCTCCACGCTCAGCGCCTCGACGCTCCGCCGGGTGATCTTGATACCGTTCTGCCGCGCCATGAGTACCGCTCCCGTCCTTCCGCCGGTCTCCGATCCCGTAAACATATGGCGACCGAACGGCTCCAAGTCGGCGGGCATATTCGACTATCCCTGACCACTTTGCAACCATCGATGAAGTGCCGCGAGTCACGTAACATGCAGAAATATCGGGCGTTTTCATCTTCGCGTCCCCGACCGTCTCTCTCTGTCCCCTCCCGCCAATTTTAGATGACTTGTGTCATTCCTTCGCCAGCGGCGGCTTGCTGGTCGGGGAAGGGCTGCCGATGATCGGCAAGCTGCTTGGGCACACCCAGGTCCAGACCACCGCCCGCTACGCCCATCTGGCCAACGATCCGGTCAAGTCGGCAGCAAACCGGATCGCGAGCCGTATCGCCGACGTGGCGGGATGATCGCGCTGATTCACGGCAATGAGCTTCCAGTTGCCAACTTGCCTTTGGCACCGCCTGTCACGCGTCCCTTCCTTCCTGTTCCTCTCAACTGCAAAGGGACGCGAGGAAGCAAACATGTTGGGATTGGGGCCGTTTCCGCTGTGAGGCGAAGTCATGAGCTATAGAGTTTCGAACCATTCCCGGCCAATTCGAAGCGGCTTGTGGCCGGGCCGCAAAGGCGGCAAGCTGAAGGCGGGCGGCTTGGTGCGATGCTGCGGATCTAAGTATGGTAGGGCTCGGCCCGCGGATCAACGCGAATTGACCATCAACGGCGTCGAACCATGCCCAAAGTCCGCGATGCGATTCGCTTGATCGAACAGAACGGCTGGTCACTGGTTCGGGTCAGAGGAAGTCATCGCCAATATCGGCACCCCGACAGACCCGGTACCGTGACCATTGCTGGCAAGCAGAGTGACGATCTCTCGCGAGGGACATGGGCGAGCATCATGAAGCAGGCCGGCCTGAGGGAGTGAACGAGAAAATGCGATACACCATCGTTATCGAGAGAGCGTCGAGAAACTACGCGGCCTACGTACCCGACCTTCCTGGGTGCGTTGCCACTGGAGACACTAGAGAATGCGCAGTTCGGGAGATACGACGAGCGATCCGGTATCACATCGAGAGTTTGCGAGAACACGGAGAGCCGGTGCCGGAACCGCAGTGTACAGCGACCGTTGTCGACGTGGCTGCTGCTGCCGAATGACGATCTGGCGTTTCTTACACAGGTTGCCAGAGATATCGTGCTTGCAGCACACAATCTGACTTCATCAAGGATACCCCGATTGGGGGCCCTGAATCCCTGCACACATGTTCACCTGGAGTATCCGAGTGTAAGTTGTGCTGGGAAGTCAGGCGACTTTCCTTCCGTACGGTTGGGTGCCGCCTATAGAGGAGATGAATGGTGGCAAAGAAACGAATTCCGTCAGTGAAATCGGAACTCGTCCGCCAATCGCGAGAAGCGGCACTCAACGCCGTTCAGAGCTTCAACAATCCGCTCACGACATTCAAGACGGAGACCTTCATCGTCTTGATGGTGATCGCTTGGACGCACCTCTTGCATGCATACTATCGGCAGAATGGGATTGAATACCGATACTTCTCCATGGGGCCGAAAAAACGAAAGTTTGATCGGACCAAATCTGGAGCCTTTAAGCACTGGGAGCTTGAACGCTGCCTCAACGAAAAGGCCTGTCCGCTGGACGGGCCGACCAAACACAACCTCCGCTTTTTGATCGGACTGCGTCACGAGATCGAACATCATCGGTCGGCGGGTACCGATGAAATGTTCTCAGGTCGGTACCTTGCCTGCTGTCTCAACTATGAGCGATACATTTGCGAATTATTCGGTAAACGGCACTCCCTCGGTGCCGCAGCGTCATTTACCCTTCAATTCCGTGATTTGAACGCGACGGACGCGTCTGCGGACGCAGTAGCGCGCTTGCCCTCCAATGTTGCCAAATACCTCCACGAGTTCGACGCGGAACTCTCAGACGAAGAGATAGCTTCACCGCACTTTCGACGTCGATTTCTTTTTGTTCCTGTAGTAACCAGCAAGAAGGCGCAGGCCGACGCTGTGATCGAGTTTGCGTCGCCTGAGTCCGATCTTGGCTTAGCGATCAATGAGAAATACCAACAAGTGATGTTGAAAGAGGTTGAACGTCCTAAATTGTTGCCAAGTGAAGTAGTTGCTTTGATGCAAGCAGAAGGTTTTGTTCGTTTCAACTTGCATCAACATGCTCAATTATGGAAGCGGCTGAATGGAAAAAACCCCGGAAAAGGATATGGGGTTCTAATTGCTAATACTTGGTATTGGTATGAACGGTGGGTGAATGAAGTCCGGCAACACTGCGCACAAAACAAAGAGTTGTATACCGTTATACTGGAAGGTTAGGTCGCCTCCACCTCGGCTCGATTGAGAACCAATCAGGAGATTGTAAGCCCTGTCGGTGACTCGTTCATGCACTCCGGCACGTGCCACACAACTTCGCTCTGAAAGAATGGAAACCGCAAAAGCAAATCCCGCTGCCTTGAAGTCAGCGTGGCGCCATCGATTCTACTGATTGTCAGGAAGGAATTGCTCCGAAAGTGACAATCGCCAGTCTTCACGCCGCCTGTGCGAACTCGCCGCTAACGGCTTGCTGCCATACATGAGCGTAGACCTCACCCGCGACCGCCTTCTTCTCCTCCGTCGTGAACGGCGGCGATGGCAGCCTGATGTGGACCTCATCGAGGATGAAGACCTCCACATCCGCCTTGGTCTGCTCTTTTTCCCAAAAGCGGTCGAGCTTAGCCAAGCGCGCCTTGATTGAAGCCAGAAGGTCGCGGCTCGGGGATGTCGACCGGCAAGGCTCTGAACTTGCCTTTGCTGATCTCCTTGTAGGTTGCTCCGCCAGAGTGAGACCGGACCTCCTCGACGCGGTGCATCAAGTTGTGAAGCAGATACATTCGCGCGCGCCAATCATTCGGGATGATGCTGATGAAGCCCTGATTGGTGCATGACGGTGTGTCCACGATGCCGAAAAATCCGACCGAGGCACGGCTGGTCATCAATACCGTTCCAACCGGCAGCATCTTTGCCGAAGAGCCCCGCAAACCCGCTTCCGTGATCTTCGTCGCGCTGTCGAGTAGGGCGAGACACGAGCTCCGCGTGATGTCCGTCGGCGTATACTAGGGGACTTCGCCGTCGTTCCAATACTCGGGCTGTGAGGTCTTCGGCGTCCCTCCGCCGATTGCATCGCAGACATCATCAAAAGTCTGCCGATCCCACCCCTCAGGGAAGCCGCCGGTGATCTTGACGTTTTCATGGCCAGGAAAGCGAAAGTGAACGAACCACCCGCGGTAGAGCAGTCGCGCTGCCTCCTCCAGCAACGCAATCCGTCGCCGGTTGTTCTCGATCAGCTCGTCGTAAGCGCCGGCAATTTCAACAATGCGTTCCTGCTCAGCCATCGTTGGCCATGGAACGTCCATTCGATCCAATATCGTCTGATTCAAGTTGTTTATGTTTGTGCCCTTTCCCTGGAGAGAAATAGTTCGTCTGAACATTGGCGTTCTAAAGTAAAGCGATAGAAATTTGGAGCTATTGGCCTCTGCAGTTGGTCGGAAGCGGATACAAAAGCCTGAGAATGATACATCATCCAAGTCTTCCTCTATTAGCAATGACCTGCCTACGAGGTCCTTGTTGCCGTTTGAACGAACCAACAAAATATCACCTGCCCTTAGATCGTACTGACTAACCGCATCTATTCGCCGGCTGTCCATTAAATCGGTCGGATTTCGAGCGCGCA
>JAPPGP010000148.1 GCA_028821395.1 Defluviicoccus sp.
AGCGAGGAGTTGATCTGGTCCTTGTCGTTGGGCGGCTCCAGCTCGGGCGGCGACCAGGATCCCATCTCGCGGATTCCGGGCTCCATGTCGTCGGGCAGGTTGCCGGGGGTCCAATGCGCCGACCCCGCCACGCGGTAGAGGTTGACCGCGTTGTCCGGGTTGTCGGCGGCGTAGATTCTGCCGTCGCCGAATTCGAGCTTGTCCGCCGGAACGTTGAGGGTCTGGCTGGCGATCCTGGCGAGCTTGGCGCGCGCCTTCTTGGCCGCGCGGTCGGCGGCCACCGCCGTCGACGAGGTGAAGCGCGCGGAATAGTTGCCGGTTGCGATCGACCACGCATCCTTCGCCGTGTCGTGCTCCAGGTTGACGTGGATGTCGCCCGGCTTGAGCCCCAGATTGTCGGCGACGATCTGCGACAGCACCGTCATGTGGCCCTGGCCCTGCGGGATCGAGTCGGCGGTCACGTTGACCGTCCCCAGCGGGTCGATATTGACCGTGGCGTTGGAGACCGCGCCGCCCTTGGGGTTCTTCTGGCGCTCCTCCAGCGGCAGGATGTTCGAGAGATAGCCCATATTGGACTGCGCCGGCTCGACGATCGCGGCATAGCCGATGCCGTAGAGCCGGCCTTCCGCGCGGGCCTCTTCGCGGCGCTTTCGCAACGCTTCCAGCCTGCCTTCGTTCGCCGCCTTCTCCAGCGCCGCCGGGTAGTCGCCGGAATCGAGCAGGGCACCCGCCGCCGCGCGGTAGGGAAAGACGCCGGCGGGGACGAGGTTCTTGCGGATGACCTCGAAATGGTCGAGCCCGAGCTCTACCGCGATCCGCTGCACCAGCCGTTCGATGGCGTAGTACATCTGCGGTCCGCCGAAGCCGCGGATCATCCCGGACGGGCATTTGTTGGTCAGCACCAGCCGGTTGGTGACGGCCAGGTTCTTGACGTCATAGGCCCCCGTCAGGATGCCGTGCATGCGATAGAGCGGCCCCGGCATGGGCGCGCGCAGGAAGGCGCCGTAATCGTCGAGCTGGTCGAACCTGAAACCGGTGATGGTGCCGTCGTTCCTGACCGCGGCCTCGATCGAGATCACCCGGTTGGGCGCCGCCGCCGCCCCGGACAGATGTTCGAGCCGGTCTTCCACCCACTTCACCGGACGCCCGACGATCTTGGACGCGGCACCCATCAGGACGATATAGGGGAAGACCTGGACCTTCACCCCGAACCCGCCGCCGGAGAAGTTGGGGGTGCGCATCCGAAGCCTGGAGCTTGAGACGCGCAGCGCCTTCGAGATCACCGTGTGGGTCGAGTAAGGCCCCTGAAAATTGGATTGGACGTCGAAGGACCCGTTCGCCGCGTCGTAGTCGACTGTCGCCACGAAGCCCTCGATCGGGGTGTGCGAGTTGCGCGGATAGGAGATCTTGAGCTTCACCGTCCGGTCGGCTTCCGCGAACGCCGCGTCCGGGTCGCCGTAGACGAAGTCGCGGACCGAAACGACGTTCGATCCCACATCCTCGTGGACCAGGGGCGCACCCTCTGCCGCCGCGTCTTCCGGGTCGACGGCGGGCTCGAGCGTCCTGTAGGCGATTTCCACCGCCGACAGCGCGTCCTCGGCCCGGTACCGGTCGGTCGCGATGGCGACGACCACCGGCTCGCCCACGTAGCGAACCTTGCCGACGGCGAGCGCCCATTGAAGGATCGGCTGGCGCAGGACGATCAGGAAAGGATCGGAGATTTCCTTCAAATCCTCTCCCGTCAGAACGTCGGCGACGCCCGGCATCGCCCTGGCGCGGGAGACGTCGATCGACGCGATCTCGGCATGGGCGTGGGGCGAGCGCAGGATCGCCGCGTGCAGCGTTCCGGTCCGGGTCGGCAGGTGGTCCGAGAACATGGCGCTGCCGGTCAACAGCGCCGCGTCCTCCACCCGGTCGATCGGCTGGCCGACGTATTTTTCCTGTGCTTGACTCATCGCTTGCTTCTTCCTGTCGAGGCCGTCCCGCCGCAGGCTGCCGCCGCTCCGTTGGTCCGATTTCGCGCCCGAATTTGGGAGATGCAGCGCCCCTCCGGCGCGTCGGGTGCTCCCGAACCGGGCGCTGAAGATGGTGAAGATTCGGCGCCTATGAATACGATTTTGCGTTGCGGCGTCAACCCGCGGCATCGCCGTTTCCGCGACTTGCCCGGCGCGGCCGGAGCACCCAAGATGCGCCCCGGGCGAGCCGCCGCTGGAGGGAAACGTGAGGGACAACACCGTTCGGGTCGACGAGGCCGCAACGCCGGCGCGGCTGGTCTTTTCCGACGTCTTCAACGCCGCCGTCCCGTTCATCGACCGGCATCTCGAGGAAGGCCGCGGCGACAAGACCGCGATCCGCACCGCGGACGGCGAGACCAGCTATCGGGTGCTCGCCGAGCAGGTCGCGCGCTGTGGCAACGCCCTGCTCGGCGAGGGGATCCGCCCCGGCGACCGCGTGCTGATGGTGGTCAAGGACTGCCCCGAGTTCGTCTACTGCTTCTTCGGCGCCGTCAAGGCGGGGATCGTGCCGATCCCGGTCAACACCATGATGCGGCCGCAGGACTACGAGTTCCTGATCGAGGATTCGGGCTGCGCCGGAATCGTCTACAGCCGCGAATGGGCCGAGGCGGTCGAGGCCGGGCTGGAATCGGTGGGAAAGAAGCCTTCGGTCGTGCTGCTCGTCGACGGCGAGGGCGGGCTGCGGGAGAAGGCGGCGGCGGCATCCGCCGACCTCGACCCGGCGCCGACGACGGCGATGGACGACTGTTTCTGGCTCTATTCCTCGGGCTCGACCGGGAACCCCAAGGGCGTCGTCCACCACCACCGCGACATGGTCTGCACCAGCGAGCGCTACGGCCGCATCGTCGCCGGGCTGCGCGAGGACGACACGGTGTTCTCGGTGAGCAAGCTGTTCCACTCCTACGGCTTCGGCAACGCGATGACGTTTCCGCTCTGGGTCGGCGCGACGATCGGGCTGAGCGACCGAAGGCCGACGCCGCAGATGACCTTCGAGGAGATCGCGGCGCTGCGCCCGACGGTGTTCTTCGGCGTGCCGACGATGTACGCGCAACAGCTCCACGCGATGGAAGGGGCGAGCCCGGACCTCGCGTCGATCCGCATCTGCATCTCGGCCGGCGAGGCGCTGCCGGGCGACGTGATGCTGCGCTGGAAGGAGCGGACCGGGACGCTGATCCTCGACGGGCTCGGCTCGACCGAGATGCTCCACATCTTCGTCTCCAACACCGAGGAGGACTGGAAGCCGGGCTCGTCCGGCCGCCCGGTGCCGGGCTACAAGGTCCGGCTGGTCGACGAGGACGGCAAGGACGTTGACCGGGGCGAGATCGGCACGCTGCTGGTGCAAGGCGAGTCGGCGGCCAAGCTCTACTGGAACAACCCCGAGAAGACCGCCGCCACCATGCTCGGCGGCGACTGGCTCGATACCGGCGACATGTACTACCAGGACGAGGACGGCTATTTCGTCAATTGCGGGCGCGGCGACGACATGATCAAGGTGGGCGGGCTGTGGTGCTCGCCGTTCGAGATCGAGGCCCGGCTGATCGAGCATCCCAAGGTGCTGGAGGCCGCGGTAGTCGGCCGCCCCGACGACGACGGGTTGATCAAGCCCGTGGCGAATATCGTGCTCAACGATGCGGGCGATGCCGGCGCCGCGCTGGAGGACGAGCTGAAGGCGCATTGCCGGGAAGCACTCGCCCGCTACAAATACCCGCGCTGGTTCAACTTCGTCGACACGCTACCCAAGACGGTGACCGGCAAGATCCAGCGCTTCCGCCTGCGCGGGGGGTGAGCTCGCGGCGCGGCGGCCGGAACAGCCGAACGAAGTCGATCCCGACTGGGCCGAGGCCCATGGCCGCGGCGGCCGGGTGCATGTCGCCACCAAGGGCAGCCACTGGCAGTTCAAGCATCCTGCCAAGTCGGGCCGCGTCACCGTGCCGCACCCGAACAAGGACATCCCGCGCGGAACGGCGGCGTCGATTTACCGGCGAGCGGGCTGGAACGCGTAAAGAGGACGAAGCGATGCGCAACGTATCTTTCATCCACCGGGACGATGCCGGATACAGGGTCAGTTTCCCCGACTTTCCGGGCTGCGTCTCCGTCGGCGACACGGTCGACGACGCCGTCAGGCGAGGCGGCGAAGCCCTCGCGTTCCACGTCAACGGACTCCGCAACGACGGCGAGTCGCTTCCAGCGCCCCGCTCGATCGACGCCATCAAGGCCGACCCTGACCTCGCCGAGTGGCGGCGCGGCGCCGACTTCGTGCTGATCCCGCTCCTCCTGGACCGCGGATCCTCGCGGCGGGTCAACATTTCCCTCGACCGCGGTCTGCTCGAGGCCATCGACGACGAGGCGAGGCAGCGCCGCATGACCCGGTCGGCCTTCCTGGCGACGGCGGCTCGGCATGAGATCGAGGGCACCTGACCGGAGGCCGCGGCACCGCGAAAGCAGGAATGCCGCGGACCAAGAGCGGGATCCGGGACGGCCGTTCGGATTAGCCGGAGAGAATGAAGGGCTGGGTACGGGAGGCACTATCGCGAGCAACCCGCTGGCGCATGGGTTGAAATTTACGAGGCGGCCCGAAGACCGCCTCGTCGTCACTGTGGCCGGTAGGCGCCGGCCCTACCGGCCGGTGCGCGCCAGCGAGTGGACCCAGCCCTTCATGCGGCCCTTGGCGTTGGCGATCTGGTCGTCGGTGAAGAAGTCGTCCAGGGTCACCTTCTCGATCGGGTAGACCGGCCTCAGGAAGTCGCTCTCGAAGCCGAACGGCACGGTCGCGTCGATCCCCATGCCGCCCTCGAACCGGGTGTTGGACGCCGTCCATTCGCGGTCGCCGGCGGTCATGCGCTCGGCCGGCATGAAGGTCTGGCCGCGCCCGCCCGGGATCGGGTTGAGGATGTCGGTATGCGGGTTCACCCTCGTCGTCAGGCACCACATCACGTCGTCCATGTCGTAGGGGTCGGTGTCCTCGGAGACCGCGATGCAGAGCCTGGATCCCTGCGAGGTCGAGAGGATCGCCGACATGAAGTTGCGCTGCCAGCCCTCGTCGATCCGGTTGCGCTTCTTGACCTGGATGATCGCGCCGCCCCAGTCGGTCATGCAGTAGGGGATGACGCAGTCCTGGATGATGCCGGGCTGCATGCGCTCGCACAGCTCGAACATCGCGGATTCGCGCACCGTGGTGTCGATGTTGTGGTCGTCGAGCGTGTGGACGCCGAGCGCGAAAATGATCGGCTTGGTCGCCGGGTCGCGCATGGTGACGCCGGTGACGTGGAAGGTCGGCGCCTTGTAGGCCTTGCCCATATAGCCCGCCCATTCCGGGTGGAAGTGGAAGCGTCCCTGGACCCCGGCCTCCTCGGCCTCGGCGGTCTCGTAGCGGCGGTCGCGCGGGTTGACATAGCCTTCCAGCACCAGCTCGCAGTCGGCCAGCGCCAGCGCGTCCACGGTGCGCGCCTTGACCATGCGCACCGGCGAGCCCTGCACCGCGCCGGCGATGCCGATCTCGTCGCAGCCCTGCGGCAGGATCACGTAGTCGAAGCCGGCGCCCGCGAGCAGCGTGCAGGACGGCGGCACGCCGAAGCACATGGTGATCGGCACCGGCGTGTCGTCCTTGTAGTGCTTGGAGACGACCTGCCACATATGCGAGCCGGGCGAGATCTGGAAGGTGCCGACATTGCCCCAGCGGAAGTTCATCCGGTTGTAGCCGAGATCCGAGCCGCCGTCGAAATAATCGCCCGTCACCACCCGGTTGCCGGATCCCACGGTGAGCTCGGGCTCGTAGGTGGTGTGGCGGATCGGCACCATGTGCTCGTTGACGTCGACCGGGTTCTCGATGACGTGCTGCTGGCAGGGCGCCTGGTCCTGCGGGATGATCTCCGGTGGCAGCGGGTGCGACAGCGCATGCGCGAGCCGGCGCGTGCGGTCGGTGTTGTCGGTCCAGCCGAACATCTTGTTGATCACCTCGATGTCGCCGAACAGATTGGTGAGCAGGCGGTGGTTGGGCTTGCCCTTGACGTGGTTGAACAGGATCGGGCAGCCGCCATCCATCTGCTTCTGGATCGCGGTCAGCTCGAGGTCGGGATCGACCTCCTTGTCGGTCTCGATCAGGTCGCCTTCCGACCTGAGCCATTCCAGCGAATTGCGCAGATCGTTGATCGCTTCGGCGGGCGCGCCGAGCGCTTCCTTCTTGGCCGTGCTCATGAGGTCTCCTCTTGGCGTCTCCGCATGACCGCGTTTGTCGGCGGTCGGAGCCGTGTGTCGCCGCGTTAGTCGGCGGCTTCAACGGGCGGCGGGCCCATCCCGCCGCCACGCGCCTTGCTCTCATGCAAGAACGGGCCCGGGCCGGAGCCCGAGCCGGGCGCCAAATTTACGGCCCCCGGCGCGAATTGCAAAGAAAACCGGCATTTCCGGCAAAACAATCGATCACCGGTTGCCATAGCGAAAACAGACCGCCAGGTGGGGGCCGGTACGGTTTCGGTCTAACCGGCCCGGGCTGCCTCCCACAGCGCGCGAAGGTCGGGCCGGCGCACCTTGCCGCGGTCGTTCTTGGGCAGCGCATCGACGAAGTGGATCTCCTTGGGCACCCGGTAGTCGGGCAGGCTGGCCTTGCAGTGTGCGGCGATCTCGGCCTCCGTCAGGCTCTCGCCCGAACGCCCGACGACATAGCAGACGACTTCCTCGCCGTAGATCGGGTCCGGCACGCCGACGGCGGCGGCCTCGTGCACGCCCGGGTGGCGCAGCAGTACGTTGTCGATCTCGGCGGGCGCGATATTGACGCCGCCGCGGATGATCAGGTCCTTGAGGCGGCCGGTCACGGTGATGAAGCCGTCCGCGTCCATCACGCCGAGATCGCCGAGATGGATGCGCCGTCCCCTCAACTCCTCCCACTCCCCGTCGACCGACATCGAGGCGACCACGCATTGCGGCCCGCCCAGCGTGACCTCGCCCTCGACGCCCGGCGGGCAGCGCTTGCCGTCCTCGTCGACGATCAGCAATTCCTGGTGCTTGGCTGGCGGGCCGACGGTTCCCTTGCGGCAGTAGTCGTGCCGGTTGCCGCACACCCAGCCGCCCTCCGAGCAGCCGTAGAATTGCAAGAGGCCGACGCCGTAGCGGTCCTCGAACTGCTGCCAGCGCTCGGGCGCGAGCGGCGCGGTGCTCGAGCTCATGAAGCGGAGCGAGGCGATGTCCGCACGCTCGATCTCGACCGGGTCGTCGAGCAGCATGTTGATCACCGTCGGGATGCCGATCGCGAAAGTGATCCGGTTGTCCCTGATCCACTCGAAGAACCGGCTGTGCGAGAAGCGCCGCGCGAAATGCAGCGTGCAGCCGGTCTGCATCCACGGCAGCAGGCTCGCCCCCTGGGCCGAGTTCCAGCCGAAGGAGCGGTATTCCAGCGTGCGGTCGGCCTCGGTGAGGTCGAGAAAGTCGATCGTCGACAGCCCGAACAGCCAGTGCCCCAGCATGTCGCAGACGAACAGCTTGGGCTCGTCCGTGGTGCCCGAGGTGCAGTAGATGCTGCCGATGTCGCCCGCCGCGTTGTCGAAAGCGAGCTCGGGCGCGGCCGGGACGGCGGCGATTCTGGCGAAGAACTCGTCCGGGTCCGCGCCGCCCTGCCAGCTCCCGAAGCGGTGGATCTCGCCGCCCACGCCGTCGGTCATGCGGGGTCCGTCCATCGCCTCGTGCCACAGCGTGAGCTTGGGGCCGATGGCGCGCAGGATGCGGGCGATATAGCCGATATTCATCTCCACGTTGATCGGGCAGATCGCCGCGCCGGCGCGCCAGATGCCCATCCACAGGATCAGCTTCTCCAGCCGCTCGTTGGACAGCACCGCGACATAGTCGCCCCGCCCGATCCCGCGCTGGCCGAGAAAGTTGGCGATGCGGTTGGCCTCCGCATGAAGCTCGCCCCAGGTGATCGAGCGCCCCTGGTCGAGGTCGACCAGCGCCACCCGGTCGGCATCGCGCGCCCGGTAGGCGTCGAGCAGCGCCCTCACCGAGGTGAAGGGGATCGCGAGATCGTGCTCGGCCCCGGGCTCGGTCCCGCCGACGCGCCGCTTCATGGCATCGTGCTCCTCTAGCCAAAAACCGGCGCGATAGTCCTCGCGCGCCCGGCGGGGGTCAAGCCGTGGGCCGTGGGTTCCGCCGGGCCGGGCCGGGTGATAGGTTCCCGGCCGCAATCCTGAGGGGGAGAACGTCATGCGCGGTGTGGTCGTCCGCGAGTTCGGGCCGCTGGAGACGCACGGGCTGGAAGAGGTGGACGATCCGGTTCCCGGGCCGGACGAGGTGCTGATCGACATCCACGCGATCGGGCTCAACTACCCCGACACGCTGATGATGCAGGGCCGCTACCAGGTAAAGCCCGAGACGCCGTTCGTGCCGGGTCGCGACGCGGCGGGGACGGTCGCCGCCGTCGGCGCCGATGTGAGCAATGTCGAGCCGGGCGACCGGGTGGCCTCGGTCTATACCTTCGGCGCCTATGCCGAGCGGCGGGCGGTGCCGAAGGAACGCTGCTGGGCGCTGCCCGACAAGGTCGATTTCGTGACCGGCGCCGGGATGATGACCACGTATCTCACCGCCTACGTCGCGCTGGTCGTCCGGGCTCAGATCGCCGCCGGCGATGCCGTTCTCGTGCTCGGCGCCTCGGGCGGCGTCGGGCTGGCGGCGATCGAGATCGCCAAGGCGAACGGCGCCACCGCGATCGCCGGGTCGACCTCGATGTCGCCCGAGCGGGTGGCGCTGATCGAGGCGCATGGCGCCGATCACGTCATCGACCTGTCGGGCGACGATGTCCGCGACTCGCTGCGCGAGCAGGTCTACGCGGTGACCGGCCAGCGCGGCGTCGACATCGTTCTCGACCCCATCGGCGGCGACTTCTTCGATGCCGCGATCCGCGCGCTCGCCTTCTCCGGGCGGATCCTCGCCGTGGGCTTCGCCGCCGGGCGCATCCCGGAGGCCAGGGCGGGCTATTTCAACGTGCGCAACCTGACGATGATGGGCGTCGCGCTCGACCTCCACTTCCGCCACCGGCCCGAGCTGATGGCGGGCGCGGTCGCCGAGCTGATGGCGATGTGCGAACGCGGCGATATCAACCCCCAGGTCACCGGCGTCCACGCGCTGGAGGATTTCCAGTCGGTGATCCCGATGTTTCAGGAGCACGGGGTGCGGGGTAAGATGGTGCTCACGACGGGGCGCTAAACCGGAGGACAGAATGGGCGTGAGCCGCGAAGAGTTGGGAGAGTGGGTCGAGGATTTCACCGAGGCCTTCAACCGCGAGAGCATCGAGGAGGTGATGGCCTATTTCGCCGACGATGCGATCTACGACGAGTTCCACGGCGAACGCCATGTCGGCAAGGACGCGATCCGCGCCGCCTTCGAGCCGCAATTCGAAGGCAAGTACGGCAAGATGCGCTTCCACACCGAGGACATGTTCCTCGACGTGGACTCCGGCAAGGCGATGATCAGCTGGATGCTGACCGTCGAGAGCGGCGAGCGGGGCGGCGGATGGCGCGGTCTCGACCTGCTGCATTTCCGCGACGGACGGCTGGTCGAGAAGCACACCTACGCCAAGACCCAGCGCCCCCTGGTCGTCAAGAAGCAGGACTCCGACGCCGTCCGCCGGGCGATCGGGGGAAGCTAGCCCCCCTGCAGGTCGAGCGTGTCCGCGAGGAAGGCTGCGATCTCCGCCTCCGTTCCCTCCGGGTCTTCGAGATGCGGGAAGTGGTCGATGCCGGGGAGCAGCCGCGCGTCGGCGTGCGGCACGGCGCGGGCGATGCTGTGCAGTTGTTCGGCGACACCGTGGGCGTCGTTCTCCCCGTGCAGCGCGAGTAGCGGTCCGGCGATCTCCTCGAGCGCCGGCGCGATGTTCCAGTCGGCGGCGAAGATTTCCAGCCAGGTCGCGGACCAGCAGGAAGCCACGTCCGTCGCCTTGTCGCCGTGAAACCGGGCCATCCACGCGGGAAGCGACCCCTCGGCCGCATGATTCCCGATGCGCTTGAGATGCGCTTCCGCCAGCGGGTCGCGATGAACGTGGGACGACACGCTCACCGTCGCCTTGAGCCCGGCCGGGTTCCGCGCCGCATACAGTAGCGCGATGGTGCCGCCGTCGCTGTGCCCGACGACGGCGTGGTCTGCGATCCCGGCAATGCGGCGGATGTCCGCGAGCCGCGCCGCCTCCTGCTCGATGAAGTCGACCGGGAAGGGGACCCGCCCGTCCGACCGGCCGTAACCCCACCGGTCGTAGGCGAAGGCGCCGACCCCGAGACGACGGCCGAGCCGTCCCGGCAGGCCGCGCCATGTTGCGACCGATCCCAACCCGTCATGGAGAAAGACCAGCGCGGGCCTGCCCGCAACCGGCCCCGCGCACCATTCGCCGTGGAGTCGCGCCCCGTCCACCGCGATGGCGACCGCGCCGCCGCTCAATCGCCGTCCTCGGGCACGTCGTAGCGGCTCATCGTCTCGTCGAGCGCCGCCTCGTATTCCTCCCACGGCAGATGCCGGTAGCCGTAGCCCGAGACCACGAAGCCGGGGCCCGCGTAAAACTTCTCGTACTGCGCGTGGCGTCCGGCGAACTCCGAGCCCAGCAGGTCCCAGGCGAGCTTGAGGATCTTCATCCGCTCGACCGCGCTCTGGCCGGGGACCGACCAGTAGGTCTCGAAGGTCTCGCGCATCTCCGGGTCGCGGACCACCGAGATGTCGGCCGGCATCTGGAACGGCCCGCCGCCCAGCAGCTCGCGCACGGTGTCGCATATCTGCCCGTAGGCGTTGGTGCAGAAGTGGAGCGCGGCATACATGTAGCGCCGGTTCGCGTTGACATAGCCGGGCGCAAATTCCTCGCAATTCTCGATCTGGCCCAAGATCATCGCCTCCAGCCCGGACAGCTTGGCGGCGAGATCGCCGAGCGTGGTCTGGACCGCCGGGATGTGGCCCACATTGTTCATGTCGGTCACCCGCCGGGCGACCGCGAGGATCAGCTTCATCTTCTCCAGGAAGCGGATGTTGGACTGGTGGTTGCCCATCACGTGGCTCGGCGAGCGCACATAGATCTCGCGCGACATCTCGGCGTTGTCGTGCACCACGACGCGCTCCCAGGGCACCTTCACGTCCTTGAAGATGACCATCGAATCGGTCTCGTCGAAGCGCCAGGCGAGCGGGTTGTCGAACTCGCTCACCGCATGTTGCTCGAACGGCTTGCGCGACCAGATCGAGACGCCCTCGGCATTGAGCGGCACGCCGCAGGTGATCGACTCCTTGACCTGGTCGGGGCCGAGCGGGAGCAGATTGCCGACCCAGGTCTCGTTGGCGAAGATCGCCGAGGTCCCCAGCATCTTCATGCCGTTGAGGGTGACGCCCGCATCGTCCTCGCCGGTCACCCGGAGCGTCGGCACCGTCATGCCCTCGCGCTCGTACATCTCCGGGCTGCGGGCGCCCTGCGGCGGCAGCACCGTGTAGGTCGCGCACACGTCGTTCTCGCGCATGTGCCGGTAGTAGCGCACCATGTTGTCGCCGAAACCCTGCCGGATGCCGTCGAACAGGTCGGGGCGCATGGCGAGCCCGGTGACGAAGCTCGCGACGTGGTCGGGCGAGCGGCCCAGCAGGCCGTGGGTCCACGACGCGATCCGGCGATGGGTCTCCGTCCGCTTGCGGAGGTCGTCCCTGGTCCGCGGCATCAGGAACCAGCTCGAATAGCGCTCGCCGTCCTCCTCGAAGGACATGACGTCGAGGTTCTCGGGATCGCGCTTGCGGTCGTACAGCATCGCGAACGACCGGGCGCCGTTGCGGAACGCGGGGTGGGCGGTGACGTCGTCCACCGTCTCCCTTCCGATATAGACCTTGCGCCCGTCGCGCAGGCTTTCCAGATGCTCCGCGCCGGTCTTCAGCATCTAAATTCTATACCAACATTCCGAATCAAACATATCGCAAGTCCTACTCATTGTACGAAACTAAATCGCGCTCCCCAAAATCGGAAGCCTTAGCTAAGTTAGCTATAAGAGCCGCTCTAAGCGCCGTCGAATTCGAGGAATTCCGACCAACTCCGACAATAGAAATTCCACATTGTCTGGTGCATGAGCTTTCCTTCCTTCAATTATTTCATCGTAGTCGATTTCCAACAATTTGCAAAATTCTCGACCTGTCATTGCTTCTTCCATCGCGATTTTCTATTTGAATCCTTCAAATATCGCGGTTTTGTTTTCTTGGTTAAACGCACAAAAATGTGCGGAAACGGTATAGCGAATGTGGCGCGCGTTCCGTTCGATGAACCGGTGAATAGTCTGATGTTCGGCACTTGCCTTCTTAGTGTCAAAAACGTGTCCATCTTTGAGTTCAATTATGTGGCAGCTCTGTTTTCCGCGTCGTCTCTTGAACACCATAAAGTCCGGCTCGGCACCAGAAAAATCGAGCGTGCGACAATCCTTCATTTGCTTCTTTCTAACCAGACGAACGCCGTTTTTCATTATTTCTTGTTCCAAGAACTCATCAAGGTCCAAGACATTGGGAACCATGTCTGCGATCATACGTTCCAATTCGTTGCCAGACGCGATTACGGCCGATTGTATTTTGCTGGCCAGCGCTCCCAATTCTGGATCTCCAAACAGCCGTACGTAGGCGCCGGAAACATTCTTGGGCGCTGCATCTCGAAGTCGTGCCATTGCTACCCCACAATATCGCAGCCCAAGAAAGTTCGTCCTCGTTGGAGAGCCGCTTCCAACACAGAGTATGAGCCAGCAGCCGGATCGATGACAATGTCGCCTTCATTGCTAACAGCTTCCATGAGATCGCCTTGAAGCTGGACAGGCTTGGCATGCGGATGTGCTTTCCGGTCAGCCTTTCCTTCAAATATGTCTGCAATGGTGTGGACCTTCCAAACACCCTTTGCGCGACGCGGTTCCTTCTGAAGGACAATGCAATATTCCGCGCGGCGTCTTGTACGATAACCCATACCGAACGTTTCTTTGTCCCATGTAATTAGATCGACGACATCCAGCCGTGTACCGTTGAGCCAATCCCTAAAGCCTTGGCAAAGGTGGAATTTGTCGATCCAAAGAAAGAGGTGACCGGATGGCAGTAGGGCGCGATCGATGCCGCGGATGAACTGACCAATGGTCGCCTCTGACATTTGCTCCAACAAAGCGCGCCGTTTACCTCGCTGTTCACCCTCATTCCCGTATTTCAACTTTTCAAGTAAGCCACGATATTGCGGGTCCAGAAACGCTACCGGGATAGTCGCTTCGGGTAGGCGGCCAAGAAAGTCCAAGCCATCCATTTTGAGACGTTCATTTGGTATCAAGTCCGGCGGAAAGTCGAACAGGGGTGCCTGGATCGTCCTTTGGTCCGAAAAGACCGTTGGCCGCGATGTTTCGTTCCTCTCGCCATCGGCATTGACCATCGCTTGGGCATTTTCCGTCATGATTGGGCACCTAATTGTGGACTAGTGTTCTTGCGCACCACTAGAAGTTCGACATGCCGACAGTTCGTTGAACACCGTGCCGCGTAGTTTGTGGAAGTATCGCATTTGTAGCCGAATCGCGCTGCATCCAGTTGAAACACACGTCACTTGGCCGCCGTCTTCGCGGCCTCAGCGCGGCGGAACTCCGGCAGGGTCATGGCACCGGCATAGATCTCGAAGCAGATGCCGTTGGGATCGTTGAAGAAGATCGCGTAGCTGCCGCTGCCGCCGTCGAGCCCTCCGCCCTCGGGGCCCTGCACATGGGGGCCGTCGATCTCGATCCCGGCGGAAGCAAGCTTCCGCTCCCAGGACTTGACCTCGTCGATGCTCGCGGCCGGCAGCGCGATGTGGTGGACGCCGGCGGGCTCGGTCTTGGAATTGCCGCTCGGCAGCCTGCGGCCGTCCTCGAACAGGGCGAGCGAATGGTGCCGCTCGCCGTCCAGCGAGACGAAGGCGACTCGGCCGACCGGCGCCCGGTCGATGCAGGTGAGCTCGCCGCCGATCAGCTCCAGGAAGGCGATCTCCTCTTCGAGGTCGCGGACGTGGAGCCCGACATGGCCGATGGAAAGGCGCAAGCGCCGTCTCCCGAGCTTCCCGTTCGAGGGCGGTTTCGGCGCCAAGGTTAGCGCATTCCCCCGCCCAAGGCGAACCGCTCTCAGGCGAGCAGGGTGCGCCTGAGAAAGCTCAGCAGGTGGATGACCGCGTATTCCCGCGCCTGCTTGCGGTCGCCGGGCAGCGCGACGCTGTGGGTGCGCGTGTCCCCGCCCGCGGCGACCGCCATGCGGGCGGTCCCGGGCGGGACGTCCTCGCCCTTCTCGCGGCCGATCGCGGCGATGCCGATGGAGGCGCCGAGCGCGGTGCGAACCCGCATCGCCGCCTCCGCCGCGCGCGCCTCCCCGGTCGACGCCGCGTCTTCCGCCCCGCCCCTCGGTCCGAGCCGGCCGCCGACAAAAACCTCCATCTCCGGGTCGAGCCGGGTGAGCCGCGCCGCGACGAGCCCGCCGGTAAAGCCTTCCGCCGCAGCGAGGGTGCGGCCGGACCCGCGGAGCGCCGCGAGCACCACCGATTCCATGGTCTCCTCGTCGACGCCGAAGATCACGTCGCCCAGAAGCTCGCGGACCAGCTTCTCCTCCTCGGCCAGGATCGCGGCGGCGGCGGCCTCGTCGGCGGCCTTGGCGGTGATCCGCACCTTGAGCCCGTCGGCGCCGGACGCCTGGAAGGCAAGCGTCGGGTTGCCGATCCCGTCGAGCGCGCGGATCCGCCCGGCGAGGATCTCGGCGAGCCCCGACTCGCTCTGCCCCCAGGTGCGCAGCACTCGGCTGCGGATGACCGCCGCACCGCCGGAACGCCTCTGGAGGTCGGGCAGCACCGTTCCCTCCATCATCTCGCGCATCTCGTAGGGCACGCCGGGAAGGGCGTAGATCACCTTTTCGCCGACCGGGCAGACCAGGCCGGGCGCGGTGCCCGGCATCTGGTCGATCGGCCGCCCGCCGAGCGGGATGTCGGCCTGGCGACGGTTGTTCTCGGTCATGACCCGGCCGCGCGCCCTGAACAGGTCGACGATGCGCTGCTCCACCGCCGGGTCGCGGCGGAGCTCCACCCCCATCACCCGGGCGATCACCTCGCGGGTGATGTCGTCCTGGGTCGGCCCCAGCCCGCCGCAGCAGATCACCGCGTCGCTGCGCTCTAGCGCCTGGCGGATGCAGAACGCCATGCGCTCGGGGTTGTCGCCGACCTTGACCTGGAAGTGGGAGTCGATGCCGATCAGCGCCAGCCGCTCGCCGATCCAGGACGAGTTGGTGTCGACGATCTGTCCGAGCAGCAGTTCGGTGCCGATGGCGACCACTTCGCAGCGCAAGCCGGACCCCCTCAGCCGTCGCGGAGCGCGAGACGGATATCGCTCAACCGCGCGCCCGCCTTACGCTGCGCGCCTGGCCTGTCCGAGCCGGCCCGGCGAGATCGAGCACTGGCCGCGGTCCGGGTTGGGCTCGACCTCGCGCTCGACGATCTCGGCCAGCGCGTCCGCGCCGCCGACATAGTCTCCGTCGATCCAGATCTGCGGCACCGTGATCGGCGTCTTGGGGCCGACGATCGGCTTCACCCGCGCCAGCATCTCGTAGAGCGCCGCCGGCTCGCGCACCACGTCGTGATAGGCGTAGTCTATTCCCGCCTGGTCGAGATAGCCCTTGGCGCGGACGCAGTGCGGGCAGGTCGCCTTGCCGAACAGCCGGTTGCCCGAGATCGGAGCGCGCCTGGCGTGGGCCTCGATGATCGCCTGGGTCAGCACGCCCCGGTTGAGCGCCGCGCCCTGGCTGACGATGCGGCCCTCCACCAGCACGATCGGCGCATGCCAGCCGCCCTTGGGCAGGGGTTTCCACCATTCCGACAGCCAGTCGCGGGTATCGACCTCGACGGGGACGCCGCCGAGCTCGGTCTCGATCACGTCGGCGATCACGTCCCGGGTCAGCGAGCATTCGCCGCACGGGATCTTGACCTTGAACGGACCCCAGGCGCCCGCCCAGCGATAGAGTGTGACCTTGACCGGCTGCATCCCGTCCGTCCCGTTTGACCCCCGCCGGATTCTTGCCGAAGATACCGAAGGCGACGCGGCGGCGACATTACACGATTCCGCGCCGGCCCGGGACGCCAAAAGGAGGCGCGTTGCTCGAGTCGGTCCCGATCGCGCTCGACGAGATCTACGTCCCGGCCAAGCGGCGCCGCATGCGGGACGACGCCAAGGTCGACGCGCTCGCCCTCGACATCCTGGAGAACGGTCTCAAGAACCCGATCCATGTGCGCCGCGACGAGGCGCGCTATGTCCTGGTCGAGGGGCTGCACCGGCTGGAAGCGGTCCGCGCTCTCGGCGAGGAGACGGTCGACGCCCTGGTGGTCAGCGCCAAGCGGCACTAACCGGAATCGAGCTCCGAATCCCAGTACAGGAAGTCGCGCCAGCTATCGTGCAGATAGTTGGGTGGGAAGGCGCGGCCGTGCTGCTGCAGCAGTGCGTTCGACGGCTCGACCGGCATGCGCCTCGGGCGCAGCCCGCATTCCTGCGGCAGCCGGTTGCCCTTGCGCAGGTTGCACGCGGTGCAGGCGCTGACCACGTTGACCCAGCTCGTCCGCCCGCCGCGCGACCGGGGCACGACGTGGTCGAAGGTGAGCTCCGGCGTGCCCGGCGAGCCGCCGCAATACTGGCACTCGAAGCGGTCGCGCAGAAACACGTTGAAACGGGTGAAGGCCGGCCGTCGCGACATCGGGATGTAGCGCTTGAGCGCGATCACGCTCGGCAGGCGCATCGAGAAGCCCGGCGAGCGCACCTCGCGGTCGTATTCCGAGATGATGTTCACGCGCTCGAGGAAGACCGCCTTCACGGTCTCCTGCCAGGACCACAGCGACAGCGGGAAATAGCTGAGCGGGCGGAAATCCGCGTTCAGAACCAGGGCCGGGCAATCGTTCATCGCACCCACCGATCGTTTCCCGGCCAACAGCGCTTCACCGCGGCGCCGAGCGACACGCCGCCAGTCTAGCCGAAACCGGCCGGTTGCGGCAACGAAGCCCCGCCCCCGGGACGGGCCGCCGAATTCGATTGTGAAGCCGGCGCGCTTGCCCGAAAATCGATTCACCCCGCTGCGAGGAGCTTCCGATGTCCGTCCGCCACATCGAACTGGTCGAGGTCTCGCCCCGGGACGGGCTGCAGAACGAGCCCGAGATCCTGTCGACCGACGTCAAGCTGGAGCTGATACGTCGCGCCGTCGCGGCGGGCGTGAAGCGGGTCGAGGCGGCGAGCTTCGTAAACCCCAAACGCGTCCCCCAGATGGCCGATGCCGAGGCCGTCATGGCCGGACTGCCGAAGGACGACGGCGTGACCTATATCGGGCTGGTGCTCAACCCGCGCGGCTTCGACCGTGCGGCAGAGGCGGGCTGCCGGGAGGTCAACTACGCGCTGGTTGCCAGCGATGCCTTCTCCGAGCGCAACCAGGGAACCACGATCGAGCAGGGGATGCGCGTCCTCGACGACATCGCCGGCACCGCCCGCGCCGCCGGCATCCGGTGCAGCGCGACGATCAGCGCCGCCTTCGGCTGCCCGTTCCAGGGACAGGTCGAGCCGGAACGGGTGCACGGGCTGATCGCCCATTGCGCCGGCCTCGGCCTGTTCGAGATCGGCATCGCCGACACCATCGGGGTGGCCGCCCCGGGCGAGGTCGCCGAGATGTTCGCCGAAGCCGCCCGGCTCGCGCCCGGGGTGCAGCTACGCGGGCATTTTCACAACACACGCAACACCGGGATCGCCAACGCCTTCGCTGCGGTGGAGGCGGGGGTGCATGCGCTCGATGCGAGCATCGGCGGCATCGGCGGCTGTCCCTTCGCGCCGGCGGCAACCGGCAATATCCCCTCGGAGGACCTGATCTACATGCTGCACCGGCTCGGCGTGGAGACCGGCATCGACATCGAGGCGCTGATCGAGACCGCCGGCTGGATCGAGACGCAGCTCGGCCGCAAGGTGCCGGCGATGGTCAGCCGCGCGGGCAACTTCCCGCCGGCCGAGCTGCGCGCGTAAGTCCCGCGATGCACGAGCCCCGGGCGACGCCCGCGGTTGGCCCCGGGGCGTGGTCCGACTACTACGACAAGACCGGCCGGCGCCCGCCGCGCGAGACCCTCCTCCGCGCGCTCGACGCCTTCGAGCGCGAGCCCGGCGGCCCGCGCCGCGCCGTCGACCTGGGCTGCGGCGGGGGGCGCGATATTGCCGAGATGCTGCGCCGCGGCTGGACGGTGCTCGCCATCGACGCCGAGGCGACGGCCATCGAACGGCTGACCGCGCGCGAGAACCTGCCCCCGACCGGCAGGCTGGAGACCCGGATCGGCCGGTTCGAAGAGATCGAGTGGCCGGCGGCCGAGCTGGTGAATTCGAGCTTCGCGCTGCCGCTCTGCCCGCCCCGGTCGTTTCCGGCGTTGTGGTCGCGGATCGCCGGCTCCCTCGGGCCCGGCGGGCGCTTCGCGGGCCAGCTCTACGGCGACCGGGACGAGTGGTTCGGCGACCCTTCGATAACCTTTCACTCAGCCCGGGAGGTCGATTCGCTGCTCCACGGGTTCGAGGTCGAGTATCTGCGCGAGGAAGAGGACGACAGCGTCACCCCGCGCGGGCGGCCCAAGCACTGGCACATCTTCCACATCGTCGCCCGCAAGAAGGGCTGGCGGCTCAGCCGTGGCTGTCCGACGTCCGGATCAGGTGCATGATGAAGAGAATGCAGATGGCGAACATGGCAAGCCCGCCGTAATAGCCGACGCTGCCGGGGTCGGCCTGCGCGCTGACGAACAGCCCGGCCACGCCGAGCACCGCGGAGCTGCCGCCGATCACCCAATTGCCGACATTGTTCATGGGTAGAATCCGTGATCCCGGGGCGGATTGGAGCGGGTGATCGGATTCGAACCGACGACTTCAACCTTGGCAAGGTTGCGCTCTACCCCTGAGCTACACCCGCGCCGGCGCGCGGGAGTATATTCGCCGGCGCCAGCCCAGTTCAAGCGCCGCGTTGGAGGACATGATGAGCGAGACGGTTTCGCCGGACACGACCGCCGCACGGCAGAGAGTGCTGTTCGAGCGGCTCGATTCCCTCGGGATCGCCACCGAGACCCAGCGCCATGCCCCAGTGTTCACCGTCGAGGAGAGCCGCGAGCTGCGCGGCGACCTGCCAGGCGCGCACTGCAAGTCGCTCTTCCTCAAGGACAAGAAGGGCGCGCTGTGGCTGGTCGTGGCGCTGGAGGATCGGCGCATCGACCTGAAGGCGCTGGCCGGGCTGATCGGCGCCGCCCGGCTCTCCTTCGCCAGCCCCGAGCGGCTCGCCGCCCATCTCGGCGTGGTGCCCGGGGCGGTCACCCCCTTCGCCTTGATCAACGACGACGCGAACGCGGTTCGGGTGATCATCGATGCCGGCGTGATGGAGGCCGAACGGGCCCATTTCCATCCCTTGACGAACGACGCCACGACGGCGATCGCCCCCGCCGACCTGCTGCGTTTCATCGGCGCGCTCGGCCACCGTCCGGCGGTCGTGGATCTCGCGCGGGCCACGGCGGGCTGATGCTCCGGGCTTGCTTCGGCAAGCCTCCTCGCCCATGTTGTCGCGGTTCTCCCGGGCCGTCTCCGGCGGCCGCGGCCCAGCGGATTCGAGGCACGGAACAGCACGATGGAAACGATCTTGGGACAGCCGGTCGATACGCCCGCCGACCTGATCAAGGACGGCTCGACCGCCACATTCATGGCGGAGGTGATCGAGGCTTCGATGGACGCGCCCGTCGTGGTCGATTTCTGGGCGCCCTGGTGCGGGCCCTGCAAACAGCTCGGCCCCGTCCTCGAGAAGGTGGTCCGCGCCGCGAACGGGGGGGTCAGGCTGGTCAAGATCGACATCGACCAGAACCCCGAGATCGCCCAGCAGCTCCGTATCCAGTCGATCCCCGCGGTGTTCGCGTTTTCCGGTGGGCGACCGGTGGATGCGTTCCAGGGTGCGCTGCCGGAAAGCCAGGTGAAGGCGTTCATCGACAAGCTGGTGAAGTCGGCGGGTACGGCGGTCGCCTCGCCGCTCGACGAAGCCCTGGCCCAGGCTGCGGAACGCCTGGCCGCCAAGGATTTCGGCGCCGCCGCCTCGATCTATGCCCAGGTGGTCCAGCACGCCCCGGACAACGCCGCCGGGATCGCCGGCCTGACCCGGGCGCTGGTCGGCCAAGGCGAAGTCGACCGGGCCCGCGAGATATTCGCGACCCTGCCCGAGGATGCGCGCGGCAGCGCGGACGCCGAAGCCGCCGCGTCGGCGCTGGCACTGGCCGAGAAGACCGCGGATGCCGGCGATCGGGGCGAATTGCTGTCCCGGCTCGAGTCCGATCCCGACGACCACCAGGCCCGCTTCGACCTCGCGCTTGCCCTCCATGCCGAGGGCCGCAACGAGGAGGCGATCGACGCGCTGGTCGAAATCGTCGGCCGGGCACGGGAATGGAACGACCAGGCGGCGCGCAAGCAGCTGCTCGAGCTGTTCGAGGTGCTGGGTCCGACCGACCCGGTCACCGTCGCCGGACGGCGCAAGCTGTCCGCCATCCTGTTCTCCTGATGGCCGCTCCGTTCGACCCGGAATTCGAGGAGTTGCCGGAGGAGATTCCGATATTCCCGCTCGGTGGCGCGCTGTTGTTGCCCGGAAGCCGGCTGCCGCTCAACATATTCGAGCCTCGCTACCTCAACATGACCGCGGCCGCCCTCGCCGCGCCGCAGCGATTGGTCGGCATGATCCAGCCGCAGCAGGAGCAGACCGGCCCCGGCGAGCCCGAGGTCTACCGCACCGGATGCGCCGGACGTATCGTCTCGTTCGGCGAGACCGAAGACGGGCGCTACCTGATCACCCTCAAGGGGCTGATCCGCTTCGCGGTCGACCGGGAACTCGCTCCGCGCGACGGCTATCGCCGGGTGCGGGCACGTTTCGGCGCCTTCCGCGACGACCTGGCGGAGCCGACGACGAAGATCGCGGTCGACCGCGAGCGCCTGCTGAACGCACTCCGGGCCTATCTGCGCCAGCAGGACGTGGACGCCAATTGGGAAGCGATCCAGGGCACCGAGGACCCCCGGCTGATCGACTCGCTGGCGATGATGTGCCCCTTCCGGACCAGCGAGAAACAGGCGTTGCTCGAAGCCCCTGGCATCGCCGAACGGGCCGAGATCGTCATGACCCTGCTCGAAATGGCACTTCTCGAGAGCCCGCACGACGAAGGCCGGACCAGGCAATAGGGCGGGGAGGCGCGTCCATGGCAGAGGAGACAGCGAGCGGGACGGGAGATCCCGAGCCCCGCGGCGCCCGCCAGCGCCCGATCGATTCGAAGCTGCTCGAGATCCTGGTCTGTCCGCTCACCAAGGGGCCGCTACGCTACGACGAGGCGGCTCAGGAGCTGGTCAGCGACCGCGCCGGCCTGGCCTTTCCGATCCGCGACGGCATACCGATCATGCTGGTCGACGAGGCGCGCCGAATCGCCGGGGACTGATGTGGCGGACCGCGAAGCACCCACGCCCTGGCCCACCGCGCTGCGCCTCAGATCGGCGGAGAAGATTCTCGAAGTCGAGTTCGACGACGGGACCTGTTTTGCCTTGCCTGCGGAATTCCTGCGCGTCGAGAGCCCCTCCGCCGAAGTCCGCGGGCACGGGCCGGGCCAGAAGCAGCTGGTCGCCGGACGCCGTCACGTCGGCATCATGGCGCTGGAGCCGGTGGGCAACTACGCTGTGCGCATCGTTTTCGACGACTTGCACGATACCGGATTGTACTCGTGGAGCTTTCTGTACGAGCTGGGCCGCAACCGGGACAGGCTGTGGCGAGAGTATCTGGAGGCGCTTGAAGGCGCCGGGCTGAGCCGCGATCCCTGAGCGCCGGGGCCGCGGACGAACAACGGGAAAGAAGAACATGCTTGAGCTCTACCACCACGGCTCGTCCGTCTGCGCGGCGAAGGTGCGGCTTTATCTCGAAGAGAAGCAGCTGGCCTGGGAGGGGCATTACATCGACATCCTCAAGGGCGAGCAGTTCACGCCCGAATACAGGAAGCTCAACCCGAAGGCGGTGGTTCCGACCCTGGTGCATGACGGGACGACGATCCGGGAATCGTCGGTGATCTGCGAGTATCTCGACGACGTCTTCGCGGATCGCCGGATCCGCCCCGACGACCCCGTGCTGCGCGCCGAGGTGCGCTACTGGACCAAGGCGGTGGACGAGGAGCTCCACCCGGCCTGCGGTGCGCTGACCTTCATGTCGTCCCACCGCCACACGATCCGGGCGCTGGGGGAGAAACGGATGCAGGAATTCCTCGATTCCACGCCGCCCTTCTCGGTGTCCGCGGACTGGCACGAGCGCAAGAAGACCTATGTGCGGCTCGGCTTCGAGGCGCCGGACGCGCGCGGCAAGGTGGAGCTCTACGACCGCTACCTGCACAAGATGGAGGAGGCGCTGCAAGAGGGCGACTGGCTGGTCGGCGACGGGTACAGCTTCGCCGATATCGCCGTGACGCCCTATGTGATGCGGCTCGACATGCTCTCGATGCAGGGGATGTGGTCCGGCGGCCGGCTGCCCCGCGTCGAGGCCTGGCTCGGCAACATCAAGGCGCGGGCGAGCTTTCAGCCCGCGATCTGGGACTGGATGCCCGCGGAGCTGACCGAGCAGCTCAGGGTCAACGGTGCCAAGAGCTGGCCGGAGGTTGCGGAGATACTCGACATCGATGCGGCGTGAGCCGCCGTCCCGCGCTCAGAGGGGGATCCCCCGGGCGAGGCGCGGCTTTTCGCCGAGCTCGCCCATCGCATGGCGCATGAACAGCCGCTTGAGGGGCGGGATCCGGCCGATCGCCGCAAGGCCCAGCCGGCGGCCCAGCGCCAGCGCGGCGCGGTCGTTGGAAAACAGCCGGTTCAGCCCGTCGGTGGCGGCGAGCATCGCCAGATTGTCGGCCCGCCGCCAGCGCGCGTAGCGCGCGAGCGCCGTCGCCGCGCCGATGTCGAGGCCCAGCCGGGCGGCATCGACGATCACCTCGGCGAGCGCCGCCGCGTCGCGGATGCCGAGATTGAAGCCCTGGCCCGCGATCGGATGGATCGCATGCGCCGCATCGCCCGCCACGGCGAGCCGGTTCGCCGTGTAGCGCTCCGCCAGCGTCAGCGCCAGCGGATAGGAGAACACCGGGCCCTCGACGCCGAGCGCGCCGAGATAGCCGGTAAACCGCCATGCGAGCTCGTCGGCGAACCCGTCCGGCGGGAGCGCGAGGATGCGCGCTGCGATGTCCGCCTTCTCGGTCCAGACGATCGACGAGCGGTTACCCGTCATCGGCAGGATCGCGAACGGGCCGGCGGGCAGGAAACGTTCCTGGGCGATGCCTCGATGCGGCCGTTCGTGAGCGACGGTGCAGACGATCCCGGTCTGGTCGTAGCGCCATTCGACCGCGCCCAGCCCGGCCGCCCGCCGGAGCGGCGAGGCCCGGCCGTCCGTTGCGACCAGGAGCGCGGCGGAAACGACGCGATCGTCGTCCAGCACGGCGCGAGCCTCGATGGCATCGCGCTCGTGCCGCCCGATCGACCTCCCGTCCAGGAGCGCCACGCCGTCCAGTGCCGCGACCCGTTCGAGGAGGGACCGGCGGATGTGACGGTTCTCGACGATATAGCCGAGCGCGTCGGCGCCGACTTCCGCGCTGTCGTAGTGGAGGTGGAGCGGCGAAGCGCCGTCGGAGACGCGAATCTCGCGGATCGGTTCCGCCTCCGCCGCCATTGCCTGCCAGACGCCGATCGCGTCCAGGATGGTGCGCGAGCCGCGCGCGATTGCGGATACGCGGCCGTCGAAGGACGGCGCTCGCATCGTCGATGCCGGCTTGCGGTCGACCACCG
The DNA here is from genome assembly GCA_028821395.1 of Defluviicoccus sp. Taxonomy (GTDB): domain Bacteria; phylum Pseudomonadota; class Alphaproteobacteria; order MPNO01; family MPNO01; genus MPNO01. The sequence continues at coordinate 23,834 of JAPPGP010000148.1, forward strand.
CGACCGTCACCCCGGCGGCACCGAGCGCCGCGGCGAGGGTGAGGCCCACCATGCCGCCCCCGCCGACAACTACCTGGAAGTCCATCGCCTGGCCGCCGCCGTCATTCCCGCATTGGGATCGACCGATCCGGCTCGCACTATAGCGCGGCCGGCCGGTCCACAGGGGTGCCGGACAGGTCTCGCGCCGACATGTCGGGTCGATGCGAATCGCCCCAATATCTAGGTAAGACCCGAATGAATCTCTCAATATACTGTAGGTAACGGGTGGAAGCGGCGCTTGTGCGCCGGCCTCGCTTGCGGCTAGAGTGCGCGGCTTGCCCGGAGTCATGGCCGGCCAATGCTGAACGACCGTCTCTCTCAGATCGGCGCTTATCCCTTCGATCGCCTGCGCGCGCTGCTCGGCCCGGTGCAGCCGGCGCCCGGGCTGGAGCCGATCGCGCTCTCCCTCGGCGAGCCGCGCCATGCGCCGCCCTGCATGATCCGGGACGCGATTCTGTCCGAGCACGAGCTGTGGGGCCGCTACCCGCCGATGCGCGGGACCGACGGCGCGCGGACCGCCATCGCCGCCTGGGCCTGCCGCCGCTACCGCTGCCCGGAAACGGCGATCGACCCGGCGCGCAACGTGGTGCCGGTCTCGGGCACCCGCGAAGCGTTGTTCATGGCGGCGCTGGCGGCGGTGCCCGAGCGCAAGGCCGGCGGCCGACCGGCGGTTCTGATGCCCAACCCGTTCTACCAGGTCTATCTCGGCGCCGCGGTCGCGGCCGGCGCGGAGCCGGTCTGCGTGCCCGCGGATGCGGGAGACGGCTTCCTGCCCGATTACGAGAGTGTCGATCCCGACATCCTCGCGCGCGTCGCGCTGGCCTATTTCTGCACCCCGTCCAACCCGCAGGGTGCGATCGCCGATCTCGGCCGACTGGCGCGGCTGGTCGAGCTCGCCCGCCGGCACGACTTCGTGCTGGTCTCCGACGAATGCTACAGCGAGATCTACGACCGGGGCCGTTCCCCGCCGCCCGGCATGATCGAGGCCTGCCGGGATCTCGGCGGCGGGCTCGAAAAGGTGGTGGTCTTCAACTCGCTGTCCAAGCGCTCCAGCGTCCCCGGGCTGCGCGTCGGGTTTGCCATCGGCGACGCCGAGTTCATGGACGTCTATGTCCGGCTCCGCGACCACGGCGGCGCGGCGCCGCCCATGCCGCTCCTGGCGGCGGCCGAAGCCTTGCTCGCGGACGAAGGGCATGTCGAAGCGAGCCGCCGGCTCTATCGCGACAAGATCGACATCGCGCAGGAGCTGCTCGACGGCCGGCTCGGATTCTACCGGCCGCCTGGGGGGTTCTACCTGTGGCTCGATGTCGGCGACGGGGAAGCGGCTGCGCGCCGCCTGTGGGCCGAGGCCGCGGTGCGCGTTCTCCCCGGCTGCTATGTCGCGCGCCCCGGCGGGGACGGGGACGATCCGGGTCGGCGCTATATCCGGGTGGCGCTGGTCCACGACCGCGATACCGCGCGCGATGCGCTGTCCCGCCTGGCCGGGGTTCTGTGATGGCCGGGGCGCGAGAGACGAGCGATGCCGTGGTCATGGTCTCCGGTCGCCGCGGCCGGACATCGCGCCTCGCCCGCTTTCTGCGGCGCCGACTGGTCGAGATCTGCGGCCTGGCCGTCGGCGCGGCGGCGGCGGCGGCGGCGGTCGCGCTCTACACCTATCGTCCCGACGACCTGTCCTTCGTCCCCGGCGAGGCAGAAGCGGCAACGCACAACGCGCTCGGAGTTCCGGGGGCTTGGATTGCCGATTTCTTCGTCCAGACGACGGGTTTTGCGGCCTGGCTGCTGCCGCTGGTCCTGCTGTCCTGGGCCTGGCGGATCGCCTCGCATCGCGGGCTGGGTCCGCTGTGGCTCAGATTCACCATGCTGCCGGGAGCGCTGTTCCTGGGCGCCATGACGTTCAGCGCCCTGCACGTGCAGGCTTCCTGGCCCTTGCCCGGTGGCGCCGGAGGCTCGCTCGGCGAAATGGCGTTGGCCGCGTTGAGCGAACCGGTGCTGCGGCGCCTTACCGTCGGCGGCGAGGCGGTCGCCGTGTTCTTCGGTCTCCTCGGCCTTGCGGCCTGTCTGCTCGCGATGGGAATGGAGCGGCGCGAATGGTTCGCCATCGGCCGCGCCGCGTGGCGCGCCGCGCGTTTTGCCGGGCGCGGTCTCGCGAGCCCCCTGCGCCGGTTCGCCTCCGCGCGGGAAACTCCGCCATCCGTAAAGCAGGAACCGGAGGTCGGCCGTTCCCCGCCTGCCCGGACCACCGCGGAGAGCGCGCCGGTCGTCGCCATGGACGCCCCCAAGCCGCGCCAGCCCGAGCGCACCAGCAGGCGCCGCCAACCCAAGCTCGACTTCGAGGCCGTGGGCGCCGTCTACCAGCCGCCGCCGCTCGATCTGTTGGCAGCGCCGCCGCCGCGGCCGCGCTCGTCGAGCGTGGATGCGGATGCGCTGCAGGAAAACGCGCGCCTGCTGGAATCGGTGTTCAACGATTTCGGCGTCCAGGGCACGATCACCCGGGTGCGCCCGGGCCCGGTGGTGACGCTTTACGAGCTGGAGCCCGCGCCCGGTACCAAGTCGTCTCGGGTGATCGGGCTTGCCGACGATGTCGCCCGGTCGATGAGCGCGGTTTCGGTGCGCGCCGCTGTGGTGCCCGGGCGCAGCGTGATCGGCGTCGAGGTGCCGAACCGGGGGCGGGAAGTCGTCGCGCTGCGCGAGTTGCTCGAATCCACCGCGCTCGACCGGGCGAGCGGTTCGCTCATCCTGGTTCTCGGCAAGGATATCGGCGGCACGCCGATCCTGGTCGACCTCGCCCGCATGCCGCATCTTCTGATCGCAGGCACCACCGGCTCCGGCAAGTCGGTCGCGATCAACACCATGGTGCTGTCTTTGCTCTACCGGCTCTCTCCCGAGCGATGCCGGCTGATCATGATCGATCCCAAGATGCTGGAGCTCTCCGTCTATGACGGGATTCCGCATCTGCTGACGCCGGTCGTCACCGATCCGGCGAAGGCGGTGGTCGCGCTGCGCTGGGCGGTGCGCGAGATGGAGGACAGGTACCGCGCGATGTCGACGCTCGGGGTGCGCAACATCGCCGGTTTCAACGCGCGGCTGGAGCAGGCGAGGAAAAAGGGCGAGGTGCTCACCCGCACCGTGCGAACCGGGTTCGACGCCGAAGGCCGGCCGGTGGAAGAGGAGGAGCCCATCGACCTGACGCCGCTTCCCTTCATCGTGGTGATCGTGGACGAGATGGCCGATCTGATGCTGGTCTCGGGCAAGGAGGTCGAAGGGGCGGTTCAGCGCCTGTCGCAGATGGCGCGCGCCGCCGGCATTCACCTGATCATGGCGACCCAGAGGCCGTCCGTCGACGTGATCACCGGCACGATCAAGGCCAATTTTCCGACCAGGGTCAGCTTTCAGGTCACCTCCAAGATCGACAGCCGGACGATTCTGGGCGAGGGCGGCGCCGAGCAGCTCCTGGGACAGGGCGACATGCTGTACATGGCCGGCGGCGGCCGGATCAGCCGCGTCCACGGTCCGCTGGTCACCGACGAGGAGGTCGAGCGCGTGGTCGGCTTTCTGCGCGAACAGGGCGAACCGGACTACGTCGAGGATGTCACCGAGGCGGACGATCCGGCCGCGCTCGTCGATCCGCTCGGCGACGACGGCGAGACGGACACTCTCTACGACGAGGCGGTCGCGCTGGTATGCCGGGAAGGCAAGGCCTCCACGAGCTTCGTCCAGCGGCATCTCAAGATCGGCTATAACAGGGCGGCCCGGATCATCGAGCGGATGGAGGCGGACGGGGTCATCAGCCCGCCCAACCATGTCGGCAAGCGTCAGGTGCTCGCGCCCGCGGCCGAATAGTGTAGGGTGCCCGAACCCGCAGCCTTGCGGTCCGGTCGCGGTTTGGCGCGCATTGGTAGGGCACTCGCATGACGCACACCCCCTTCGCCCGGCTGTTCGCCGCGCTCGCCCTGGCCGCGGGGCTTGCCGCAGCCGTGCCGGCATTCTCCGCCGCCCAGAACGCCGCCGAGACGGTGGAGCGCATCGAAGCCTATCTCGGCAGCTTGCGGACGATCGAATCGGACTTCATTCAGTCCTCCTCGAACGGCGACTTCGCTCGTGGAAGGCTCTATGTGGAGCGGCCCGACAGCATGAGGCTCGACTACGAGCCGCCGTCCACGCTGCAGATCTACGTCAACGGTTCCTGGCTGATCTATATCGACACCGAGCTCGAGGAGGTCACCCACGTTCCGCTGTCGCGAACCCCCGCGGCGTTTCTGGTGGGCGACAGGGTCTCGCTGTCGGGTAAGGTGCAGGTCGCCGGGATCGGCATGGATGCCAAGACGATCCGCGTCGAGGTCGTGCGGTCGGAAGATCCCGAGGCGGGCTCGGTGATCCTGACCTTCGGGCGGAACCCGCTGGTCCTCAGGAACTGGGTGGTGATCGATCCCAAGGGCGTGCGGACGCGGGTCGCGCTGGTGCGGCCGAGCTTCAACCGTTCCATCGACCGCAGCGTGTTCGACTTCGATCCGGACCGCTATATCAGGCCCCAGACCGATGGGTGAGCCGGGAGCGAGGCGACGCGTCCGGTGTCGATTTGCGGCGCGAATTTGACCTTTTCCCGCCCGCCGACTAACCTGTAAGGCACGAGAGGATATAGATTCGCCGCACAAGCGACGGCGCGGCATGGAGCTGTCGTCTTAGAGGAGATACTATCCTTGACTTCGGAACTTGAAGCGAGCGCGCGGCATAGCGACGCGCAAACCGGCGGTTCTTCGGCCGGGTTTTCCCCCGCGGCGTCCCTGACGCCCGATTTCTCGGCCGACCGGTTCAGCCCGATCACGGCCAAACATCTGGACGAAATTCCCCAGCTGCAGAAGCTGTCCCGCGAAGACCGGTTCGGCATGAAGGTGGTCAGCAGCGTCCTGCCGTTCCGCTCCAACGGGTACGTCATGGACAGTCTGATCGACTGGGACGACGTGCCCCGCGATCCGGTCTACCAGATCACCTTCCCCCAGCGAGGCATGCTGGACGAGGCGGATTTCGACCGGGTTGCGGATTTGATGAAGCGCGATGCGCCGGCGAAGGATGTCAACGCCGCGGTCGCCGACATCCGCGACCGGCTGAACCCGCACCCCGCCGGCCAGCGCGAGCTGAACATCCCGCAGACCGAACAGGGAACCGTGGAGGGGCTGCAACACAAGTACCGCGAGACGGTGCTGTTCTTCCCGAGCCAGGGGCAGACCTGCCACGCCTATTGCTCGTTCTGCTTCCGCTGGGCCCAGTTCGTCGGCGACAAGACCTACAAGATCGCCGCCAACGAGGCCAGCGGGCTGCACGACTACCTCGCCGGCCATCCCGATGTCAGCGACCTGCTGATCACCGGCGGCGATCCGATGGTGATGAAGACCCGCGTGATGGAGCGCTACCTCCAGCCGCTCATCGACGATGCGCGGTTCGACCATATCCGCAATATCCGGATCGGCACCAAGGCGCTGACGTTCTGGCCGCGGCGTTTCGTCACCGACGGCGATGCCGCCGACATGCTACGGCTGCTGGAGCGCGTCGTCGCCTCGGGCAAGAGCGTGGCCATCATGGCGCATTTCAACCACTGGCAGGAGTTCGGCACGGACGTGGCACGCGAGGCGATTCGCCTGCTGCGCGCCACCGGGGCGGTGATCCGCAGCCAGGCGCCGGCGCTCGCCCATGTCAACGACTCTTCCGAGGTCTGGGAGCGCATGTGGCGGGAACAGGTCGCGCTCGGCATCATCCCCTACTACATGTTCGTGGAGCGGGACACCGGCGCCAAGTGCTACTTCGAAGTGCCTCTGGACAAGGTGTGGACCATCTTCAACCGGGCGGTGCGCAGCGTTTCCGGCCTCGCCCGCACGGTCCGGGGGCCCAGCATGAGCGCGACCCCGGGCAAGGTCGAGGTGCTCGGCGTCGAGGAAATCCGCGGCGAGAAGGTGTTCATCCTCCGCTTCCTCCAGGGCCGCAATCCCGAGTGGGTGGGACGGCCGTTCTTCGCCGCCTTCAACCCCGAGGCGACATGGCTCAACCACCTGCGGCCCGCTTTCGGCGAGGAAAAGTTCTTTTTCGAGGATGAGCTCGCCGAGATGACGGGCGGTGCGTCGATTCCGGAGTTTTCCGTCGCCGCCGAGTGAGCGACCCGCCTTCACGGACGGGCGCCCCCGGAGAGAACGGACCGTGGCGCGCCGCCTTGCGGGCCCGCCGCCCGCATGCTAGAGGCATCGCGCTCGAAATCCGGGGTCGGCCGGCGCGGGATTTGACGGAAGAGATGCAAATTCGAGAGCTCGGCGCGCGCCCTCTGGTCGGAATCCCGGTCGGTCTGGTCTATCTCCCCGGGCACTCGATCCCCACCCACGGCATCGGCGAACGCTATATCAAGGCGGTTCGGGACGGCTCGGGCGCCGATCCGCTTCTCGTGCCGGCGCTGGCGGAGGATTTCGATTTCGGCGTCATGGCGGACCGGCTGGACGGCCTGTTCCTCACCGGCGGCCGCACCAATATCGAGCCGCACCACTATGGCGGGCCCCCCTTTCCCGAGGACGAGTACCGCGACCCGCCGCGCGACAACACGGTCCTGCCGCTGATCCGGGCCTGCGTCGACCGGGGCGTTCCGGTGTTCGGCGTCTGCCGCGGCCTGCAGGAGATGAACGTCGCTCTCGGCGGCTCGCTCCACTACCGGGTGCATCTGGTCGCGGGCAAGCAGGATCACCGGATGCCCAGGACCATTTTTTAGTCGTGGCTGAGGGCTCGGGATGACGGGGATCGCACAG
>JAPPGP010000045.1:0-20896 GCA_028821395.1 Defluviicoccus sp.
CGGGCTCGAGGGCTACGGGATCAGGATCGTCGGGCACCGGCCGATCGAGCCGGTCCTGTTCTGAGGGGTGGCGATGGCGGCGCACGTGATGATCGTCGAGGCGCGGTTCTACGAGGCCATCGCCGATGCGCTCGTCGAGGGGGCGACGGCGGTGCTGGACGCCGCCGGCGCGACTCACGAGCGCTTCGCCGTGCCGGGCGCGTTCGAGATCCCGGCCACCATCGGCCTTGCCGCAACGGCGATGGAGGGTCCGGACCCTTCCCACCGGTTCGACGGCTTCATCGCGCTGGGCTGCGTCATCCGCGGACAGACCACCCACTACGACTATGTCTGCGCGGAGAGCGCGCGCGGGCTTCAGGATCTCGCGCTGCGGCGCGGGCTCGCCATCGGCTACGGCATCCTCACCTGCGAGAACCGCGATCAGGCGATGCACCGCGCGCGGCGGGAGGAGGCGGACCGCGGCGGCGCGGCGGCGCGCGCCTGTCTGGCGATGATCGAGCTCAAGTCGCGCTTCGGGCTGTAGCGGGCATGTCCGAACCACGCGCCGGCGCGGACCGGCCCCGTCCGAACCCGGCGGCGCCGCTGAGCGCGGCGCGCCTCGCCGCGGTGCAGGCGCTCTACCAGATGGAGATCGCCGGCGCCCCGCTGGAGGAGGTGCTGTCCCAGTTTCTCGAATTCCATCGCGGCGGGGTGCTGGACGAGGACCAGACCCCGGTCCGCCCGAAATCGGCGCTGTTCGCCCAGATCCTGCGCGGGACGACGCTGCGCCGGGGCGAGATCGACGACATCCTCGGCGCCGCCCTCAGCCCATCCTGGCCGCTCGGGCGGATCGAGGTGCTGCTCGCCTGCATCATGCGGGCCGGGGTATTCGAGCTGCTTGCCCGGCCGGAGGTCCCGGCCCGCGTCGTCATCACCGAATATGTCGACATCGCCGATGCGTTCTTCGCCGCGGCACAGAAGGGCATGGCCAACGCGGTCCTCGATGCCGCGGCACAGCGGCTGCGCGGCGGCGAGTTCGGCGAATCCGGAGGCGCGGCGGGTGAACGGGCGGCCGCTTCCCGGTGAATTCGCGTTCATCCGGGAGGTGTTCGCGCCGCTCGCCGCCGGCGAGGAGGGGGCGTTCGGTCTGCTCGACGACGCGGCGGTGATCGAGCCCGCGCCGGGTTGCCGGCTGGCGGCCAGCGTCGACATGCTGGTCGAAGGAGTCCATTTCCTCGCGGGCGATCCGGCCTTCCAGGTCGCGCAGAAGCTGCTGCGCGTCAACCTGTCGGACCTCGCCGCGATGGGCGCGCGGCCGCGCGTCTACCTGCTCGGCCTCGCCATCCCGAAGCCGGTCGATCTCGACTGGCTGCGCGACTTCGCGCGCGGGCTCGCGGCGGACCAGGAGCGGTTCGCCATCGCGCTGGCGGGCGGCGACACCGCCGCGACGACCGGCCCTCCAACTCTCTCGCTCACCGCGATCGGCGAAGTCGAAGCCGGCCGGGCGCTGTTGCGTTCGAACGCGGCGGCCGGCGAGCACGTCTACGTGTCCGGCACCATCGGCGACGCCGCTCTCGGCCTGCGCCTCTTGCAAGGCGCGGACATGGGCCTCGCCGGGCATGCCCGCGACGCCGCCATCGCGCGCTACCGCCTGCCCGAGCCGAGGCTCCGCCTGGGCATGGCGGTGCCCGCCTCGGCGGCGGTCGACGTGTCCGACGGGCTCATCGCCGATCTCGGCCATATCTGCATTGCCTCCGGTCTCGGCGCCCGAATCGAGGCCGCCCGGGTCCCGGTCTCGGGTGCGGCGCGGGCGGCGCTCGGCCGGGGTGCGGTCGGGATCGCCGATCTGCTGACCGGCGGCGACGACTACGAGCTGGTCTTCACCGCGCCGGCGGATCGCGGCAACGCGGTCCGCGAGGCCGCGGCGCGGGCCTCCGTCCCCGTTACCCGGATCGGCACCATGACCGAAGGGGAGGGGGTGTCGGTGCTCGACCGCGAGGGCGCGCCGATGGAGATCGGCAAGGCCGGCTACGCGCATTTTTAGCGCATCGCCGCGCCGTTTCGCCTTCCCGCCCTCATGGTTTAGTTTGCCGCCGTGCAGTTCCTTTCCGGCATCAACCGCAACGTGGCCCTGCTGGCGCTTTCGCAAGCGCTGATGATGACCACCACCTCGGCGATCATCGCCTCGGCCGCGCTGATCGGCCATGCGCTCGCCGAGGACAAGGCGCTGGCCACCATTCCCGTCGCCTTCCAGTTCGTGGCGACCATGCTGACCTCGATCCCGGCGTCGCTCTACATGCGCCGGGTGGGGCGGCGCTGGGGGTTCGTCACCGGGGCGATGATCGGCGTCGCCGGCGCGGCGATCGCCACCGCGGCGATCGCGGTCTCCTCCTTCTGGCTGTTCGCGCTCGGCGTTACGCTGATCGGCTCGATGCTCGCCTTCGGCCAGTTCTTCCGCTTCGCCGCGGCCGACACGGCGGGGCCCGACATGCGCAGCCGCGCGATCTCCCTGGTTCTGCTGGGCGGCGTGGTGGCGGCTTTCACCGGCCCCAACCTGGCCCGGTTCACCAAGGACCTGTTCGACCCGGTAGCCTTCGCCGGCACCTTCGCCGTGATCGTGGTGATCTACCTGGCGCTGGCGCTGGTGGCGTCGTTCCTCACCATCCCGCCGATGAGCGCGGCGGACAAGAGCGGGCCGCAGCGCCCGCTGCTGGACATCCTCTCCCAGCCGAAATGCATCGTCGCGATCTTGGGCGCCGTGTCCGGCTACGCGGTGATGACCTTCGTGATGACGGTGACGCCGCTGGCGATGGCCGATTGCGGCTTCGCGTTCGGCGACTCGGCTTCGGTGATCCAGTGGCACATCGTCGGCATGTTCCTGCCCTCGTTCTTCACCGGCCACCTGGTCGCCCGGTTCGGCGCGACCAACATGATGATCGTCGGCGCGCTGCTCCAGGCGCTGTGCGTCGCGATCAACCTCGCCGGCATCGATTACCTCAACTTCGTGAGCGCGCTGATCCTGCTGGGGGTGGGGTGGAACTTCCTGTTCATCGGCGGCACCAGCCTGCTGACCGAGTGCTACACCCCCGCGGAGATGGCGAAGACCCAGGGGTTCAACGATTTCTGCATCTGGGGCTTCGTGGCCGTCGGCGCGCTGCTGTCAGGCGCCTCGATCCATCACTTGGGATGGGCGATCGTCAACAGCGTGACCCTCCCGCTGATCGCCATGGCGCTGATCGCCACCGTCTGGCTCCGCTTCGATCTGGCGCGGCACCGGGCGGCGGCCTGAGCGGCCCGCCGCCGGGGCGCGATATTGCCTTGCAAATCGAGTTCTGGCATGTTCCGCGCGCTCATCCGAGCCTCACCAGCCAAAGAGCAAACGGCTCTGCGCTCATAGCCGCGCGTCGGGCGGTGTCCGTCTCGAAAAGACAAGGAATCCTGCGAGCATGATGGCAACCTATTGGATGGTCATCGCCTGCGGCGTGCTGGCGATCCTCTACGGGCTCTACGCGGTCCGGTCGATTCTCGCCGCCAGCCCCGGCACCGAGCGCATGGTGGAGATCGCCGAAGCGATCCAGGAAGGCGCGCGCGCCTATCTCAACCGCCAGTATCTGACCATCGGCATCGTCGGCGTCGTCGTCGGCGTGATCCTCGGCCTGCTGCTGGACGTCTATGTCGGGCTCGGCTTCTTCATCGGCGCGATCCTGTCCGGGGTGGCCGGCTATATCGGCATGAACGTCTCGGTCCGGGCCAATGTCAGGACCGCGAACGCGGCCCGGGAGGGCGGCATCAGGCCGGCGCTCGACGTGGCCTTCAAGTCGGGCGCGGTGACCGGGATGCTGGTCGTCGGTCTCGGCCTGCTCGGCGTCGTCGTCTACTACATGATCCTGCGCGGCGTGCACGACCCGTCCGACCCGGCCGGGCTGCGCCATATCCTCGAAGCCCTGGTGGCGCTCGGCTTCGGCGCGTCGCTGATCTCGATCTTCGCCCGCCTCGGCGGCGGCATCTTCACTAAGGGCGCCGATGTCGGCGCCGACCTGGTGGGCAAGATCGAGGCCGGAATACCCGAGGACGACCCCCGCAACGCGGGCGTCATCGCGGACAACGTGGGCGACAATGTCGGCGACTGCGCGGGCATGGCGGCCGATCTGTTCGAGACCTACGCCGTCACCGTGGTCGCCACCATGCTGCTGGGCGCGATCTTCTTCACCGGCGCCACCCAGGAAGCGATGATGGCCCTGCCGCTGGTGATCGGCGCGGTCTGCATCATCGGCTCGGTGATCGGCACGTTCTTCGTGCGCCTCGGCGCCAGCAACAACGTGATGGCCGCGCTGTACAAGGGTTTCGTCGCGGCGGCGGCGATTTCGGCGGTGCTGATCGCGCTCGCCATCTGGCAGATCTTCGGCAGCTTCAGCGCCGAGATCGCGCTCGACGGCGGCAGCATCCAGCCGCGGCATCTGCTCTATTGCGGGCTCGTCGGCCTGGCCGTGACCGGGCTCCTGGTGTGGATCACCGAATACTACACCTCGACCGCCTACCGCCCGGTCAGGAGCGTCGCCAAGGCGTCCGAGACGGGGCATGCCACCAACGTGATCCAGGGGCTCGCGGTCTCGCTCGAAGCGACCGCGCTGCCGGTGCTGGTGATCTGCGCCGGCATCATCGTCTCCTACTTCGCGGCCGGGCTCTACGGCATCGCGATCGCCGCGACGACGATGCTCGCCCTGGCCGGCATGGTGGTCGCGCTCGACGCCTACGGGCCGGTGACCGACAACGCCGGCGGCATCGCCGAGATGGCCGAGCTCCCCGAAGACGTGCGCCGGCACACCGACCTGCTCGATGCGGTCGGCAACACCACCAAGGCGGTGACCAAGGGCTACGCCATCGGCTCCGCCGGCCTCGCCGCGCTGGTGCTGTTCGCCGCCTACACCCAGGACCTGAAATACTACTTCCCCGAGATCGCCGAGGGCATCTCGTTCCAGCTCGCCGACCCCTATGTCGTGATCGGACTGTTCATCGGCGGGCTGCTGCCCTATTTGTTCGGCGCGCTGGGCATGATGGCCGTGGGCCGGGCCGGCGCCGCCGTGGTGGTCGAGGTCAGGCGCCAGTTCCGCGAGATCGAGGGCATCATGGAGGGGACCAGCCGGCCGGAATACGGCCGCGCGGTCGACCTGCTCACCCGGGCCGCGATCCGCGAGATGATCGTGCCCTCGATGCTGCCCGTGCTGGCGCCCATCGCGATCTATCTCGTCATGTCGTGGATCGGCGGGCCGGTGGCCGGGTTCACCACGCTGGGCGCGATGCTGCTCGGCACCATCGTGACCGGGATCTTCGTCGCCATATCGATGACCTCGGGCGGCGGCGCCTGGGACAACGCCAAGAAGTTCATCGAGGACGGCAATCACGGCGGCAAGGGGTCGGACGCCCACATGGCGGCGGTGACCGGCGATACCGTGGGCGATCCCTACAAGGACACCGCGGGCCCGGCGGTCAATCCGATGATCAAGATCATCAATATCGTGGCGTTGCTGCTGCTGGCGGTGCTGGCCGCCTGACCGGCCGGGCCGGCGGCTACTGGTCCGTCCGCGGCGAGAAACGGCCGATATTGCCGACGAATTGTTCGAGGATCGAAAGCTCGTTGCCCTCGGTCGGCGTCTCGCGGTCCACGAGGCGGGGTTTCACCGCCTTGGTGGCGTCGACCGTCCTGACCCGGCTGACCCGGCCGTCGGCGCCGAAGCGGATTTCGAGGACCCGATGCTCGAGGACGTCCGGTGCGAAGAAGGCGGTCGTCTCGGTGCGCTTGCCCACATAGTACCAGATCTCGTCCTGCTCGAAGGTGGCCCGGATGGACGGGGTGCCGAGCGCGTCGCGCACCTGTTCGCGGGTCTGCTCGCCGGGCGCGATGGTCTCGGCGTTCTGTTCCAGCGGGATGTTGCCGTGATTGTCGCGGGTCGGCGCGCAGGCCAGCAGGCTCGCGGCCGCGACCAGGCCGAGGGCGAGGCGAAGGGTGGACCGTCGTCGGTGCATCGGCTGCGGTTTCCGCTGTCCCATGTCCGGGAGGGCCCGATCGCTGGACCTCGCGCAGAGAATGCACCAAGTTCGTCACCTGTCAATCCGAAGCCACGGGCGATGGCGAAATGTTGAAGCGTCTGCGGGACAGGAGGGAAACCCGGATGTCGGCCGAGGCGCTCTACGCCGCGGCGGTGGAGCGGGCCCGCTCGGCCGAGTTCTACACCGCGGGCGGGGTTCCGGACACGCTCGACGGGCGGTTCGAGCTCATCGCGCTGCACGCCTATTTCGTCCTGCGCCGGCTGCGCGAGGATCCGGAGCGGACCGGCGACCTCGCGCAGTCCCTGTTCGATGCGATGTTCGAAGACATGGACCGCTGCCTCAGGGAGATGGGCGCGGGCGACCTCGGCGTGGGGCGCCGCGTCAAGTTCATGGCGAGCTCGTTCCTCGGCCGGGTCAAAGCCTACGACCGGGGCCTCGAGGGCGATGAGGAGACCCTCCGTTCGGCGCTCTGCCGCAACCTCTACGGCACGGTCTCCGCGCCTCCCGACGGCGCCATCGCGATGGCGTGCTATGCGCGGAACCAGACCACGGCGCTCGCGGCCCAGCCGCTCGACCAGCTGCTGCGGGGCCGGGTGCGCTTCGAGACGGGGTTCTCGCGCCCCGCCCCGCCGGGCCAGGCGTCGTGACGCCCGAATTCTCGCGCATCGTGCGCCTCGAGCGGATCTCGGACTCGGGCATCGTCCGCGAGATCGCCGCCGACGCGGCCGAACGACGTGCGCTCGCCCGCCGCTTCGCCATCGTCGCGATAGAGCGCCTCTCCGCCACCGTGTCGCTGCGGCGCACCCGCGAAGGCGATGTCCGGCTGGCCGCGCGCATCTCGGCCCGGGTGGTCCAGGACTGCGTGGTGACGCTGGAGCCCGTGCCGGGCGAAATCGAGGAGGAGGTGGCTCTTCTGCTGCGCCCGGTACGCAGCGACGTGCCGACGCCGAAGACGGTGGTCATCCCGCCCGACGAGGATTTCGAGCCCTTTGCCGGAGAGGCGATCGACATCGGCGAGGCCGTCGCGGTCGAGCTCGCGCTCTCCCTCGACCCCTTTCCCCGGTCGCCGGACGCCGATTCGGCGGTCGATCCGGGCGAGACCGGAGAGTTATCCTCCCCCGGCGCCGATTCGCCGTTTCGCGCGCTGGAAGAACGGAGCGAAAACAGCTAGACTCCGGTCTGGCTTGCCGGCCGCGTGTCCTTTGGCTAGGTATCCGCACGCTCGGCGTTCGATCATCCCAAACAGAGACAGTGGCGATGGCTGTACCGAAGAAGAAAGTGTCCAAGTCGCGCCGCAACATGCGGCGTTCGCATCACGCCCTGAGCGCGGCGGCCTATGGCGAGTGCCCGAATTGCGGCGAGTACAAGCGCCCCCACCATGTCTGCCCGTCCTGCGGACATTACGACGGCCGGGAAGTCACCGAGGCGAGCCCGGCCTAGGCCGCGGCGCGCCGCTGGAAGGCAGGCCCGGTTGACCGCGCTGGCGACAATTGCGCTCGACGCGATGGGCGGCGACAACGCGCCGCGCATCGTCGTCAGAGGCGCGAACATCGCGCGGCGCCGCTATCCCGGCGTCCGCTTCCGCCTGTTCGGGGACGAACGCCGGATTGCGCCGCTGCTGAAGCGGATGCCCAAGCTGCGCAAGGTCATCGCGATCGACCACACCGAGGAGGCGGTCAGCGACGACGACAAGCCGTCGCAGGCGCTGCGCCAGGGCAAGCGGTCCAGCATGCGGCTTGCGATCAACGCCGTGCGCGACGGGGAGGCGGAAGGCGTGGTGTCCGCCGGCAATACCGGCGCGCTGATGGCGATGGCGAAGTTCACCCTCAAGACCCTGCCCGGCATCGACCGCCCGGCGATCGCGGCGGTCTTCCCGAACTATCGCAGCGAGAGCGTGATGCTCGACCTCGGCGCCAATGTCGAGTGCGACGCGGACAATCTGATCCAGTTCGCCATCATGGGCTCCGAGTTCGGCCGCACGGTGCTCGGGCTCAAGGACCCGTCGGTCGGGCTGCTCAATGTCGGCACCGAGGAGGTCAAGGGTCACGAGGCGGTTCGCCAGGCCGCCGCCATCCTGCGCGAGAAGAACGCCGGCATCCGCTACCACGGCTTCGTCGAGGGCGACGACATTGCCATGGGGACGGTCGACGTGATCGTCTCGGACGGGTTCTCCGGCAATATCGCCCTCAAGACGATCGAGGGCTCGGTCAAGCTCTATACCGAGTTCCTGCGCCGGGCGTTCAAGAGCTCGGTGAGCGCGCGTCTCGGCTATCTTCTGGCCCGGCGCAGCCTCAACAAGCTGCGCGCCCGGGTCGATCCCCGGCGCTACAACGGCGCCATGTTCCTCGGGCTCAACGGAACCGTCGTCAAGAGCCACGGCTCGACCGACGCCTTCGGCTTCGCCAACGCGATCGGGGTGGCGGTGGACATGGCGGCGCATCGCTTCAACGAGAAGATCACCGCACAGCTCGACGGCGGCGTGCTGTCGATGCCGGTCCGCACCCGCGCGGCCGCATCCTGATGGTGGCCAGGGCCGTCGTCGCCGGCTGCGGCGGGTATCTTCCCGAGAAGGTGCTCTCCAACGCCGACCTGGCGCGGATGGTCGACACCTCGGACGAATGGATCGTCCAGCGCACCGGCATCCACGAACGCCGGGTGGCCGCCGAGGGCGAGTTCACCTCGCATCTGGCGACCGCCGCCGCCCGCATCGCGCTCGACCGGGCGGCGATGCCGTCCTCCGACCTCGACCTGATCGTCGTCGCCACGGCGACGCCGGACGAGACCTTCCCGGCCACGGCGACCCGGGTGCAGGACGCGCTCGAGATGCGCCGGGGCGCCGCCTTCGACGTCCAAGCGGTGTGCTCGGGCTTCATCTACGCGCTCAACGTCGCGGACAATTTCATCCGCCTCGGCCAGGCGAACTCCGCCCTGGTGATCGGCGCGGAGACCTTCTCCCGAATTCTCGACTGGCAGGACCGCGCCACCTGCGTCCTGTTCGGCGACGGGGCGGGGGCGGTGGTGCTGCGCGCGGAACAGGGGGAGGGGACGGCCGCCGACCGCGGCGTGCTCTCCAACCACCTGCGCTCGGACGGGCGCCATCACGATCTCCTGTTCGTCGACGGCGGGCCGTCGAGCACCCGCACGGTCGGCCATCTCAGAATGGCCGGCCGCGACGTGTTCCGCCACGCCGTGGTCAACCTCGCTTCGGTGATGGAAGAGGCCCTGGCGGCCAACGGCCTGACCGCGGACGACGTCGACTGGGTGGTGCCGCACCAGGCCAATCTGCGGATCATAAAGAGCACGTCGGGCAAGCTCGGCATGCCGGAGGAGAAGGTGATCGTCACCGTCGATCACCACGCCAATACCTCCGCCGCGTCGATCCCGCTGGCGCTCGCCGAGGCGGCGGCGGACGGAAGGATAAAGCGCGGCGATCTCTGCCTGCTCGAGGCCATGGGCGGCGGCTTCGCCTGGGGCGCGAGCCTGGTTCGCTGGTAGGACGGGCCGGGCCTCCGGGCCGGAAACCCGCGGAAATCGCGGCTTTACATTAGCCAAATCTCCTATCCTATTGATAATTGACTGAATTCTTCGTTCGGCGTACCCTGTGCGTTGAACAGGCGAGGGCTATGGGACATGGCGTCAGCGACGGTGACGCGTGCGCATCTGGCCGAGGCGGTCTATCAGGAAATCGGGCTGTCGCGAAACGAGTCCGCGGAGCTGGTGGAGACCGTGCTGCGGGAGATCTCGGATTCGCTGACCCGCGGCGAATCGGTGAAGATCTCTTCCTTCGGCAGCTTCTCGGTCCGCCAGAAGGGCCCCCGGGTGGGGCGCAACCCGAAGACCGGCCAGGAAGTGCCGATACTTCCGCGCAAGGTGCTGGTCTTCCGTGCTTCCAACGTGCTGAAGTCGCGGATCAACGAGACGATGACCGACAGCGGCACCGGCGACGACGGGTCCGGCGGCTGAACATGGCGGAGGCCGCGCCATCGGTCGAGCCCAGGCGCCGCGGGGCAGGCAAGTCGGCATCGGCGTTCCGCACCATCAGCGAGGTGGCGGGCGAGCTCGAGGTTCCCCAGCACGTGCTGCGGTTCTGGGAGAGCAAGTTCATCCAGGTGAGGCCGATGAAGCGCGGCGGCGGGCGGCGCTACTACCGGCCCGAGGACATCGACCTGCTGCGCTCGATCCGCGAGCTGCTCTATACCGACGGGTACACCATCAAGGGCGTGCAGAAGCTGCTGCGCGAGGGCGGCGTGAAGGCGCTGGCCGAGCGGCAGATTCCCGAACGCCCGGCGATCGAGCCGACGCCGATCGACCGCGCGGAACCTGTCGTCGCGGCCCGGCCCGCGCCGGCCCCGGCGGTCGCGGCCGAAGCGTCCGAGACCGCGGCGCTGAAGGCGGCGCTCGCCGAAGTCCTCGACGAGCTCGAACGGATCAAGCGCCGGCTTCGAGACGCGCTCGAATAGAGCCCGGCGTCCGGTACCGACCCGGTTTGAGCGGGTCGTCCGGGCGCCGGCTTCTTCATGACTTCGCGCGTATTCGGCGGCGACCCGACAGGGCGAGCCTCGCCGACGCAGCTCGGAAAGCGTGGGCTGGCGCGGGAGGGGCATCATCTCCAATTCGTCATGCCTGATTTGAGACCGGCGAATTCCCGTGCTAGGGTGCGCGACCGACAGCAGGGGCGTGCATGACTCCAGAGACGCTGGGCTACGCGAATTTGGCGGGGCTGATCGCCGTGTTGGCGTTTCTGTGGACCTTGCATCGCGATATGAGGGACATCGACAGGCGGATCGGCGCTCTGGCGGAACGGGTTGCCAAGCTGGAGGGCATGATTGCGGAGTTTTCGCGCTCCATTCAAAGCCTTCGGGAAGATGTCCGCCACCTCTACGAACGCGAGCGACCTGCTACGGGAAAGTGAGATGACCGGAGGAGCCCGAGGAGAATGGCACCCGGACGATGCGTCGGATGCGCGGCGCGTGTCGGGAAGATCGGCACGGGCCGGATCGAGGACAAGGAAGGGCCCGCGCCCGCCGAGGCCGCGGAGTGACCGGTCCGGCGCATGACTCCGGATCCCTGTTTCGACACCCGACGGGCCGTCCGGGTCCTTGAGGCGGCGGGCATGCCGCGGGCAGCGGCCGAGGCCAATGTCGAGACCGCCAGAGCGGGCGTGGCCGATGTGTCGGGGAATGCGAGGTCAGGCGCGCGAGGGGTATCCTCTCCAATTTGTCATGCATGATTTGTAGTCGGGACGAATGCCCGTGCCGGGGCGCGCGTGACCGACGGATGGCACCATGAGCCCCGAGATCATCACCATGCTGGGAGTCGGCGTCGCCCTTGCCCTGTTCATGTGGCAGGTCACGAACCGGCTCGATCGCCGAATCGATCGGCTGGAGGGCAGGGTCGATGGCGTGGCACGGGATCTTCAGTCTCTTGCCCGCGAGTTCGCTGAGTTGCGGGGCGAAATCAGGGGCCGCCCGATCGAGGCTCCGGCTGCGCCGTCTACAGAGACGGGTCATGGTTGAGGAAGACGAAATACCCCGAGGAGAATGGCGCCCGGACGATGTCGTCGGATGCGCGGCGCTGTCCGGCCGAAAGGGCAGGAGAGGCGCGCGGCGCGATGCGGCACATCGGGCAAGCGCGTCTGCGCACTCTGTCGGCCCGACAGCGCCGCCCGAAGGGTCGCGCGCAGGCGCCCGCCCGCGGCGTCGCGGGCCTCAACCGTAGGCACGGCTACGCTATTCGGCCCGCTCCTGGCGGATCGAACGCCTGCGCGCGACGCAGACCGTGACCCGGGTGAGAAGTGCGCGCTGGGCGTTGCCAAGCTGCTCTTCTGACGCGCTGGAAGGAAGGAACGGTGTCCGACAACGAGACTCGGCAATTCGGCAAGGTGACGCTGCACGGCGGCATTGCGCCAGACGTCATCGATTTCTCCCAAGGCGGCAACGCGGCGGAGAGATTCGTCGTGCAGTTCGACGACGAGACGGCGGCTCTCATGATTGGCGCCTGCAAGAATGCGCTTCGACGCCTCGGAGGCCGGGCGGCGAAGCTCGACTTGCCGACCGCCAAGTATGCGGTGTTTGCGCTTCTGGGCCTCCACGTCGCCCGGCAAGTGTCGACCGGCAGATGAACGTGCGGTCC
Organism: Defluviicoccus sp.; assembly: GCA_028821395.1. Lineage (GTDB taxonomy): Bacteria > Pseudomonadota > Alphaproteobacteria > MPNO01 > MPNO01 > MPNO01. The sequence continues at coordinate 12,160 of JAPPGP010000045.1, forward strand.
ACTGACTGACCTCGAATGAAGGTTCCTTGCTGTAGTATCGGTGAACGAACAGGCTGCTCGCGACCGAGCGTGTCCAGATCCTGAATCTCCTCGTCGAAGGCATGGCAATGCGGGCCGCGAGCCGGGTGCGGATCGCCACGGACGACCGCACGCCATAGCTGGAAGCAGTCGAACCTGCCTTCGGCGGCGAGTTCGACTTCGTCCGGCTCGTGGAGCACTCCGGCGAGGACAGGGAAAGCGACGATGGCTCGATGGAGGGATGGGGCTCGGGCTGAGTCCGTACCCCGGCGTTCCCGGACGTTGTCATCCGGCCCGAAGCTGCTATAAGGTCGGATGCGTTCGATACCGACGGAGCGTGGCGCAGTCTGGTAGCGCACTTGACTGGGGGTCAAGGGGTCGTAGGTTCAAATCCTATCGCTCCGACCAACGAAATCAGGGGTCTGGCGCGTGCCGCCAGGTCCCTGATCCGTTGTCGGCCGTAGCGCCGATATAGAAGGACAATTCAATAAAAACAATAATTTATTCGATTGTCCCGAGACACGATATGAGTATGGTCAGACGATTCGACGCCCCCGCTTTCGGGAGATCCGGAAACCGCCCGGACCGGGGCGCCGCCATGTGCGGTGCGGTTCTGATTGCGGCCGCCATGGGCCTCGCCGCCTGCGTGCCGGATGCGGGGACGCCGCCGCCCGGCGTCGCAACGGTGCCGCCGCCGCAACGCGCGGCTCCCGCTCCCGAACCCACGCCCGTCCTGCCGCCCGCCGGAGCCGACCGCCGCGCGGCCGGGCCCCTCCCCGAAATTGCCGCCGACGATGCCCGAACGCTCCGGCCGGCCCGCGGCGAGGGGGCCGTCATCGGCATCCTCCTGCCGCTCTCCGGCGATGACGGCGAGCTCGGACGGGCGATGCTGAACGGCGCGATGATGGCCGTGTTCGACCACGCCGCTCCGGGCTTCACGTTCAAGCCATACGACACCGGGGGCACGCCGGGCGGCGCGGCGAGGGCGGCGGAAGCGGCGCTGGACGACGGGGCGGCGCTGCTGCTGGGACCGCTGTTCTCCGATTCGGTCTCCGCCGTCGCGCCGCTCGCCGAGCGCGCTGGGGTGAACGCGATCGCCTTCACCAACGACCGCGCCGCGGCGGGACGTCAAGTCTTCGTGCTCGGTCATCGTCCCGAGCCGCAGATCCGGGCGGTGGTGGCCTATGCCGGCAGAAACGGCATACGCAGCGTCGCGGCCCTGATCCCGACCGGCAGGTTCGGCGCCCAGGCGGCGGTCGCGGCCGACGTCGCGGCCTGGGAGGCCGGCGTCAGGCTGCACAGCGTCGTCGCCTATGGCGAGGACGTTCCGTCGATCGACCGGGCGGTGCGCCGACTCGCCAGCTACGACTTCCGCAAGGCGAAGCTCGAGGAGTACCGCCAGGGCCTCCGCAAGCGGGACGACGCCGAGTCGCGGGCGATCCTGGAGCGGCTGCGGCACCGGGACACGATGGGGGATGTCGGGTTCGACGCCATCCTGCTGCCGTCCGGCAGCAGCCCGGTCTATGCCATCGCCGCCCGGCTGCCCTATTACGACATCCCGAGCGACCGGGTCCGCGCGCTGGGCATTTCGACCTGGAACCGGCTGGAGCTGCGCTACGAACCGGCGCTGCAGGGTGCCTGGTATGCGAGCCCCGAGACCGAGCTCGCGAGCCTGTTCAAGCGCCGCTTCGCGGCCGCCTTCGGCAAACCCCCCGGTCCGCTCGCGGCGCTCGCCTATGACGCGGCCGCGGTCGCCGCGCTGCTCGGCCGGCGCGAGCAGGGCGCGGATTTCAGCGCCGCCGCGCTGGTCGATGCGCGCGGCTTCGAAGGGGCTTCCGGGCTGTTCCGCTTCCGCGCCGACGGGCTGTCGGAACGCAGCTACGCGATCATGGAGGTGGGCGCGGACGGGGTGAGGCAGGTCAGCGCGGCGAGCCGGGCGTTCGCCGCCCCGCGCCGCGAGCCGCCCGCGACCAACTGAGCCCGGAGGGGGATCAGCCGAGCAGCGCGTCGACCTCCGCATCGGTCGGGAAGCGTCCGCTGTCGAGCTTGGAGAACACAATCCGCCCGTCGATCGCGATCTCGAAAGCGCCCGCCGCGCCGGGCACGATCTCGACATCCCCGGCGCCCAGCGCCTTCAGCCTGTCCCTCGCACGGAGGGCGCGCGGCTCGTAGTTTCAGACCCGGCAGTATTCGATCCGTATCGCCATCGCCACCCCCCCGGCGCCTTGGCTATAGTCCGCAATTCGTCGGATCATAGGGCATAGGAAGCATCCCGCAATGCCCGGACGAGCAGGAAGGGCCGCGCGGTGAGCGAGCGCAGCATGCCCGGATGAGGGAGCGGTTTCGCCGCGGCGGCGCGCTGACGGCGCTGCTGATCACCGTGTTCATGGACATGGTGGGGTTCGGGATCATCATCCCGCTCACCCCGTTCTGGGCCGAGCGCTTCGGCGCGGCGCCCGACACGGTCACCCTCCTGTTCGCGACCTACTCGGCCTTCGGGCTCGCGTTCTCGTTTCTCTGGGGCTGGGCGAGCGACAGGTGGGGGCGCAAGCCGGTCCTGCTGGCGAGCCTGATGGGCTCGGTGCTGTCGTTCCTGTGGCTCGGCTTCGCCGAGGCGCTGTGGATGCTGTTCGCCGCGCGGGCGGTGGGCGGGATCTCCGGCGCCAACGTTGCCGTCGGGCAGGCCTATATCGCCGACGTGACGACGGAGAAGAACCGCGCCCGGGGGTTCGGCCTGTTCGGCGCCGCGTTCGGGCTCGGCTTCGTGCTGGGCCCCGCGATCGGCGGCATCCTCGCCGGGCCCGACCCCGCCGACCCGGATTTTCGAACCCCCTTCATGGTGGCGGCGGCGATGTCCTTCGTCGGCGTCGTGTTCGGCCTCGTCTTCCTTCCCGAGCCGAAACGCCGGGAGCGCTCCGGGGCCCGCTACAGCGTGCCGGCCCAGCTCGCGGGGTTCGCGAGAATCGTCGCCATGCCGGCCGTCGCGGTTCCGCTGCTCTGCTTCACCATGCTCGGCTTCGTCATGGGCGGGCTCGAATCCACCTTCGCCATCTGGGCCGAGCGGGAGGTCCGTTGGGGCCCGCGCGAGACCGGGTTCTTCTTCGCCTATATCGGGGTGCTGCTGATCGTCGTCCAGGGCTGGCTGGTCGGCGTCCTGGTCAAGCGGTACGGCGAGGCGCGGGTCGCGGCGCCGGCGATCGCCGCGATGGCGGCCGGTATCGGCATGCTGCCGTTCTCTGGCACGGTCCCGCTGATCGCCGTCTCCGGCGCCCTGATGACGCTCGGCTACGGCCTCGGTCAGCCGTCGCTGACCGCGCTCATTTCCCGCGCCTCGCCGACCGACAGCCAGGGCGCGATCCTCGGCGTCACCCATTCGATCCAGAGCCTCGTCCGGGTCGTCGGACCGATCACGGCGGGCGCGCTGTTCGCGGCCTACGGGCGGGACATGCCGTTCCTGGTCGGCGCGGCGATCCTCGCCGTGGCGTTCGCGGTCGCGCTCTCCCTGATCCGCGGCCGCCTCGGGCGGGCCGGCTGACGGCTCGCGGCACAGCCCGGCGGGAACGCACAAAAATAGCCTTTTTTGATAATTTTGCTTGACATGGGACGCCATTTGTGGTAGAAACCCCATGATCGCGGAAATCGGACGCCGGAGGCAGCGGCGTCCTTTTGCTTCGCCGATCGCAGCCCCGCGCCGCCGCCGTCCCGTCCCCGCGACGGCTTGCCGAACCGGGGCGAAATCTGCACCATCGGACGGGACGCGGGCGAAGCGCTTGGGAGGCAATGGATGACGGAGTTGAACTATGCCGCGCCGGACAGTCTCGACGCGGCCCTCGGCATGCTCGCCGAAGCCGGCGGCGGGGCCAGGATCCTGGCCGGCGGCACGGACGTGCTGGTCCTGCTGCACGGCGATTTGATCGATCCCGACCTCATCGTCGATGTCAAGCACATCCCGGAGCTGACCGAGATCGTTGAGGAAGACGGCGCCTGGCGCATCGGCGCGGCGGCCTCGGGGATGAAGCTGATGGACCATGCGGGCTTCGCCGCCGCCTGGCCCGGGGTGATCGAGGGGGTGGCGCTGATCGGCTCGGTCCAGGTCAAGGGGAGGGCGAGCGTCGGCGGCAATCTGTGCAACGCCTCGCCCGCCGCCGACAGCGTGCCGCCGCTGATCGCGGCCGGCGCCGTCGCCAACATCGCGGGCCCCGGCGGAGCCCGCGACCTGCCGGTCGAGGACGTCATCACCGGGCCCGGCGAGACCGCGCTGCAAGACGGCGAGATCGTGGTCTCCTTCACCTTCCCCCGGCGCCCGCCGCGTTCCGGGGACTGCTATCTCAGGCTGACGCCCAGGACCGAGATGGACATCGCGGTGGTCGGCGCGGCGGTCAATTTGACGCTCGACGATGCCGGAACCTGCACCGCCGCCCGGGTCTCGCTCGGCGCGGTGGCGCCGACGCCGCTGCTGGTCGCAGACGCCGGCGCGGCGCTGGTCGGAACTTCGGTCGACGGGGCGGCGCTCGACGCCCTGTCCGAGGCCGCGAGCGCGGCCTGCGATCCGATCGACGACAAGCGCGGCACGATCGCTTACCGGATCAAGACCGCCGGCGTGATGGCGCGGCGCGCGGCGGAGAACGCGCTCGCGCGGGCGAGGAGAGGCTGATGCCCAAGGCTCATGTGACGACGACGATCAACGGCGACGAGTACGAGGTGCTGTGCGAGCCCGGCCAGACCCTGGTCGACGTGCTGCGCAACGGGCTCGGGCTCACCGGCACCAAGGAGGGCTGCTCGACCGGGGATTGCGGCGCCTGCTCGGTCGTGCTCGACGGCGAGCTGGTCTGCTCCTGCCTGGTGCTCGCGGTCGAGGCCGATGGCGGCTCCATCGAGACCATCGAGGGGATGGCCGAGGGCGAGAACGAGCTGCACCCGCTGCAGCGCCACTTCCTCGAGCTCAACGGGCTGCAATGCGGGATCTGCACGCCCGGCATCCTGATCGCCGCGCGGGCGCTCCTGGAACGCAACCCGGAGCCCAGCGAAACCGAGATCCGTTTCTGGCTGGCCGGCAATCTCTGCCGCTGCACCGGCTACGACAAGGTCATCCGCTCCGTCCAGGCGGCGGCGGAAGAGATGAGGGAGGCTTGAAGATGGCGAGCATTCTGGAGAATTCGGGGTTCAATCCCGACCGCGAGCTGAAGATCGTCGGCACCAACCCGGTCAAGCATGACGGGCCGGACAAGGTGACGGGGCGCGCCAAGTTCGGCGCCGACCTCATCCTGCCGGGCATGCTGTTCGGCAAGATCCTGCGCAGCCCGCACCCGCACGCGGTGCTGAAGTCGATCGACATCTCGAAGGCGGAGGCCATGCCGGGCGTCAAGGCGGTGGTCACCAGGGACGATTTTCCCGAGCTCCCGCGTGGCACGCCGGGCGGCGATCTGTCGCGCAACGTCATGGCGCGCGAAAAGGTGTTTTACGACGGCCACCCGGTGGCCGCGGTGGCCGCGACCAGCGAGCCGGTCGCCAAACGCGCGATCAAGGCGATCGAGGTCGAGTACGAGATCCTGCCGCATGTCATCGACCCGGTCGAGGCGATGCAGCCCGGCGCGCCGATCCTGCACGACCACCTGCGGACCAAGGGCGTCGAAGGGGCGGGCGACACGCCGACAAATATCGTCGAGCGGCTCGACCTCGCGATGGGCGACACCGAGGCGGGCTTCGCCGCGGCCGACGTGATCGTCGAGCGCGAATACGACTCCAAGCCCATGCATCAGGGCTATATCGAGCCGCAGGGTTGCGTCGCCAACTGCAACGAGAACGACGAGATCGAGGTCTGGTGCTGCACCCAGGGGACGCACGTGTTCCGCGACCGGATGGCGGACATCCTCCGGCTCGATTCCTCGCGCATCAAGGTGATGCAGTCCGAGATGGGCGGCGGGTTCGGCGGCAAGACCAGCTTCTACGGCGAGCCCCTGGCGGCGCTGCTGTCCAAGAAGGCGCGCCGGCCGGTCAAGATCGTGCTGACCCGGAACGAGGTGTTCCGCTGCACCGGCCCGGTCTCGGGCACCCGTTCGCGGATCAAAATGGGCTGCACCAAAGACGGCAGGATCACCGCAGCCGAGGCCGAGCTGATCTTCCAGACCGGCGCCTTTACCGGCTCGATGTTCTTCAACGCGCCGCACGCGATGTTCACCCGCTACGCGCTGGAGAACATCAAGACGACCGCCTACGAGGTGGTCTCCAACCGGCCCAAGGTGAACGCCTTCCGCGCGCCCTGCGTGCCGCAGATCGTGTTCGGCGTCGAGGCGATCGTCACCGAGCTCGCGGGCAAGATCGGCATGGACGAGCTCGACTTCCGGCTCAGGAACGCCGCCACCGAGGGCTACACCACGCTCTACGGCGCGACCTTCGGGCCGATCGGCTTCGTCGAGACGCTGGAGGCGGCCAAGCAGACCGAGCACTACAACGCGCCGGTCGACCCGGGCGAGGGGCGCGGCGTGGCGGCCGGGTTCTGGTTCAACCGGGGCGGCGACACCACGGGATCGCTCACCGTCACGCCCGACGGCTCGGTCAACATCATGCTGGGGACGTCCGACGTCGCCGGCTCGCGGGTCTCGATCAGCATGATGGCGGCCGAAGAGCTCGGCGTGCCGCTGGACAAGGTGCGGGCGACCTTCGCCGACACCAGCGCCATCGGCAACAACCGGGTGACCGCGGGCAGCCGGACCACGTTCTCGTCGGGCATGGTGATTATCGATTCGGCGCGCAAGGCGATCGACACCATGGTCTCGCGCGCGGCCGAGATCTGGGGCGTCTCGCCCGAGGAGGTCGTCTTCGAGGACGGCCACTGCCGCCCGGCGAGCGCCAATGTGGGCGATTTCGAGCCGCTCTCGATCAAGGACATCGCGTCCCGGACCAGCGTCAGCCACGGCGCCATCGCCGGCCATTCGGAGATGAACGTCACCGGCGAGGGGCCGGGCTTCGGCGTGCATATCGTCGACCTCAAGGTCGACCGCGGCACCGGGCGGGTGGACGTGACCCGCTACACCGTCATCGAGGACGCCGGCAAGGCGATCCACCCGCTGCAGGTGGAGGGCCAGTACCAGGGCGGCGCGGTGCAGGGGATCGGCTGGGCGCTCAACGAGGAGTACATCTATCGCGCGGACGGAACCCTCGACAATCCGAGCTTCCTCGACTACCGCATGCCGGTGGCGTCCGACGTGCCGATGATCGACACCGTGATCGTCGAGGTCCCCAACCCCAACCACCCCTACGGGCTGAGGGGCGTGGGCGAGGTCCCGGTGGTGCCGACGCTGGCGGCGATCGGCAACGCGATCGGCGATGCGATCGGCATAAGGCCGCAATCGCTGCCGATGTCGCCGCCCAAGCTGCTGGAGCTGATGGACGGCGGCGAGACCAGGGCGGCCGCCGAGTAGCGGGCGAGCCCCACCACGTCATGGCCGGACTTGATCCGGCCACCAACAGGTGCCGCCGGCACAACGCCCGGTAGGACGAGGCGCTGGCGGCAGTGGGTGCCCGGATCGAGTCCGGGCATGACGAGGGAGGGGAGGGCGTTAAACTACCCTTTTTGATAAAAACACTTGACACGGGACGTTTTTTGGCGTATATTTGCCATAATAGGAAAATAAGGAAAAAGGGCGCCGGAGAGACCGGCGCCCTTTTTCGTGCCCGCAACCCCGCAGAACGGAGCACCGCCAGGATGGACAAGTCTTTCGGACATCTCGAACACGTCGCGCCGGCAACCGTCTGGCAGAGCGAGCCGGGCGAATTCGTCCCCTGGCTCGCGGCGGAGGAGAATTTGCGGCGTCTCGGCCTGGCCCTGCGCTTCGATCTGGAGCCGCTGGCAAGGGAGACGCATGTCGGGCGGTTCCGCGCCGACCTCCTGTGCCGCGACCGCCCCACCGGCGAAGCGGTGGTGATCGAGGCCCAGCTCGGGCTCAGCGACCACTCCCATCTCGGCCAGCTCCTGACCTATGCCCTCGGGCTGCCGGCCTGCGGGGTCTGGCTCGCCACAAGGTTCCACGAGGAACACCGTGACGTGGTCAGGGAGCTGAACCGGCTCGGCGGCGGCGCGCTGCGCTGCTTCGCCGTCGAGATGCGGTTGTGGAAGATCGCCAGCTCTCCCCTGGCGCCCGATTTTACCCTCGTCGCCGGACCCGACGACCCGGCCGCCGCCGACGGGGCTGTGGCCGAGCGGATCGCCGGGGCCGGCGCGGCGCGGCGTCTCCCGCGCGCGATTTCCCGCCCGGCATCCGACGAGAGCCCGATCAGGGTCCACCGGCGGCGCCGCGGCATGACGATTAAGGAGCTGGCCGACGCCGCCGGAATCAGTCACGCCTATTTGTCGCATATCGAGACGGGCCGGCATCGGGGCGGGCCCAAGGCGCGGAGCGCCATCGCGTCCGCGCTGAACCTGCCGCCCGACGCGCTGTGCTGACGCGATGCGGGGCGCGCATCGAGGGGCGGAGCCGCCGCATCGTCATCGCCCGGAATGGCGAGAGGGGCTCGACGCGTGGTTCTCACAGCCCCCGCATTGTGTCCGTGTTCGGCGGTCAGTTGCCGACATAGACAGGCGCATCCGCTTGAGCCGGCCACGCCGATGGCGCGAGCCTCGATCATTCGTGCACCGCGCTCACGCGCCGTTCCGCAGCCGTGCGACCGCGCCGCGCCTGCGCAAGCTCGTAGCTCGCCTGCATCCGCATCCAGTGATCGG
>JAPPGP010000045.1:20906-28359 GCA_028821395.1 Defluviicoccus sp.
CAGCGCCATGTTCGCCGACACGCCCGCCTTGCCGTTCAGCAGGCGCGACAGCGTGCCGCGCTCGCAGCCGAGACGCGCCGCCGTCTCGGTCACGTTCCAGCCCAAATCGTCCATGCTCTCGCGAATCAGCTCGCCCAAATGCGGCGGGTTCCGCATCGGCCCGACGCGCTCGCCTGCAATGTCGTTCATGGCCGGCACTCCCTCCGGTCCGTGATAGTCGCTCGGGTCCACATCCACGGCCTCGCCGTCCTCGAAGCGGAACGTCACGCGCCAGTTGCCGGAGACGCGAACGCTCCACTGGCCCGCACGGTCGCCCTTGAAGGGATGCAGCCGGAACCCAGGCGCGTCGGCGCCGCACCCTGCTCTCCCTGCTGCTCCTTGGCCGCGCGTACCACGTCATGGCCGGACTTGATCCGGCCATCCATGCGACGCCGCTGCCCGTACGGCGGCTCGTCGGGAGGCTGGCGGCGCCAGTGGATGGCCGGATCGAGTCCGGGCATGACGAAGGGGGCATAACGAAGGGCGGGCGGCGGGCAGCGCGGGCTTCACGCCGCGGCTACTCGGCCGGGGCTTCTTCGGCGACCGTCTCGGTACGACGGAGGATGTAGCTCTCCACGAACGCGAACCTGCCTTTCATCTCGGACAAGGCCTGTTCGACCGAATGCAGGCGCGCATCGATGCCGTCGATGCGCTTCTCCATGCCGTCGAAACGATTGTCGATGCGCTTCTCCATGCCTGCGAAACGATTGTCGATGCGCTTCTCCATGCCGTCGAAACGTTCCTCGAAACGTTTCTCGACACCGTCGATGCGATCGTCGAATCGCTTCTCCATGTCCCGGCGCAGCGATCCGATCATGGTGACGATCAGCGCGGCCAGCGCGACGCCCACGCCCAGCATGGTGATCTGCACCGGGTCCATCACGCGAACTCCTGCACACGCAGGCCATGTCTCTTCGTCATGGCCGGGGCAGGTTAGCAAGCCGCGCGAGATTCGTCTACGCCGCCGCCATCAGGAGTTGAGCCGGCGGCTCGCGATCTCCGCGCCCTCGACCAGGGCGGCGAGCTTCATGCGGGCGATCGCCGGGTCGATCTTGCCGATGCCGGCGAAGGTGGCGAAGCCGCAATCGGTGCCGGCGACGACGCGCTCGGCGCCGGCGAGGTCGACGAAGCGCCCGATGCGCTCGGCGACCAGCTCCGGGTGCTCGACATAGTTGGTGGTCGAATCGATGACGCCCGGGATCAGGATCCTGTCCTCCCAGCCGCGGCGGTCGCGGAACACGGTCCACTCATGGGCGTGGCGCGGGTTGGCGGCCTCGAACAGCAGGCCCTGCGGCTTGGCGGCGAGCAGCACGTCGGCGATGGCGGCGAGCGGGATGTCGCGGTGATGCGGCCCCTCGTAATTGCCCCAGCAGACATGCAGCCGGGCGCGCTCGGCGGGCACGTTCTCGAGCGCCGCGTTGAGCACCTCGACCTGCATCGCCGCGCGGCGCAGGAAGGCCGCCTCGTCGTCCGCGCTGTAGACCACGTGCCGGCCCATGGCGAGGTCGGGGCAGTCGATCTGGAGCACCAGCCCGGCATCGGCGATGGCCTCGTATTCGGGCTTCATCGCCTCGGCCAGCGCGGCGAGATAGGAGTCCGTGTCCGCGTAGAAGTCGTTCGCCTGGAAGATGGCGATCACCCCGGGCGAGGCGGCGTTCATGAAGCCCGCCGTGGCGCCGGCATCGGCAAGCGCGGCGGTCAGCCTCTCGATCTCGCGGGCGAGCGGCGCTGCGTCCCGGAGCGCGACCGGGCCGGTGCAGCGCGGGCGGTGCAGCCTGCGCGTGCCCGCCGCCTCGCCCATGCGGCGGCGCCAGGCGGGGAAGTCGCTCAAATCGTCGAAGCGGAGCGACGGGCTCTCGCCGGAGAACCCGGTGAGCCGGTCCTGCACGTAGGTGGCGTAGCCGGTGCGCCCGACCTCCCCGTCATTGACGATGTCGAGGCCGATGGCGCGCTGCCCGGCGACCGCCTCGCGCACCGCCCGATCGGTCAGCCGGTCGAGCTCCCCGGGGTCGTAATCCTCGCCGTGCTCCTTCCTGAGCAGCAGCGCGGCGAGCGCGTCGGGTCGCGGCAGGCTGCCGACATGGGTGGTGAGGATGCGCTCGCCCGGCACCGGATCAGATGTAGTGGATGGTCTGGCCCATCAGCTCGCGCCAGGCGACCGGGGCGCCCGCCTTCTCGGCCGCTTCCTCCGGCGGGATGTCGGGGTCGAACAGCGCCGCGCGGAAGCGCCTTCCGTTGACCTCGTCGGTCGCCCGCGAGGCGAGCCAGACGATCGGCGCGCGCATCACCCCGGGCTGGATCAGGTAGCTGCGGTCGGTGTACTTGCCGTCGGCCGGGATCATCCGCGTATTGGCCCGACCGCCGGGGACCAGGACGTTCGCCGTCACCCCGGTCTCCTCCAGCTCGAAGGCGAGGATGGAGGTCAGCGCCTCGGTCGCCGCCTTGGCCGGGCCGTAGGGGCCGAGGCCGGGGTTGATCATCGTGTCCAGGCTGGTGGTCACGTTGACGATCCGCCCCCAATTGCGTTCCAGCATGGCGGGGAGCGCGGCGCGGGTCATGATGTAGGGGCCCGACGCGTTGACCGAGAGCGTCGCCAGCCAGAGATCGAGATCGGCCTCCCAGATCGGCCGGCGCGGCGCGGTGTTGGTGGGCGAGTGCTCCTGCGGGCCGAGCGCCGCGTTGTTGACCAGCATGTCGAGCTTGCCGAAGGCGCCGTCGACCTCGGCGACCGCGCGTGCCGCGTCGTCGGCGTCGGTCACGTCGCCCTGGACGGCGAGCACGCGGGCCGCATCCGTCGCCGCGGCGATCCCGGCCGCCGCCGCGTCGAGCTCGGGCCGGTCGCGCTCCATCAGGGCGACGCTCGCCCCGGCTTCGGCGAGCGCGGCCGCCATCTCGCGCCCCAGCCCGCGGCCGGCGCCGGTGACCAGGATCGATGTACCGCTCAGATCGGCGCTCATTCGGTCGTCTCCGTGAGTGTTGGGAAAGGCCTAGCCGGCGACGTCGAGCGCGATGTGGACGACCTCGCTGCCGTCGTCGACCTCGCGGCCGAGCGCGCGTACCGCCGTATCCGCCTCCTCAAGGGGGAACATGTGCGTACACAGCGGCCGGAGCTCCTCGGCGCGCCGCCCGAGGATGTCGAGCGAGCGCTCGATCGACACCCAGCCGGCGGACAGGAGGCCGATGAGCTGGATCTCGTTGATCACGATCTTGTCGGTGACCAAATTGCCGACCGGCCTGAAGCTCTTGAGCCCGGCGAGCACGATGCGCCCGCCGCGCCTGACCATGTCGACCGCATCCACGATCGGCTGGGTGGCGCCCGCCGAGACCTCGACGACGACATCGGCGCCGCGCCCGCCGGTCGCCTCGCGGACCCGCTCGACCGCGTTCTCGGCGTCCACGTCGATCGCGATGTCGGCGCCGAGCCGCCGCGCGAGGTCGAGCCGGTGGGCGTCGTTGGACGTGCCGGTGACGACGATCGTGCCGGCACCGGCCTCCCGCGCAGCGACGACGCATAGCAGCCCGCGCTGGCCCGGACCCTCGACGACCACGGTCTCGCCGATCTGCGTGTTGGGCGCCTCGTAGGCCCAGCGCACCCCGTTGGCGAGCGGGTTGAACAGCGACAGGATATCGCGCGGGATGTCGTCGGAGACCTTGTGCACCTGGGTCTTGGGGTGGAGATACATGTGGCTCGCATAGCCGCCCCAGAGGCCGGGCGCCTGCTCGGTCGAGGCGTAGAGCCCGTAGCCCATATTGCTCTCGCAGAGCGTCGTCTTGCCGATCGCGCATTGGAAGCAGTGGCCGCAGGGGATGATCGATTCGACCACCACCCGGTCGCCCTCCTTGGCGTTCCAGCGCCGGGCGGCCTCCGGCCCCACCCGGTCGAGCCAGCCGACGATCTCGTGCCCCGGGACGATCGGGACGATGTCCCACGGCGTGCCCGCGAGGTGGCCGGCATATTGCTCGTAGTCGGTGCCGCAGAGCCCCGCCGCCTCGACCCTGAGCACGCCCTCGTCCGGCCCGATATCGGGCAGGGCGAAGTCGCGGAACTCGAAGCTGCGGGGCGCCGTGAGCACCGCCGCCTCGGCCCTCTCCGCCATCGCGTCGCCCTCCCTTGGACGCGGGGGCCGCCGGCGACGGCGGCCCCGCGCGCTCCGCTATCAGGCGCCGGCGTGCGACTTGGCGACGGTCTTCATCAGCTCGAACATCTCCTTGGTGTCCTTGCGCTGGCCCAGCACGTCGTCGCCGATCGGCGCCACGGTCTGCATGAACCTCTGCTGGTCCGCCGCCGGCAGGCGGATGACCTCGGCCCCGCCGTCGCGCCACTTCTGCTCGGCGCGCGAGCCGTAATCCTGCGCCGTCTTGAACATGAAGCCCTCGACGGCCTTCCCGGCATCCTCGACCGCCTGCTGAAGATCGCGCGGCAGCTTGTTGTAGAACGCCATCGAGACGAACCCGATGCAGGGGATATAGGTGTCATTTACGACAGTTATGAATTTGGCCTCGGTGAAGTGCTTGGTTGCGGCCATGACCGTGATGTTGGAGCGGATGCCGTCGATCAGCTTGCGCTGCAGCGCCGGCAGGGTCTCCGAGTAGGGCATCGGCACGCCGGTGGCGCCGAGGCGCGCCATCACCTCGGTCTCGACCTTGGTGGCGAGCACGCGGAACTTCATCCCCTTGAAGTCGCCGAGCTTGCGCACCGGGGTGAGCGAGGCATAAGACGTCGGGCCGTACATCCAGATGCTGACCCCCTTGACGCCCTTCTTCACCGCGACGTTGAGGAACTTGTCGCGGAACCGGGGGTCGGTGATCGTCTTGTGGGCGTGCGCATCCGAGTTGAACACGCCCGGCACCTCGAGCACCTGGAAGCGCGGATCGACGCCCTTGAGGAAGCCGGCCGGGGTCCCGAACAGCTCGACGGTGCCGAGCTGGAGCCCCTCGATCAGGCGCGGAATCTTGCCGAGCTGGGCCGACGGGTAGAGCTCGGCGGCGATCCTGCCGCCCGACTTCATCTCGATCTGGCGCTTGTACTCCCTGATGAACTCGTGCAGCGGATCGTTCGCGACCACGATCGCGAGCTTCATCACATGCTTGTCCTGCGCCACCGCCGGCGCGGCGCCAGCGAGAAGGGCGAGGGCGGGCAGGGCGAGCGCGAGCGCGCAGACCCCCGGACGTCTGGTCCCCATGGTGACAGTCTCCTCGATGATTGTCCGACCGGCCCGGCGAACGCCGCGCGGCCGCCGGATTTTCGCGCAATGGCCGGCCCGTGTAAACGCGGCCGTTCGGCTCGCGGCGATGCGGATTGATTGTTCGCGAAAGTTGTGTAATATACTTACACATACATACATGGTGTGCACATACAATGGCCCGCGTTCAACTCGTCATTCCCGACGAAGATCGGGAGCGCTACGCCCACCAGGCGCGGCGCGAGGGCCTGTCGCTCAGCGCGTGGCTTCGGGCCGCCGCCCGGGAACGCCTGCTCAGGCGTCAGCAGATCCGCCCCTTCCGCTCGCCGGCCGATGTGGAAGCGTTCTTCCGGCAATGCGACGCGCTGGACGGCCCGGCTACCGAGCCGGGCTGGGACGAGCACCTGGCCGCGATCGACGAGTCCCGGCGGCGCGGCGCGAGCGATACATGATCTTCGTCGACACCGACGTGTTCATGTACGCGGTCGGCCGTCCGCATCCGCTGCGCGAGCCGGCGCGGAGCTTCTTCGTCGCCTGCAACCGCAACCGTACCCCCTTGGTCACGTCCGCGGAGACGGTGCAGGAGCTGATGCACGCCTATCTGCGGGTCGGAAGGGTGGCGACGCTCGATGCGGCGCTCCAGCTTATCGAGAGCTGCGAAATCGAGATCTGGCCGTTGACCCGGGAAGACGTGACCCTGGCCCGCCGGCTGCACGACCGCTTTCCGGCCCTCGGCGCCCGCGATCTCTGCCATCTCGCGAGCTGCCGCCGGCGCGGCGTCGGGGACATCAAGACATTCGATGGAGCGCTGGCCGCAGTCGCCGGGCCGATCGGCGGGGGCTAGCGCTTGCCGCTACAAGGCGGCGATCCGCGTCGCCGCGAACTCGGGGTAGGTCTCGGCCACGCGCTCGCGCACGGCGCCGCGGATCAGCGCGAGCCGGTCCGCCTCGGGCGGCGGCGTCTCCGGCACCTCGGCCGGGATCCCGAAGGCGAACCCCGTCGCGTCGCGGACTTCCTCCAGCCCCACCCCCGGATGCAGGCTTTGCAGGCGGAACCCGCCTTCTTCGCGGTCGAACGCCATCGCGCAGAGACGGGTGACCAGGGCGTGGGGGCCGCCGGTGCGGTGGACCGGAGGCGGGCTGGTACCGGGCGCGCTCACGAAGTCGACCTTCGGGACCAGCACACGGCGGCTGTGCTCCGCGCGGAACAGGATCACGCGCGGGATGAGAAAGTAGAGAAAGGCCGATCCGTAACTCCCTGGAAAACGGACTTTTGTGTCGGGGTAGGCCCCGGTGCCCACCAGATTGATATTGCCCGCCCCGTCGATCTGCCCGCCGCCCAGGAAGAACGCGTCGATGCGGCCCTGCGCGGCGCGGTCGTGCAGCTCGCTGCCGCCGTCGTTGAACGGGCCAAAGCGCCGGCTGCCGAGAATGCTGGCCCGGGTCCGGCCGCCGCTCTCGGCCTCGACCAGCAGCGCCGCGGTCGCCGCGACCGGGGAGGCGGTGCCCACGGCCACGTTGTCGAGCCCCTCGATCTCGCGCGCGAGCACGCAGGCCAGAAATTCGTCCCGCGTCGGCGGCGCGCTCACGCCGCCGCGCCGGCGCGGGTTACGTGCCGCGCGAGCCAGGCGGCGAACCCGTCCTCGCTCGCGGCGGCGGCGGCGTACTCGGCGAGGCAATCCCGGTCGGCCGCATACGCGCCGGGAAGCGCCAGCGGACAGGCGCCCCGCGGCGCGTGGGAAGCGGCCTCGACATAGACCGGCGCGATGGTGCCCCCCGCCATGGCTTCGTCGTCGAGCAGATTGCCGTCGTAGCGCGCCTCGAAGGTGGCGAGCGTGCGCCGCGCCGCATGGGCGAGCACGATCGCCTCGCGCGCGTTCCCGACCCAGAGATTGCCGTGCGAATCGCGGAGCCGGGCGTGGATCAGCGCAATGTCGGGCCGCACCGCCGGCAGGACGACCACCGGGTCCTCGCCGGACGCGAACGGGTTCTGCATCACCCGCCAGTCGTCGCGGTGGGCCAGGATGTCGGAGCCGATAATGCCGCGGAGCGCGACGAACGGCATGCCCTTCTCGCCCGCCTGCGCCGCGGCGTACATGGCCTGGCAGGTGGAATCGACGATCCGGACGGGGGGGCCCCCCCCCCCCCCCCCCCCCCCGGGGGCCGCCCCCCCCGACGCCCCCCGCCGCCCCCCCCCCCCCCCCCCCCCGCCCCCCCCCCCCCCCCCCCCCC
>JAPPGP010000045.1:28369-30222 GCA_028821395.1 Defluviicoccus sp.
GGGGGGCGGGGGCGCGGCGGCGGGGGGCGCGCGGCTGCGGCGGGGGGGGGGGGCGGGGGGGGCGGCGGGGGGGGGGCCGGGGGGGGGGGGGGGGCCGGGCGCGCGGGGGGGGGCGGCCGCCCCGCCGCGGCGGGGGGGCGGGGGGGCCCCCGCGCCGAATTCGCCGAGCGAGACGCCGCTGCACTCGACCGAGGCGACGCAGCCCGCGCCGACCAGGAGGTCGACCTGCAGCCCCGACGCCGGCAGACACCAGAGCCTGAGCCTTTTCGCGCCGCGGCGGATCAGCGCGCGCACCGCCGCCATCGCCGCCCCCGCCTCGGGCTTGGGCAGCGCGAGCAGCGAGCCGTCGCCGATCAGGCGGGCGATGTCGTCGACGGTGGTCTCGACCGGCCGGGTCATGGGGGACAGTGTGCCGCCCGCCGCGCGGGCTCGCAACGGGAACGGGGCGGCAGGTTGTCGTTGGCCGGCGTCGTCCCCCACCCCACCCCGTCATGGCCGGCCCCCGGATCGAGTCCGGGGGCGTTCCGGCCATCCATGTGGCCTCGCCGTCCGCTCAACGGGCCGGGCGAGAGAGGCGGCCGGGCGGGAGAGGCGGCGGCGCCAGTGGATGTCCGGATCAAGTCCGGGCATGACGTGTGGGATGCGGGGAGTGCGGGAAGTGTAGGGTGGCGGCGTCCGGCGCGTGCTTCCTCGACGTCCCTATAACGTCATGGCCTCCCCCGTCATGGCCGGACTTGATCCGGCCACCCATGCGGCGCCTCCGCGCGCATGGCGACGGGGCGGGAGAGATGGCGGCGTCAGTGGATGCCCAGAACACCCCCGGACTCGATCCGGGGGCCGGGCATGACGAAGGGGGACGTTGAGGTAGGGCGTGCGGGCCGCGCTCCTAAGCGAGTCTCGGGAAAGCGGGATACCGCCACGAGAGCGTCGACCACGGCGCGGGCAAGTACGTCCGCGACGACTCCCACGCGACCCCCACCGGGCAGCGTTCCTCCGCGTCCAGGGATGTTCCCCGCCGCGTCCTACTCTCCCGCCGCGGCACGCTCGCGGTCGAGCATGTAACGCGTGAGGCTCTCGACGTTCCGCGTCAGAACGTCGACCGCGCCTTCGAGGCGCGCCAGACGCACATCTAGAGCGCCGACCCGTTCGTCCAGTGCACGAATATCGCGCCGCAACGCCCACTGTCCGGGCATGAGCACGCCGGCAAGCGCAACGCCGACGGCGACGATCGCGATCAACTCGGGACTCAAGGGCATCTCCCGCCCGTCGGTCGGTTGGTGCAACAGTTGCACAAGGCGGCGGGTACGCCAACCGGAAATAGTGTCGAGACCCTTCTCGCGCCAGCCCGCGCTTCCCTCGTCGACATCGTGCGCACCCGCTCCGTCGGGGCGCGCGCCGAATACAATTGCCCTTGGCTCGGTGGGGGTCGCTCCGCCGCCCGGCGGAAGCGGGGCGCGGCAGCGAATTCGCCGAGCGAGACGCCGCTGCACTCGACCGAGGCGACGCAGCCGGCGCCGACCGGGAGGTCGACCTCAAGCCCGCCGCGGGCAGGCGCCGGAGGCGCAGCCGCTTGGCGCCGAGGCGGATCAGCGCACGCACCGCCGCCATCGCCGCCCCCGCCTCGGGCTTGGGCAGGGCGGGCAGCGAGCCGTCGCCGACCGGCCGGGCGATGTCGTCGACAGTGGTTTCGACTGGCGGGTTCATGGGGGACTTGGTGCCGCCGGCCGGCGGGCTGACAACGGGATCGGGCCGCTGGTGGGTCGGTCCTCGACGTTCCCTCCCACGTCATGCCCTCCCCCCGTCATGCCCGGACTTGTTCCACTGCTGTCCGGTTTAGGTCAGGGCCCATTGTA
>JAPPGP010000160.1 GCA_028821395.1 Defluviicoccus sp.
GGGCGCGCGCGGGACGCGGGCGGCCACCTCCGGCGGCGGCGCGACGCCGATCTGGACCGCGATCCGCAAGACCCTGACCAGCCCGGGCCCGCCGACGCTCGCCATCTGCTTCGCCGCCTACTCGCTGGTCTACATCTCGGTCTCGGTCTTCCTGCCGACCTTCCTGATCGAGCGCCAGGGCTACGCGCACCACGCGGCCGCCTACTGGGCGGCGCTCGCCATGGTGGTGAACGCGCCGGGCTGCGTGCTCGGCGGCTGGCTCTTGCGGCGCAGCTGGCCGGCCGGGCGGGTGGTCGGGCTCGCCTATCTCGGCATGCTGGTCTCGACGCCGCTGATCTTCGCCGACGACATCGAGCCCGCGCTCCGCCTCGGGGCCGCGATCTTCATGCCGTTCATCGGCGGCATGATCCCGCCCGCCGTGCTCGCCCGCACCGGCGCGCTGGCCGCCGCCCCCGGGCTCGCCTCGACCTGTGTCGGGCTGGTCAGCCAGGCGCTGATGCTCAACCAGCTGATCGGCCCGCCGCTCCTCGCCGCCCTGGTCACCGGCCTCGCCTCGTGGGAGCGCGCCAACTGGCTCACCTTGCCGATGATCGTCCTGGGCCTCGCCGCCGCCTGGGCGCTGTCGCGGCTCGAAAGGGGCGCCTGAAGTTTCACTTCGACATTTCAGGCTATGTGAGGTGGCCCCAGCTCGTCGGACAGCGTGACGGCCGAGCTAAGATGTATTCCGGTTGAAGTTCAGGCTGCCAGAATCCCCTTGAATCGATCTTCCTGCCGCTGTTGCGCCTGTGGGGATGTCGGCAAGGCACGGCGGGGGATGGCTGCAACCGCGTCGGGCTCAGGCGAGGTTGCCGATGTCCCGCTTGCGCAGCATCCGTCCGAACAGGACGAGCCCGACCAGCGAGATCGCCACGAGAACGGTCGATACCGCCGCCACGCTGGGATCGGCGTAGTACTGGATGTGCTGCATCAGGCGCAGCGGCAGCGGGTTCCCGCGCGCGAGGAAGATCGACATCGCGACATTGTCGAAGGACATCAGGAAGGCGAAGGCGACGCCCGCGATCATGCCGGGCCGGACGGCCGGATAGGTGATGTCGAGGAAGGTCCTCAGCCGCGAGGCTCCGAGCGACTGCGCCGCGTGCTCCAGCCGGATGTCGTATCCCGATAGGGCAGCCAGCACCAGATAGACCACATAGGGTATCCCGATGATGCTGTGCCCGAGCGACGCGGCAAGGATGCCGGGGCGGATGCCGACCGAGGACAGGGTTTGCAGCAGCCCGAGCCCGACCACCACCGCCGGGATGATCAGCGGCATGATCACCAGTGACTGAACGGCCGAGCGCCCGAAGAAGCGGTAGTTGTTGATGGCGATCGCCGCCAACGTTCCCGCCACCCCCGCCATCGCGCTGCTGATGGCTGCGATGATCGTGCTGACCACGAAACCGTCGACGAATTTGCGATTGTCCCACGCCACCTCGTACCATTGGAGGCTGAAGCCGGGCGGCGGAAACACCAGCTGCGAGACATTGCTGAACGACAGCACGATGGCGACCACAATGGGTCCCAGCAGGAAGACCGTCACCAACCCGACATAGGCGGTGAGCAAGCGGGGCGCCGCCCTGCTCATCCCGTGTTCTCCCGGCGCCGCCGCATCAGAAGCTCTTGGCCCACGGCGCCGCGCGGCGCAGCACCAGGTTCATCGACAGGAGGACGAGGACCACCAGGGCGACCATCAGGATGGCCATGGCGGCCGAGTTCGCCCAGCGGACATTGGCGATCGCCTCGTCATAGATCGCCGGCGCCAGCATCCGGAAGCGCGTCGTGCCGAGCAGCGTCGGCAGGACGAAGTCGCTCAGCACGACGGCGATCACCAGCTGCAGCCCGGCGAAGATGCCCGGGAGGCTCAACGGCACGATGACCCGCGCGAAGGTCGCCGCCGAGCCCGCGCCGAGGCTGGTGGAGGCCAGCAGAATCCTGACATCGATCTTGGCGATCGAATTGGCGAGCGGCAGGATCATCAGCGGCAGATAGCGGTGGACCATACCGATGACCATGCCGCTGACCTCGAACAGGATATGCACCGGACCCTCGGTTATGCCGAGGGCGATCAGCATGGTGTTGATGAGCCCGCTGTCGGCGGTGATGATCATCCAGCCGAAGACCCGGGTTATCACGCTGACGATGAGCGGCGTGTAGATGATCCAGAGCAGGAGATTGCGCCGCTCCCCCGCCCAGCGGACGAGGTAGTAGGCGAACGGGTAGCCGATGACGAGCGTGATGACGGCCACCCCCGCCGCGATCAGCATGCTGTTGCCGAAGAGGCTCGCGTAGTAGCCGTCGGTCAGGATCCTGGCGTAGTTCGCGAAGGAAAAATCCGCGACCATGATCGCGCTCGGATCGTCCCAGTTGAGGCTGTTGCGCAGCAGGACCGCGAGCGGAAACAGAAACAGCGGCACCAGGATCGTCAGCACCGGAACGAGCAGCAGCCACGCGTAGCGCTGTTGCCGGCGGAACAGCCAGCGGCTCAGGGCCCCGGCTCGCGACGGGCGGCGTGCCGAATCGGCGGCGCCGGCCATGGTCAGGCGGGCGGTTCGGCGGGCAGCACGTAGCAGCGCTCGGGCGCGATATCGATATAGACCCGATCGCCCACGTCGAACCGCGCGGACGCCCCGCTGGACGGGCCGTCCAGCACCACCTGCTCACCGCCCAGATCGATCGCCTGCCGTTTCGTGGCGCCCATGAACCGGGCAAGCGAAACGGTCCCGGGACTGTCCCTGTGCACTGCCGTGGGCCTGGAAGACAGCTCGATATCCTCCGCGCGCACATAGATGTTGACCCGCGTACCGCGTTGGAAGGGTCGGTCGTCCGTCACCGGCAGCGTCAGGCCGCAATCCGCCTCGACCGCGAGCCCCGAACCGTCCGCCGCGGTCACCCCTCTCAACGTGTTGGCGGAGCCCACGAATTCCAGCACGAAGGAGGACTTGGGGTCGGAATAGATTGCCTCCGGCGGGCCGATCTGAAGAATCTTGCCGTCGCTCATGACCGCGATCCGGTCGGCGATGGTGAAGGCCTCGCGCTGGTCGTGGGTGACGATGATTGTGGTGATGCCGAGCTGGCGCAGCAGGATCGACAGCTCCACCTGCATCTGCTCCCGCAGATTCTTGTCGAGCGCGCTCAGCGCCTCGTCCAGCAGCAGCATTACCGGTCTGACGGCGAGCGCCCGGGCGATGGCGACGCGCTGTTGCTGGCCGCCACTCAGCTCCGACGGGTAGCGCTCCTCCAGCCCGTTGAGCTTGAGGAGGTCGACCACCTCCGCGACCCTGGCCCGGATCTCTCCGCCCGGCATGCGCCGGATTCCCAGACCGTAGCCGATATTGCCCGCGGTCGTCAGATGCGGGAACAGCGCGTAGTTCTGGAACACCATGCCGATATTGCGGTGGTTTGGCGGGATGTCCCGCAGCGACTCCCCGCGCAGCCAGAGGTCGCCGCTGTCGCAGCTCTCGAAGCCGGCGATGATGTTGAGCAGCGTGGTCTTGCCGCACCCGCTCGGCCCGAGAAGCGCCACCATCTCGCCGCGCCGCACGGTAAGATTGCAGTCGCGGACGGCGCGGACCGCACCGAAGGACTTCTCGACCCCCTCGACCTTGAGGTCGATCGTATCCGTCCCGCCGGTCATCTCCTCACCGCCCGGCGCATCGCGCCCCTGGACCGAGTCGGGGCCCGGCGGCCCGAACTCATGCCGGGCCGCCGCTCAGCCATCGCGGGAGGCCGCCGGGTCTGCGATCAGCCCGCGATCTCCCGCGCCCAGCGGTCCGCCCACTCGGCCTGCCGGCTCGCCACATAGGCGTAATCGTACTCGAACAGCCGGCTCGGATCCTGAATGATCAGCTTGGCGAACTCTGCGTCCAGCTCGACATTCTTGTTGGCCGGGGTGAGCGGGATCGCCGAGCAGATCGCCTTCTGCACGTCCTGGCGGAGCGTGTAGTTCACATAGGTCTTGGCGAGCTTCATCCGCTTCGAGCCCTTGGCGATCGCCAGGTCGTAGGGCTGCGAAGGCACCCCCTCCTTGGGCGTGCCGCGGGCGAGGAAGGCGTTCTTCGAGATCGCGAGCCCGATGCGCGCACTGTATTGCGGCGCGATGACGACCTCTTTTCGCTCCATGAGCTGCGTGACCTGGTTGGGGTCGCCGAAGAAGCTCCGCACATGCGGCTTGAGCTCGGCGACCTTGGGGAAGATCTTGTCGACGGTCTTCTCGTCGCCGCCCATGGCGCGCGCGATGCTGCACAGCACCACCGCGATCATGCTGTTGAGAGGCGCAGCGGGCAGCATCAGCTTGCCGCGCACTTCGGAGCGCCACAGATCGAGCCACGAGTCGACCGGATTGCCGACGCCATCTTTGTTGTAGACCACGTCGACGGCGTCGAAGACCATCGCAACGCCGGCACCGCCGGGCGCGAGCGTTCCGGGACGGCACTCCTTAAGCAGCGGAATATCGGCGTCCGACAGGATCTCGACCAGCCCGGCATTGCCGGCGCGGACCGTCGGATCCCTGGTCAGGAAGCCGATGTCGTAGATCGGATCGTCGGGTTGCGCCTTCCACTTGCTGATGATCAGCCCGGGCTGGTCCTGCTCGTACTCGACGCGGCCGTGGCCCGCCTTCTCGAAGGTCTGACCGACGAGCTTCTCCAGCGCCCGGTACGGCCCGCCGTAATGCGTCACGCGAAGCGGGTCCGCGGCGAAGGCGGGCGCGATCCACCCGGACGATCCGACGGCAGCGGCCATCCCGCCGAGAGCCGTGGTCTGAAGGAAACGCCGTCTCGAAGTCATTGCGTTCATGGTCAGCCTCCCATTCTTGCGGTCAATGGAGTCACGCGAATTCAGGCACCGACGCGCGCGTTGAGTATGGAGATCGGGCAGAAGGATAACCCCTGCGGGCGGCCTTCGATAGGGCGGGAAAACGGTTGGCGCGGGCGCGCCGCCACCGCTAGCCTGTTCGCCGTGGGATATCCGGTTCGGGGCGGAGAGCGAGGCCGCGATGGGCAGGCTGGTGGAACGGCTCAAAGCGCATGCGGGGGAGAGCTGGACCGCCTATGTCCGCCATCCCTGGCTGGTCGGCATCCACGACGGCGATCTCAGCATCGAGCGGTTCCGCTTCTTCCTGGTCCAGGATCTGCCGTATCTCGCCGATTTCTCCCGGGTCTATTTCATGGGCTTCGCCAAGCTGAGCCCCGGCGACCTGCGGCATTTCCGCCCCTTCCTCAAGCTGATCGCCGATTACGACGAAGGCAATGTCGAGGAAGAGTGGCTCGCCGAGATCGGCTGCAACGAGTACTCGACGGACCGCTGGGCCGCCCTCAAGGCGCGGGAAGGGTATATGAACCACCTCGTGCGCACCGCCCATGAAGGGACCGCGTTCGAGATATTCGCCGCCACCCTGCCCTGCTGCGTCGGTTTCGCCGAGATCGGCGACTGGCTCAAGGACGAGGATCTCTCGCGGCACCGCGCGGTCTACCGCAAATGGATCGACCACTACCGCCGCCCCTTCCAGAGGGAGCAGGTGAATGCCCTCGTCGCCGCGCTGGAGACCTGCACGGCCGATTTGCGCGAGTCCGATCTTCAGACCATGGACCGCATCTTCCTGCGCAGCGTCCAGCACCAGATCCACGTCTTCGACGCCGCCTGGCGCCTGGGCGATCCGTGGCCCGGCCCGGGGAGCTTCGCCGGCTAGCCGGTCATGCTGAAGGGGCGCGTCTGCATCGTCACCGGCGCCGCCCGCGGGATCGGCCGCGAATTCGCGCTGCATTTCGCGGGCCTGGGCGCACGGGTCGTCGCTGCCGACCGGCTGAGCTGCGAGGCGACGATCCGGCAAATCGAACAGGCGTCGGGCGAGGCGATCCCCGCCACCGGCGACGTGACCTCGGCGGGCGATGCGGCGGCGATCGTCGCCACCGCGGTGAATGCGTTCGGGCGTGTCGACGTGCTTCTCAACAACGCCGCGCTCTACGGCGGGATCGCCATCAGGGGATTCGAAGAAATCCCGGAACCGGAGTGGGACCGGGTGATGTCGGTCAACGTAAAGGGCGTCTGGCAGATGTGCCGGGCGGTCGCGGCCCCGATGCGGGCGCAGGGCGGGGGGCGCATCATCAATGTCGCCAGCAACGTGATCTTCATGGGAAAGCCCGGTTTTCTCCACTACGTCGCGTCCAAGGGGGCTGTCTGGGCGCTGACGGGTGCCCTCTCGCGCGAGTTCTCCGGCTCGGGCGTGACGGTGAACGCGCTGGCTCCGGGCTACACCGCCACCGAGGCGACGAGATCGATGGCGGATGCGGAGACCGTGCGCGAGCTGGAAGCCGATATCATGCGGTCGCAAAGCGTCAAGCGGCTGATCGAACCGTCCGACCTTGTCGGCACGGCCGCGTTTCTTGCGTCCGACGCGGCCGAGCTGGTCACCGGCCAGACCATCACCGTGGACGGCGGCACGATAACCGGGTGACCGTTTCGCCTCCTATGCGCAAGGCACGCCTGGCGAGCCTCTATATTCTCCTGCTTCGCGGGCTCGCCCGATTGGCCGGCGCGATGCTGTGCGGAATCGCGGCGCTGGTGGCCTATGACGTGGTGTTGCGGGCCTTCGGACTGCAACCGCCGCAAGCGACCAGCGGCGTGACCGAGTACAGCCTCCTGTTCGTCGCCATGCTCGCCTCGCCCTGGCTGGTGAGGAGCCGCGGCCATGTGGTGGTGACGTCCTTCTTCAACCTGACGCCGCCGGCTCTCAGGCCGGTTCTGGAGCGCGCGATCTATCTGAGCTGTGCCGCAGTCAG
Source organism: Defluviicoccus sp. (assembly GCA_028821395.1). Lineage (GTDB taxonomy): Bacteria > Pseudomonadota > Alphaproteobacteria > MPNO01 > MPNO01 > MPNO01. Next base: position 6,816 of record JAPPGP010000160.1, read on the forward strand.
CCTGCTGCTGGCCGCCTACGGCTTCAAGACCGGCTATGCGAGCTTTCTGGCTGGCGAGATCGATATCCGGTCAATCGATATGCCGCGCTGGATCCTGTTCTCCTCGATCGGCGCGGGCTTCACGTTGATCGGCATCGAGTTCCTGGTGCTCCTGCTCGGCCGCGGTTCGCTCTATCGCGGCGACGCGCAGCAGCGGGGCATCGTCTGACCGATGATCTGGTACGAGACGATCGCGCTGCTGCTGGGCGCCGTCGTCGGGCTGATGATGCTCGGCTTCCCGGTGGCTTTCGCGTTCCTGCTGGTCAATGTCGCGGGCGTCCTCGTGTTCTTCGGCGGGATGGTGGGGATCGAGCAGCTGGTGGCGAATGCGACCGAATCGGTGACGACATTCGCGCTCGTTCCGGTGCCGCTGTTCCTGCTGATGGGCGAGATCTTCTTCCACACCGGCATGGCGTTGCGGGTGTTCGATGCGCTCGACAAGTGTTTCGGCCGGCTGCCGGGACGGCTGTCCTACCTGACCGTGGTGGGCGGCACGCTGTTTGCGACGCTGTCCGGCTCCAGCATGGCCAACACCGCGATGCTGGGCTCGCTGATGGTCCCCGAAATGACCAGCCGCGGCTACAAGAAGCACATGGTGATGGGGCCGATCCTGGGAACCGGCGGGCTCGCCATCATCATCCCCCCGTCCAGCCTCGCGGTGCTGCTGGGAAGCCTGGCCCGCATCGACATCGGCGCGTTGCTGATCGCCGGGCTGGTGCCTGGCCTGCTGCTCGCGCTGGGATACGTGGTCGTGATCTTCTGCCAGGTCAAACGCGACCCGGAAGCGGCGCCGGGTTACGACGTTTCGCGGCCGACGGCGGGAGAGCTGGTGAAGCTCGTCGCGGCGAACATTCTGCCGATGGGCGTCGTCGTGTTCGCCGTCGTCGGGCTGATCATCGTCGGTGTCGCCACGCCGACCGAGGCCTCGGCCTTCGGCGTCATCTCGGTGCTGCTGCTCGCCTTCGTCTATCGCTGCTTCAGCTGGGACGCGCTGACCAGGGCGGTCGAAGGAACCACGCGGGTCACCGCGATGGTGTTCCTGATCATCATCGGCTCATCGACCTTCAGCCAGATCCTGACCTTCTCCGGCGCCACCCCCGGTCTGCTGAGCCAGGTCACCGGTTTCGACGTCTCGCCCTACGCGATGCTCTTCTTCATGTTCCTGATCCTGCTGTTTCTCGGCATGTTCATGGACCAGGTCTCGATGATGCTGATCACCCTGCCGGTCTTCATCCCGCTCGCCCAGTCGTTCGGGCTCGACATGGTCTGGTTCGGCCTGTTCATCCTGCTCGGGCTCGAAGTCGGCCTCGTTACCCCGCCCTTCGGATTGCTGCTCTTCGTCATGCTGGGCGTCGGACCGCGCGACACCACCCTGCCCGATGTCGCGCGGGCGGCGGTGCCCTATATCTTCTGCGTTTTCGTCCTGCTGCTGGCCCTCACCGCCTTTCCCGATATCGCCCTGTTCCTTCCTGGCGCGATCGGCTGACAGGACGCCGTGCCCGGAAAGGCTAGGACGAAACAGCGCCCTCCCGTAGGCTGTGAGCAACCAAGAAAATACACATCGTTCATGGGGAGAAAGCAGACATGTCGAAAAGAGCGATCATACTCGCCGCCGGTCTCTTGGCTTCGGTTTCGATGGCGCCGGCTGCGCATGCGGAGGTCAAGGTCCGGGCAATAAACCCGTTCCCGCCGCAGCAGATCTTCGGCAAGGAGTTCCTCAACTACATCCGCATCCTCAACCAGGCCGGCAAGGGAGTCTACAAGGTCGAGCTGGTCGGCGGACCGGCGGCGATCCCGATGATGCAGCAAGCCGGCGCTCTCCGGAACGGCATCGTCGACATGCTGTGGGCGCCGGCCAGCTTCCATCGCGGGCTGGTCCCGGAGGTGGATGCGCTGAGCGCCAGCAACGTCACGCCCTGGGAGGCGCGGGGGAACGGCGGCGTCGACCTGCTCGACCGGATCTACGGCGAGAAGCTCAAGGCGCATTTCCTCGGCTGGACGATCGCCGGGTTCGGGTTTCACGTCTTTCTCACCAAACCGCCCAAGGTGACCGGGGACGGCGGCGTCGACCTGCGGGGGCTAAAGCTTCGCTCGGCGCCGATGTACACCAACTTCTTCAAGAAGATCGGCGTCATCAACGTGGCCATGCGGGCGCCCGACATCTATACCGGGCTGGAGCGCGGCGTGATCGTCGGGATGGGCTGGCCGGCGCTCGCGATCACCGACCTCGGTTGGCAGAAATTCATCAATCACCGGATCGACCCGTCCTTCCTCCAGGCGGACGGGGTGACGCTGGTCAATCTGAAGAAATGGCAGTCCCTGCCAGCCGGCGCGCGAAAGGCGCTGACCGACGCCACGGTGGCCTATGAGAAGACCGCTGTCGGGTTCTGGGAGGCAGCGGTGACCAAGGAGCAGCGAGCGCTCGAAGCGGCCGGGCTCAAGGTGATCACGCTCAAGGACGGTCCGGCGAAGACGTTCGTCGCCGATGCCGCGGCCGAGGTCTGGAAACGCCTGGAGGCCACCGGATCGCCGCACGCGAATGCGTTGCGGGAGAAGTTCGCCAAGTAGACCAGGCGGTTGGGCGGTCGGCGGGGCGGTCGGTCGGCGGACCCCCGCCCCGTCTGATCGAAAACCCGGGCTTGCGTGGCAATTGCCCGGCTTCCCCGAACGACCGAAGGGAGGCGAATGCGCGCCCTTCAGGAACCCTTTCGGCTCCCGCCAAAGCGCCTTGCGAGGGCGACGGCGATGGCGGCGACGCCGGCCCCGGCGAGCGCGCTCAGGTGCCCGGGCACGATAAAGCACAGCGCCGCCGCCGCGAACAGCAAGCGTGTCCACCAGTCGAGCGGTGCCCGCCAGTAACCCTCCATCGAGACCGCCAGCAACACGATTCCGATGCCGGCGCTGGCCAGCGAAAGCACGACTTGCAGCGGACTACCCTGGAGCAGCAGCTCGGTGCCGTAAACGAATGCGAAGGGCACGATGAACGCCGCAAGCGACAATCGCACGGCCATGCCGGCGATGTGCAACGGGTTGTCCTCGGCGATCGATGCCGCCGCGTAGGCCGCGACCGCGACCGGAGGGGTGATGGCGGACAGAATCGCGTAGTACAGAATGAACATGTGCGCCGCCAGGGTCGGCACGCCGAGATCTGCGAGCAGCGGACCGACCAGGACGGCGGCGAGGATGTAGGCGCTCACCGTGGGCATGCCCAGGCCGAGGACGACGGTGACCGTCGCCGCCAACAGAAGCGAAAGGAAGAGTTCCGCGTCGGTCACCGCATAGACCAGATGCGCGACCTTCTGGGCGAGACCGGTCAGCGTGATGCCGCCGATCACCATCCCGGCAGCGGCGCATGCGCCGGTAACCGCGAGCACCCGCGAGGTCGTCTCGGCCATGGTCTCGTAAAGGTCGAGCAGGCCGAGCCGCCCTTCTATCCGAAGCACCGCGACGGCGAGCACCGCCAGCGTCCCCCAGACCGCCACGAAAGTCGGCGAGTAGCCCAGCAGCAATGCCAGCAGCAGAACGGCCAGCGGGATGAGGAAGCGCCCGCCCTCGCGCATCGTGGTGTTCCAGGGTGGGATTTCGCCTCGCGACAGGCCGCGCAGGCCAAGCTTGAGCGAGCGCAGGTGCACCTGGGAATAGACCGAAAGATAATAGAGCAGCGCGGGAACGATCGCCGCCGTGGCGATGTCGCGGTAGGGAAGGCCGGTGTATTCGACCATGACGAAAGCGGCCGCGCCCATTACCGGAGGCAACAGGCTGCCTCCGGTCGAGGCGGACACTTCGACGGCTCCGGCGAGGGTACCGGAGTAGCCGAGCCGTTTCATCATCGGGATGGTGATCGAGCCGGTCGTCACCACGTCGGAGACGGAGCTGCCGGAAACCATCCCGTAGAGGCCCGAGGAAATGACCGCTATCTTGGCCGGCCCGCCTGCTTGCCGGCCGCTCAGGCTCGCCGCCATGTTGAAGAAGAACGCGCCGCCACCGGCGCGGTGCAGCAATGTACCGAACAGGATGAACATGAACGCGTAGCTCGCCGCGACCCGAACCGGCAGCCCGTTGATGCCGTAATTGGTGTAGACCGTCATGTCGAGAAAGTACTCGGCGTCGATATATGCGTGATGGAGTACGCCGCCGAGCAGGTGACCCAGGAAGTTGTAGGCGACGAACACCAGAACGATCAGGGTCAGCCCCAACCCGGTCGTCCGCCGCGTTGCCTCCAGCGTCAGCAGCAGCAGGCCGTAGCCGAAGACGATGTTCCAGTCGGTCAGCGGATGGAGTTCCGGAATCCGCAGCACGATCGCGGAGGCGTTCAGCGCGAAATGAATGCCGGTGGCGATCGAGCTTAGCGAGCACGCCCAATCGACGAGGGAGGGGCGGCTCGGATGCGACCGGGGCGACGCTCCGACCAGCAGGAACAGCAAGCCGTAAACCGCACAAAGAAAGATGGATGCCAGAGCCCAGGGATGAATGATCGCGTAGGTTGCGGCATAGATGACCCACACCGCGACCAGGGCGGCGTACGGCTTGACGGCGTGGGCAAGCCAGCCCGTCGGGCGCCGGCGCGGGCCGAGCGTGAACAGCAGCCTCAGGATCGGTGCGCCCCCCGCCACGGCGGGGCAGGCGGACCTACTTCATCAAACCGGCTTCCTTGTAATACCTGACGGCGCCCGGGTGGTAGTCGCCGACGCCGAGCGAAACCAGATACTCGCGGGTCAGCCGGCCGATGAACGGGTGAACGGCGCGGATCTTGTCGATCTTCTCCGTGATCGCCTTGGCCAGGTCGTAGGCCGTCCCGTCGGCCATGTCCTTGTGGGCAATCAGGGAGATACCCAGCGACAGGGTATAGAGATCCCGGTCCATCCACTTGTAGGCGCTGGCCGGGATGACGAAGGTGGTCAGCCCGGTCTTCGCCGCTACCCGGTCTATCAGGCCGCGATCAACGCTCAGCATGATCACGTCCCGGGCCTTTTGCACCGCCGAGGCGACCCGGCCCTTGACCGGCGTCATATTGAACATCATGTCGCTCCGTCGGTCGGCCATCAGCGGCGCCTGTTCGGAACCGCCGACATACATCACCTGCCCGCCCCAGCTCTTGATGCTGTCGACGCCGACCCCGATCTCCTCCAACATGATCTCGCTGATCATGGAGACGACATTGCCTCGCTGCTGGAGCGCCATGCGAATCGGCGGCTTCTTCCTCGCAATGTCGGCGAAATCCTTGAGGCCGTGCTTGGCGGCGAAATCGCGCGTCACCACCAGGTGCATCGGCACCCAGCCGGTGCAGTAGGCGATGGTCCGCATGCTGTCGATCTTGCCGCGAAATGGCGGGCTGCCATCCAGCGCCATGCGGATCTCCGCATCGACGACGTACCCGAGAGGGACCTTCTTGCGATCGACGAGAGCGATGTTCGCAAAGCCTCCCCCCGAGGTCTGATAGGTGATCGTGGATCCCGGGTACTGCGCCGCGACCGCCGCGTCGATTCCCGAGTTCAACGTGGTCAGCAGGCCACGCGCACTCCCTCCCGCAACAGTCAGATTGTATGGCGGGGCGGCTTCCGCCGCCGTGGCGAGCGCGGCGGCCATCCCGATTGCAAGAAGCAATGATTGCTTCATCGTTTTCTCCCTTCGTCCAGAACGAGAAAGCTTACGAAGCGCGCCCCGAGCCGGTCAAACGGGCCGCACCGACGGCGAATACTCATACGTGCGCAAGAACGCGGTGCGTGTGGTCATCCGCCGATACCAGGCCGCGACGGCCGGCCGGCAGGCGACCATTTCGCCCCGGCCTATGATGTCCAGCCGGTAGAGATTCGGCGCCGCGGCGGCATCGGCCAGCGAATAGCTCCCTGCAAGCCAGTCGCGGCCGTCGCCGAGCAGGCGCTCCACATCCACGAGCACCCTCTCGACCCGCCCGACGGCCGACGAGACTTCCTCAGCGGTCAGCGCGCCCTGCACGGCGCGCAGCTGTCGCCCCACACGCTCTTCGCTGACCTTGCGGCGGATCAGCACTTCCAACTGTTCCGGCGGCCAGCGCCGATTGAGTTCGCCGGCGATGAAGGCGACCTGGCTCAACAGCCCGACCGCCGGGAAGACGATGTCCTGGAACCGCTGAACCCAGCTGCGCATCTCCGCGCACCGGTGGGGATCCCGTGGCCGCAGTCTCGGTTGCGGCGCCACGTCCTCAAGGTACTCGTTTATGATCGTCGATTCGGCGATCGGCCGTCCGCCATCTACGAGGGTGGGCACCACGCCTGCGGGGTTGATGGAGAGGTAATCGTCTTTGACTTGATCGAAGTCGAACAGATCAATGTGACGATCCTCGAATGGAAGATCCTTCTCCAACAGGCAGATCAGCACCTTTTCGCTGCAAATGGAGTACCAAGAATAGTACAGCTCCCGCACTCTTCACTCCGCCACAATGCCGCGCGTCACATTCGAGGGCGGTCGAAGCCCTGTCAATGCCGGGTCGTGCGCGCCCGGGAAATCGGCTAGCGTGGCGGCTCGGTGCGGAGCGCCACCCGGAGACGACGAGGTAGACATGGCGGACGGAGTTCTCGTTCTAACCAACGAGGAGGCGGCCGGCCTGCTCGGCATGGCCGAGGCGATCCGGTTGATGGAGGAGGCCTATCGCGATTTCGGCGCCAACCGCGCCCGCATCATCCCCCGACAGCGCCTCTACGTGCCGGAAACCCAGTACGAGGACCCGACCTGGTTCTGGCTCAACGTGATTCCGGGCATCGTGCCCTGCCACGACGTGGCGGCGATCCGCCTGAACGCGGCGCACACGACCTATCGCCGCGAGGGTGCCGGCACCCGCCAGACCATCCCGGGAGATTTCTCGGGCTTCGTCCTGGTGTGGGACATCGCGAGCCGCGAGCTCCTGGGGATCGTCCATGACCACGCCGTCTCGCCGCTTCGGGTCGGTGCCACCTCCGGGCTCGCGGCCCGCTACCTGGCGCGGGAGGACGCGGCCACGCTGGGCCTGCTCGGCGCCGGCAAGCAGGCCCGTGCCCAGGTCGAGGCGCTGCTCGCGGTCCGCCCGTCGATCCGCAGCATCAGGGTGTTCTCGCCCACGGCGGCGAACCGGGAGCGGTTCGCGCGGTCCGTGTCGGACGATCTGGGCATCGCGGCGCGGGCGGTGGGCACGGCGGAGGAGGCGGTGGCCGGGTCCGACATCGTGGTCGCCGCCACCAACTCGGCCGATCCGGTGATATTCGGGCGCTGGCTGTCGGATGGCGCCCATGTGATCAGCATGGTGGGCGCCAGCAAGTTCGACGGGCGCCGCGAGATCGACGACGAGACGGTTCGGCGCGCCGAGGTGATCGTGGTCAATCTCCGCGAACAGGTGGAGCTGGACCAGCAGGCGGACATCCTGATGCCGCTCCGCCGCGGCTACACGTCGTGGGACAATATCCACGAGCTCGGCGAGTTGTGCATCGGCGCGACCCGCGGCCGCACGTCGTCGAGCCAGATCACGCTGCATTCCAACAATGTCGGGATGGGCATCCAGTTCGCCTCGGTCTGCAAGCGCGTGCTGGAAATCGCTCGCGAGCGGGGGGTCGGCACGGAGCTCGATTCGAACCTGTTCATGACCCGCCGCGCCCGGGGCGAGGTGTACGCTCCCTGATCGCATGACGACCGCACCGCTCTTCCAATACCGCCCAGACAACCGGCGGGACGGCTGGTGGCCGATGGCGCCCCAACGGAGCTTGGCATCGCCGCGCCGCGCCCTGGACGGGGTCGGGGCCGGGCTCCAGAGATCGCGGATCCAGGCCCTGGCGAGGTCGCCCTCGACCACGAGAAGCTGCGGGTAGTAGCGCCGGAGCTGCTGGCGCGCCGTCGAGCCGACCGGGCCGTGCTCGCCGGGAAGGGCCCGATAGGCCTGGGCGGCGTATTGCGAGCCCCTGCCGGAGCGGTGGACGCAGCCGGCCGGCGGGTTGCGGACCTCGATCGCCGCCGTGAGTGCCGCGAGGGTGAGCCTGGCGTCGATCCGTCGGCCGAGCGCGTAGCCGACGATGCGCCAGGAAGAGAAATTCAAGGGGATTCCGGCGGTTTGAGCTTCAAGCGGAATACACCTTGGCTTGGCCGCCAGGCTGTCCGAAAGGGCGAGGCCGCCTCAACCGCCCCTCGTCGCGCCCACCGCCTCCACAAATTGTTCTTCCCCAAGTCTTTGGATCGTGTCGTCTTCCATTGGGGACGATTGTGTTTTACCATCTTCGGGACGACCTTACATTTTGAACCCTTTGAACATGGAGGCCGCTCTACATGTCAGCTTCACAAGACCGAGTGAGAGAACTGTTCCGCGAACATCTTGATCCTGACCGCGATCCCGATTTCCAAGTCGGATTGGGCGATTCGGGGGTTTCGTCAATGGATGCGGTCGATTTCGTCAAGAAGGTCGGCGAGGCGTTCAATGTCGAGATTCCGCCGGCCGCGGTTGCGGAATTCCAGACCTTGGGCGACCTCGTGAGCTATCTCGATAGTCAGGGCTAGAGATTTTCGGGCTCGGCGGCCGCCTGCGGAGCCTCAATCGGTGAAGCCGGCGGCCCCGAGTTCGGGGATCCCTGCCGCGTCTGCATCCTTCGGGACGCCGCGGCGAGGCCACGCGGTGCGTAGTTTCCGAGCATTCTTCGCGAACTGACCCGTCGTGGCCGCCGCTCCGCTGTATCGTCCCTTCCACGAATCCTCGGGAGCCCTGGTGTTCCATGTGGATCTGGGACCCGATGCATTCCGAGAGGCGGAGGCTCTGAGTTCGCTCGACGCCGGGGAGCGCGCACGCCTGAAGCGCTTCCGGCACAAGCGGCGGCGTCGCGAGCTCGTCCTCTGCCGCGCGGCGTCGCGGGCGCTTCGCTGCCATCGGCTTGGGTGCCGCAATCTCGGCAACGCACGATTCGCGCCCGCCCTCGACTGGAAATTGCGCGCCGAGAGTGTGAATCCCGTTGGTACTCTATCGACCTCACGGCAGAGCGGGTGAGTCCGGCGGGGGACAGCATGGACCTCCGCTACGCGCTTCGCAGGAGGGAAGAACACGGCTTCCGCAAACATCCGGGAGCGCTGCCGTGAGCTCGGAGACCGCGTGGGAGATCCCCGACCCGGTATCGGTGTGCGAGGTCTGCCTCCACGACGATTCGATCACCTCCGTGCGTCGGTACGGAAACCCCTCCGGCCTCCGGCTCGTCCTGAGCCACGCCAACGGCCTCGCGGCCGATCTCTACTACCCCTTCTGGTCGTTGCTCGCCGACGATTTCGATCTGATGGTCTACGACCTCCGCAATCATGGCTGGAACCGTGTCGGGGTGCAGCAGAACCACAACATTCCGATCCTGATGCACGACCATGATCTCATTCTCGAATCCATCGCCGACCGGTACGGCGACAAGCCCGCCGTCGGCGTCTTCCATTCCGTGTCGGCGCTGATTTCGCTGCTGTCGTTTTCCAGGCGCTACTCGGCGCTGATCCTCTTCGATCCGCCTCTTTGCAAGCCGACCGCGAACGAGGCGGAGTTCGACGCGGCCGCCGAGAAGCTGGCGGCGTCGGCCCGGCGGCGCGGCCATCGGTTCCGCACGGAAGCGGAGTTCGCGGAGTTCCTCGCCTACATGCCGGGCTTCACGCGCGTCCTGCCGGGGGTGCGCGAGCTCCTGGCGCGCACCACGCTTCGTCGATCGCCGGACGGTCAGGGATACGAGCTGCGATGTCCGCGCGAGTACGAGGCGCAGCTCATCGAGTACGTCAGAAGCTTCTCGCCGCTGCTGGACCTGGAGGGGCTTCTCTGCCCGACGAAGGTCATCGGGGCCGATCCCACGTTGCGCGGCACCTACCTGCCGGCGTTCGACCTGAGCAAGATGCTGACCGTGGACTACGATTTCCTGCCCGAGTCGACCCACCTCCTCCAGCTCGAGCAGCCGGCGACATGCGCCGCGCTGCTTCGGGACTTTCTCGAAGACATTCGGCTCGCGTAGAGCCGGCACGCGCGGTCGGCAGGTGAGCGCTTACCGCTTCGGCGTCTCGATCCAGTAGCGCCGGGGCTCGAACGGATAGCCCGGCACCGAGATGCGGCGCCGGGTCTCCCCCGCATGGAGACCGGCGAACGCCACCGGGAGCCCCGCCTCGTAAGCCCCCGCCACCGCCCGCACGAAGCCGGTATCGCCGTTCGCCGCGAAGCCGTCCCCGTCGGCCGGCCCCGGACCCGGCAGCACGACCGGCCCGCCAACGCCGTTTCCGACGGTCTCGCCCCCGGTCGCCGACTCCGGCCAGGCGGAAGCGATCGTCGAGCCCACCGACCCGCGAGGGCCGATCTCCACGACGACCTCCACGCCCCGCTCGGCCATCGTCCGGGCGGACCGCCGCCTTTGCGCCGCCGGTTGGTGCAGTCGACGAAGCCCGCAAGCGGCTTCGGACACCTCTTCCGACCCCACCACGCGGCCGCTGACACCGCTCACGAGCGCGATGGCGGGCGGCCGGAACTCGATGCCCGCGAGCGCCGCCTCGATATCGGGTTCCGCCGGCTCCGTTCGCGCCAGCGCGTCACGCGCAACGGCGAGCCGAAGCCCGTCTTCGAGGCCGAGCACCCCGGCCGCATGAGCCGCCGCCAGCTCTCCGACGCCGAAGCCGACGACCGTGCTCGGCCGAACCCCGACGCTCGCCCACAGCGCGGTGAGCGCACACTGGAGCGCAAAGCTCGCCGGGCCTCCGGGCGCCCGTTCCGCACCGGAGCCGCCGAACATCGCATCCAGCAGCGAGGCGCCCCGCTCCTTGCGATAGACCGCGTCGCAGCGGTCGACGAGCGCCCTCACCACCGGTTCGCCGCGATAGAGCGCCTCTCCCACGGCGGCTGCGGGGCCGCCCTCCTCGGCGTACACGAACGCGGCCTTCGCCGGCTCGCGGGCACCCGGATCGCTCTCCGCCTCGGCGACCGCCCGCAAGCCCGCTTCGAGCGATGCCGCATCGTGAAACACGACGCCGGCCCGGTGAGCGAAGTGGCTGCGACCCACGCCGGCGGTCCATGCCATGTCGGTGAGCACGATTCTGCCGCGGGCCGGCCATCCGCCGCCGCCCCGTTCCGCTCGTCCAGCCAGGCGAGATAGCGCCCGGCGAGCGCCCGCAACGCGCCGTCGGACTTGCCGGAGAGCGGCAACAATCGTGTCGCGCGCGGCTCTTGGGTTTGCGGAGCCGGCGCGAGGCCCAAATCCGGCACGGGGAGGGAGATCCCGACCGCGCTCGGCGCGCCCTCGGGCGACGCCCCATCGGCGAGCCCACCCGTCGCTCTCGGAGCCTCGTACCCTTCCACCACGAGGTGCGCATTCGTGCCCGAGATCCCGAAGGCGCTCACCGCCGCGCGGGGCGGCCGGCCGCTCTCGCGGGGCCAGTCGGTCGATTTCGACGTCACCCGAACCGGAAGCCGGTCCCAGTCCAGATGCGGATTGGGCGTGTCGAAGTTGAGATGCTTCGGAATCACGCCGTGGCGCATCGCCAGCACGACCTTGATGATGCCGGCAACCCCCGCCGCCGCCTCGAGATGGCCGATATTCGTCTTCACCGTCCCCATCAGCAGCGGGCGGGCGGCGCCCCGTCCCCGTCCGTATACCGCCGCCGCCGCCTGCACTTCGATGGGGTCGCCGAGCCCCGACCCGGTGCCGTGCGCTTCGAGATAGTCCACGCTCTCCGGCGGCACCCCGGCGCGGGACACGGCCTCCTCGAGCACTTGTTCCTGGGCCGGCCCGTTCGGTACCGTCAGGCCCGCGCTCGCGCCATTCTGGTTCACCGCCGATCCCCGCACCACGCCCCAGATCCGGTCGCCGTCCGCCACCGCCTCGGCGAGGCGCTTGAGGACGACAATCCCGCACCCCTCGCCGCGCACGTAGCCATCCGCGGCCGCGTCGAAGGTCCTGCACCGCCCGGTCGGAGACAGCATGCCGATCTCGACCATGAACTTCGTGACCGCGGGGGACAGGATCGCGTTGACGCCGCCCGCCAGCGCGAGGTCCACCTCGCCTCGACGCAGCGCCGCGCCGGCCTCGTGCACCGCGGCGAGCGACGACGCGCAGGTCATGTCGAGGGGCATCGCTGGACCCATGAGCCCGAGCGCGAAGGAGATCCGCCCGGCAGCCACGCTTCCCGCGGTCCCGAGATACGCGATGTCCGCTCCGCTCCTGGCGATGAGGTCCCGGTACTCGCAGCCGCTGATCCCGACATACACGCCGGTACGGCTGCCCCGCAGCCCGTCGGGGTCCATCCCCGCGTCCTCGAGCGCCTGCCAGCTCGTCTCGAGCAGCATCCGTTGCTGCGGGTCCATCGTCCTCGCCTCGATCGGCCGGATGCCGAAGAACCGTGCGTCGAATTCGTCGATTCCGGCGACGAATCCGCCGCACCGATACGACGCATTATCGGATTCGGGGTCCCCGCCGAGCGCGGGCCGGTGACCTGAATCGGGTCTTCCGTCGGTGACCGCATCGACGCCCGCCACGAGCTCATCCCAGAAGCCGGCGAGCCCCGTCGCGCCGGGAAACCGGCAGGCCATGCCGACGATCGCGATCCCGTCGGGTTCGGCGACCCGGTCGTCGGGGCGAGGCGCCGGCATACGCCGCTCGGACACCCGGCGTTCCCGCTGCGCGGTCTGCACCGCGCCCGCCGCGGGCGGTTCGTCCGCGCCGATCTCGCCAAGCTCGCCGGCCAGAAAATGCGCGAGGGCGGCCGTGTCGGGATAATCGAACACCACCGTGTTGGAGGCGACATAGGCTCCGGCGAATCCCCGGTTCAGGCGGTTGCGAAGCTCCACCGCCATGAGCGAATCCATCCCGAGATCGAAGAATCTCGCGGTCGGGGACGGCGGAGCCGAGAGACGCAGCACCGACTGCAACTCTTCCTGGATGAAGGTGGCCAGCACGTCTTCCCGTTCTCCGGCCGGCACCGCCCGGAGCCGGGACAGGAGATCGTTCTCCGGCGTGGCGGCCTCGCGTTCGGGCTCGGTGGCGGTCCGGGTCAGAAGGTCTTCCAGCAGCGTCGGGCTCGCGCCGAAGCTCTCCGCGTAGACCGACCAGTCGACCGCCGTCACCATCCCGCCCGCGAGGTCCTGCGACAGGAACTGATCGAATGCCCGCAAGGCCTGCTGCGGCGTGATCCAGCGTACGCCCCGGGCCGCAAGGTGCTCCTCGATCCGGTCCCGGTGCTCCTCCGCCTCGCCGACCTCCGACCACGCTCCCCAGGCGACGGCCTGGCCGGGCAGCCCCCGGGCGCGGCGGTGGGCGGCGAGCTGATCCAGGAACGCATTGGCGGCGGCGTGGTTCGCCTGGCCCGCCGATCCGAGGATCCCCACCGCGCTCGAGAAAAGGATGAAGAGGTCCAGGTCGCGGTCTTCGGTCGCCCGGTGCAGGTGCCATGCGCCCAGCACCTTCGGCCACAGGACTTGCTCGAACCGCTCCCAGCTCTGGTTCGCCAGCGCTCCGTCCGACAGCACGCCCACGCTGTGGATCACCCCGGCGAGGGGCGGCAGCTCGGCATCCACGCGCGCGAGCATCGCATCCACCGCCGCACCGTCCGTCATGTCGGCAAGCTCCACCCGGACCGTCACGCCGCGTGCCTCGAGTGCGCGTATCGTGTCCTCGGCGGCGGCATCCGGGGCGCGGCGCCCGTTGAGCACGATCGCCCCGGCGCCCCGGTCGGCGAGCTGGCCGGCCACCGCGCAGCCGATCCCGCCGAGACCCCCGGTCACCAGATAGGTCCGGTCCTCCCGCAGCCGGCCCCGGGTGAGCGGCGGCATGGTGAGAACGATCTTGCCGATGTGCCGGGCCGAGCGCATGAACGCCATCGCGGGCGCCGCTTCGGCGAGCGGCCAGCGGCTGTGGGGCAGCGGGGACAGCTCTCCCGCGGCCAGCCGGTCCATGACGCCCCGGAGGGCCGCGCCGGGCCGCGTGGGATCGGTCTCCTTGAGAATGTCGAGCCGCAATACCGAGTAGTCGACGTCGGGCCGGGCCGCCGAAATCGCCGCCTCGCTCCAGATGTCCCGCGCCCCGAGCTCGACGAAGCGGCCGGCAGGGGCGAGACACTCGAGACTCGCCTCGATGAAGCCCGGCCCGGTCAGACTGTTCAGCACGACATGGACGCCCGCACCGGCCGTCGCCTCGAGGATCTCTTCGCCGAAAGAGGTGCGCCGGCTGTCGAACACCTGCGAAACCCCGAGCGAACGGAGATACCCCTGCTTCGCGGCGCTCGCGGTCGCGATCACTTCCGCGCCGGCGGCGCGGGCGAGCTGGATCGCCGCGAGTCCGACGCCGCCGGCGCCGGCATGGATCAGCACCCGTTCGCCCGCCTTCAGCCCGGCCAGATCGAAGGCAAGCGCCGCGGTGGAGAAGGCCACCGGCACGGTCGCGAGCGCCGCGGCCGGCATCCGGTCCGGCGCCGGCGCCACGAGCTCGCCCCGGGTCACCACCTCCGGTCCGAACGCGCCGAACGCGAGCCCCACCACGCGATCGCCCGCCGAAACGCCCGCGACGTCCGAGCCGGTCTCCAAGACCCGCCCGCACAGCTCGCGGCCGAGCAGTCCGGTCTCGAGCGCCCCGGTGGCCCGCAGCACGTCCCGGAAATTGAGACCTGCGGCCTCCACCGCGACCCGGACCTCTCCGGGCTCGATGCGACTCGATGGCACCGTCTCCACCCGCAACCCGTCGAGAGCGCCGTCCTCGTCGGGCGCAAGCCGCCAGCCGGGCTCGTCCGGGAACGCGATCCGTGGCGTTGCGGAGCCGGTCCGGACGAGCCGGGCGACGTGGCGTGTCCCGCGCCGGTAGGCGATATGGTTCTCCGAGCCGGGGAACAACAGCTCGTCGGCGAGCTCGGACCACTGCGCGGGCTCTCCGGGATCGAGATCGATCATCCGCGCCCCGAGCTGTGGCGCTTCCCTCGCCAGCGCCTTGCCGAAGCCCCAGAGCGTGGCCCCGGCGATCTCCCCGCCGCGTTCGCTCTCCAGGAGCTGGGCTCCACGGGTGACAAGCCACAGGCCCTTCGCGGGCGAGGCGCCGGCGTCCAGCACCCCCTGGACGAGCGAGAGGGCGCTCGCGCCCGCGCGCCTCGCGTCTCCCGCGACCTCTCCGGTCGTCGCACCGGCCCCGTGGCCGTCAAGCGCCGCGAGATGGACGATACCCCGAAGCGGCGGATCCTCCGGCAGCCCGTCCAGGAGCTCACGCCACGACTCGCGGCTTTCCGCCCGGACGAAAGCCCTTGAGACGCCGGCACCATCCGCCCGCTCGCCATCCGCCGCATCGTCCTCGCAAGCGAGCACCACCGTCTGGTTCCGGGCCGCGAGGGTCGCCGCGAGCGCGTCTCCCGCCCCGCCGCGGTCCGGCACCACGATCCACGCGCCGGGAGGAAGAGCGACGTCTTCCGGGCCGCGCGCCACGATGATGCCCGGACCGAGCGGCCGTCCGTCGTCCGACGCGTCGACGCCCAGCACCTCCGTGTCCTCGAAGCCCGCATCCGAGAACGCACGGCGCCAGACCGCGGGAGCCGCGAGCGCGTGGTCCGGACGGTAGCCATCGGCAAATCGCCACCAGCCGTCGAGCATTCCGAAGGTGAGGTCCTGGAGGTGCCGGCCGCGAATGAGCTCCAAGGCCACGAGGCGACCTCGGGAAGCGAGAAGCGACCGGCAGTGGGCGAGCGTCTCCCCGAGATCCCGGGTGGTGTGGAGCACGTTCGCCGCGATCACCAGGTCGTAGCCGTGCGGGTCGAAACCCTGCGCGGCCGGGTCCGTCTCGATGTCGAGCGCGCGATACTCGATCGGCGCTTCGCTCGCCGCGAAGCGCGATTCGGCGTCGGCAAAGAATCCCGCAGAGATGTCGGTGAACACGTAGTCGAACCGCCCGGCCGGGAGCTCCGACAGGATCGGCTCGGTGGCCGATCCCGTGCCTGCCCCGACCTCGATCACCCGAAGGCGCCGGCCTTCCGGGAGACCCGCGACGGCGGCCCGAACCGCTTCGGCCAGCATCCGGTTTGCGGCACGTGCGGCGGGCGCGGTGCGATAGAGGTCCGCCGCGCCGGGGCCGTCGCTGCCGAAGAGGAGAGAGAGCGGATCCGTACGGCCCTGCAGCGCGTCCGCGAGCGCACCGCCGCACCGCTCAAGGAGTCCGAGCTCGTTCAAGCCATGCGGGTGCCGGTCGCGGAGGCGCTCGGCGAACCGCCCGGGCTCGCCAAAGGCCGAATCCGGCAACCCTTCCCCGGATCCGACGGCCACGGCAAGCGCGCCGTCCGGTTCGCGCGCCAGCACCCCCGCCTCGGTCAGGATTCCGAGCAGCCGGCCGAACAGGCGGCGCTGCTCCGCCACCACGCCCAGCTCGTCGCACAGCGATTCCGCGTCGACCGCCGCGCCCGTCCTGCGCCGCCAACCCATCCCGTCGAGCGCCGCGAGCACATGGGCGCGGCACAGCCGGTCCAGGTCCTGGAGCAGGGCGGACCGCTCCTCGGGGCGGACTCCCTCCGCCTCGAGATAGTCCGGGAAGGTTCCCATGCGGGCGCGAACCGCCTCCGAGCTTTCGAGAAAGTGCGCCGACCGGGCGCCGCCGGTCGGGGGCTGCTCGCGCCAGACGACCTCGTACAGAAGATCCTTGAGCGCGTTCGACGCCGACAGCATGGCGGCGCGCGTCGCCCGCTTCATGGTGAACCCGTCCACGGCGCCGAGCGGCTCCCCGTTCGGGTCGTAGAGCTTCAGATCGGCCTTGACGACTTCCGGGGAGTCGTCCGCAGCCCCCTGCGACCCGTCTCGCCGGACCGCCTCGCGCATACGGACGTGGCAGAAGATCCGCTCGGGCGGCGGCTCCGACAGCCAGAGCCGGTCCCAGCCGAAGGGCATATAGGTCGACTTGCCCGCCACGCGGGCCTGATCGCGGGCCGCGAGCACGGTCTGAAAACAGCCGTCGAGCAGGATCGGATGCAGGTCGAGGCCGCCACCGTCCAGGCCGTCCGGCAGCGCGACCTCGCCGACCGCTTCGCCGGCGCCGGACCAGACGGCCTGGAGCGGGCGGAACGCGGGCCCGAGCACCACCCTGGTGCTGACCTTGTTGCGGTAGAGCGATGCGACGTCTCCCGGCGTCAGGTCCGCCGTGAGACCCTCGAGGTCCACCCGTTCTCCGTCTAGCGGCCGATCCCCGCCGGGCGACATCCGGCCTTCGAGATGCAGGGTCCAGCCGTCCTCGCTGCCACGGCTGAACACCTCGAAGCGTCGCGGCGACGCGCCATCGGCGCCGTCGAACACGATCTGGAGCCTCCGGCCGCCGTCTCCCGTCTCGGCCTCGGGTTCTTCCTGAGGCACGATCATCGGGCTGTGCAGCTGGCAGTCCTCCAGCACCACCGAACGGGCGCGCTCGCCCCACAGCACCGTGGCCGCCATGGTGGCGAACATCGCCCCCGGGACAACGACCTGGCCGAACACCAGGTGATCCTTCACCCACGCCGGGTCGGCAGCGAATATCTCGGTCTCGAACGCGACCTCCCCGCGCGGCGTCTCGTGCCGCACGCCAAGCAACGGATGGCCGGTGCTCGCGCGGCGCCGTTTCGGGGGCTCGATCCAGTGGCGACGGCGCTGGAACGGGTAGCTCGGCAGCGAGATCCGGCGGCGCGCCTCGCCGGCGAAGAGGCCTTCGAAGTCGATCGGCAGCCCGGCCTCGTAGCCTTGCGCGACGGCTTCGACGAATGCGTCGCCGCCCGCCGGCCCGGGCGCGGACTCCGAGGGCCGCCGAAGGCTTGCGAGCGTCACCGGCGGCGCGGCCGTGCCCTGGGCCGGTTCCGGCCAGGCGAGAAGCGCCATCGGCCCCAGCACCGCGTGCGGACCGATCTCCACGATCGCGTCGACCCCGAGCGCGGCCAGCGTCTCGACGCATGCGCGGAACGCAACCGGCTCGCGCGCCTGCCGCCGCCAATAGGCGGCGTCGAGCGCCTCTTCCGGCTGCACCGCCCGCCCGGTGAGGTTGCTCACGAACGGGGTCGACGGCGCGGCGAACGCGAGCCGCGAGAGAACCGCCTCCAGCTCGTCGAGAGCCGGCTCGACCATCGGGCTGTGATAGGCGGGGCTCTTCCGCAGACGCCGCGCCCGGATTTCTTCGGACTCGAAGCGGGCCACCACCGCATCGATGTCCGCCTCCGGGCCGCTCACCACCTGGTGCGCTCCGTTGTCGGCCGCTATGCAGAGGCCGACTCCGCCCGTGCCCGCGTTGTGCTCGTCCAGCGCCGCCTGGACCCGGGGCGCGGGCGCGAACACCGCCGCCATCGCACCCGCCCCCGGCAGCGCCCCGATGAGCGCCCCGCGCGCGGCGGCGAATTTCAGCCCGTCCTCGAGTTCGAATACCCCCGCGGCCTGCGCGGCAGCGATCTCCCCGAGGCTGTGCCCGAACACCACGTCGGGGCGTATCCCGACGCTCGACCAGAGCGCGGTGAGGGCGCATTCGAGCGCGTAGATCGCGGGTTGCTTCCATTTCGGCTCGTCGAGCTCGCCCGCCGACCCGGCCCGGCCGAACATGACGTCGAGAAGCGAGGCGCCGCGCTCGTTCCGCAACAGCGCGTCGCAGCGGTCCAGCACCGCCCGCACCACCGGCTCGCGCTCGTAAAGGTCGAGCCCCATACCCGTCCATTGGCTCGCCTGCCCGGTATAGGCGAAGGCCACCTTGGCGGGCGCGCGCGGCACCGGTGCGTCGGTCGCCGCGGCGAGCGCCTCCAAGCCGGTCCGGAGCGACGCCGCGTCGCGGAACGCCAACCCTGCCCGGCAGGCGAAATGGCTTCTCCCGACGCCGGCCGTCCACGCGAGATCGGCGAGCGGCGTCTGCTCCGATGCCCGATCGTCGAGCCATTCGAGGTACCGTCCGGCCAGATCGCGAAGCGCCGCGGGGGACTTTCCCGAGAGCGGCAGGATCCGGAGCTCGCGCGGAAGGGCCTCTTGCTCCGCGCCGCCGGCATCCGCGAACCGTGCCGCAAGCGACGGGGAGACCCGCCACGCCGGACCCGCGGGCCACGCCGCGCCGCCATTCGCCGGCTCGTCGCGCCGCCCACCGTAGCCCTCCAGGACGACGTGCGAGTTGGTGCCGGAGAACCCGAACGAGCTTACCCCGGCGAGCGGCGGGCGGCCGGAGCCACTCGGCCAGTCCGTCGGGGTCGTGGTTACCTGCACGGGCAGGCGGTCCCAGTCGATCTCGGGGTTGGGATTGTCGAGGTTGAGATGCCGCGGGATCACGCCCCGGTGCATCGAGAGCAGCACCTTGATGAGGCCCGCGGCCCCCGCCCCGGCCGACAGGTGGCCGATATTGGTCTTGACCGAACCCATCAGGAGGGGCCGGGCCGGGCCGCGCCCTTGGCCGTAGACCGCCGCCGCCGCGTTCACCTCGGTCGGATCGCCGAGCTTCGTCCCGGTCCCGTGCGCCTCGAGATAGTCCACCTGCGCGGCCTCGATCCCGGCCCGCGACAGCGCGTCCTCGATCACCCGCTGCTGCGTGAGGCCCTTCGGGGCCGGCAGACCGGGGCGGAGCCCGTCCTGGTTCACCGCGGTTCCGCGGATGACTCCCCAGATCCGATCGCCGGCCGCCTCCGCTTCGTCGAGGCGCTTGAGAACCAGCATGCCGCAGCCTTCGCTGCGCACGAAGCCGTCCGCCCGCTCGTCGAACGTCCAGCACCGGCCGGTCGGCGAGAGCATCCCCGCATTGGCGAATGCTTCAGTGGTCAGCGGCGAGAGAATCACGCACACGCCGCCGGTGAGCGCGAGATCGGCCTCGCCGCGCTGCAAGCCCGCGACCGCATGATGCACCGCGACGAGCGAGGAGGAGCAGGCGGTGTCGACCGCGATCGACGGCCCCTCCAGGCCCAGCACGAAGGAAATCCGCCCGCTCGCGGTGCTGAAGCGGTTGCCGGTGACGAGGTAGAGCGGCGTGTCGGATCCCGCCCCCTCGCCTTCGTCGCGAACGATCTCCTGGTACTCGTAGCTGCCGATGCCGACATAGACGCCGCTGCGGCTGCCCACCAGCCGAACCGGATCGACGCCCGCATCCTCCAGCGCCTCCCAGCTCAGCTCCAGCAGCAGCCGTTGCTGCGGGTCCAGCGACTCCGCTTCGAGCGGCGAGATGCGGAAGAACTCCGCGTCGAACTGGTCGATGCCGGACAGGAACGCGCCGAATCGGGAGGCGTCGTGCACCGGCACATCGTCCGGGAACATCTCGCCCACCCGCCCCGTCGCCTCGCCGGGCGAGCCGTGCGTGACCGCGCTGCCGCCGGTCTCCAGCAGCCGCCAGAAGGCCGCGAGGTTCTCCGCACCGGGAAATCGGCAGGCCATGCCGACGACGGCAATCAGCCCGTCGCCCCGCTCGCGGGTCTCCGGTGCCGGGAGGTCGGCGCCGGAAGGATGCGCCATGTCGTCAGGATACGACTTCGTCCGCTCCGCCATCGATGACCTCCTGTCGCAGCTTTACAAATTTTCAGACTGTCTCCTATCTTCTTGCCCTCGCCCCCGCAATGCCATCTTTGTTTGGCCCCGCATCGGGCCCCGGGGGCAACGCGGCGAGAGCCCGCCATGCAAGCGGAGGAGAGCCGGAGCTTGATCCCAGACCGCGCCCGAGGCCGGACCACCCTCGCCTGCCGGGGACCGGCCGGACCATGAGCTCCGACGGCCCGGCGCCGAGGGACGCGATCCGCTACCAGCCCGACGAACGGCCGCCGGCCGCGCTCGCGCTCGGCCTCGGGCTTCAGCTCGCCGTGCTCACCATCCCCGGGATCATGCTGATCACGACGGTGGTGATGCGAGCGGCCGGCGAGACCGAGGCATATCTCTACTGGGCGGTATCCGCCACGGTGGCGATTTCCGGCGCGGCCACCGTGCTGCAGGCGTTCCGCCTGGGCCGCTTCGGGACCGGGCACGTGCTGGTGATGGGGAGCTCCGGGGCATCCATCGCGGTGTGCATCGCGGCGGTTTCGGAGGGTGGACCGGCGCTGCTTGCGATCCTCGTCTTCGTCGCGGCCTTGGTACCGCTCGCGGTTGCGGGGCGTCTTTCCCTCCTGCGGCGGATCGTCTCTCCGACCGTCGCGGGGACCGTGGTCATGCTGATCCCGGTCACCGTGATGCCCGTGGTCTTCGACCTGCTCGACAAGGCGCCGGACCACAGCCACGGGGCGGCGGCCCCCTTGAGCGCTCTTGCCACCGTGCTCGTCACCGTCGGGATAGCGCTCAACTCCGAAGGCGGCCTCCGCCTCTGGGCGCCGCTCATCGGGGTCGTTTGCGGTTCGGCGGTGGCGGGGGTGTTCGGCCTCTACGACTTCGAGCGTGTCGCCGAGGCACCCTGGATCGGATATCCGCCGCCCCGGTGGCCGGGGTTCGATCTCGATTTCGGACCGGCGTTCTGGGCGCTCCTTCCCGCGTTCCTGCTGGTCGCCCTGGTCGGCACGCTGCGGACCATGAGCAGCTGCGTGGCCGTCCAGGGCGTATCCTGGCGCCGCCGCCGGGCGGTGGACTTCCGGGCGGTACAGGGCGCGGTGGCCACCGACGGGGCGACCAGCCTGCTCTCCGGCTTCGCCGGGACGGTCCCGAGCACCGCCTACACGGTGAGCGTTTCGGTGATCGAGCTCACCGGGGCGGCGGCCCGCCGCGTCGGCGTCGCCACCGGGCTCGTGTTCATCGCCCTGGTGTTCCTTCCGAAGACCTTCGCGGTGATCCTCGCCGTCCCGAATCCGGTCCTCGCCGGCTATCTCGCGATACTCCTTGCACTCCTCTTCGTCGCGGGGATGAAGGCGGTCGTCCAGGACGGGCTGGACTACCGCAAGGGTCTGGTCGCGGGTGTCGCATTCTGGGTCGGGGTCGGCTGCCAGCACGGTATGATCTTTCCCGACCATGTCCCGGATTTCGCGGGTGGGCTGTTCCGCAACGGAATGATCGCCGGGGGCCTGGTGGCCATCGCGATGACCCTGTTCCTCGGGCTGTCCGAACCCCGCCGCAAGCGGCTGGAAACGGAGCTCGGGATCGCGGCGCTTCCGGGGATCCGGGAGTTCCTGGCTTCGTTCGCGTCCGGCGAAGGCTGGGGACCGGAGATGACGGCGCGCCTCGACGCGGTCGGCGAGGAGGCCCTGCTGACTCTCGTCCGCGACGACGAGGAGGGACGCGAACCCGGCGGGCGGCGGCACCTTCGTCTCACCGCGCAGCGCGGCGACGGCGGCGCGACCCTCGAGTTCATCGTCGCTCCGCGGGGGGAGAACCTCCAGGACCGGCTCACCGTGATGGAGAACGTGAGCGACGAGACCGCGCTCGAGCGGGAGGTGTCCCTGCGGCTGCTGCGCCATCTCGCGTCCTCCGTTCGCCACCAGCAGTACCACGACATGGACGTCGTCACCGTCAGCGTGAAGGGACCCGAGCCGGTCGCGAAGGGCTGAATCCTCAGCCCGCGCTCGCAGCTTCGCGGGAGCGCGCACCTCGCGAGACCGCGAACGGCCAGCCCGCGGACGACGAAGGCCCGCGGTGGTTCAAACGGGAAGGGATGCGCGCGAGCCCGGCAATGCGGTGGTCACGAAACGGGCGCCGCACGTGACCGGGGAGCAAACGGCGCAGGCGCCTAGCCCATGAAGGTGCGTCGGCCCTCGTCGCGGAGGAAGATCCGTACGAGGTGCCTGCGCGCCTGCGGACCATCCGGCGCGTCTTCGTACTCCGTCCGGCGGTGCGCGATCCGGAAGTTGTTCACGTACTGGATCTGGCCCGCTTCCAGCGAGAACGACACGTGGCGGTCCGGCTCGCTCATGATGTCGAACATCGTCTCGATCGCGTCTTGTCCGGGTTGGTCGAAAGGTTCCCCGGTCAGCTCATAGCCCTTGTAGAGCAACCACTTGATGAAACGCCCCCGGACCTCGCGGCCGTCATAGCTGAACACGGGGTACCGGTGGACGAGCGCGTCACGTTCCGCGTGTTCGCCCTGGCGGTTCCAGCAGAACGGTTCGTAGAGCCTTCCGAGCAGCGCGGGATGACGGTCGCGCAGCCGATTGTGGGTCGCAAGCATGCTCGAAACGCTGCTCGTTCCCCCCGCTCGCGCGGCTCGCAGGACCAGGAGCCCGATATGGGGGGGAGGAAAATTGAACCCGTAGTCCGTGTGCCAGGAGAGCTCCTGGCGCGTGAGATCGCCGCGGGTGCGGGTGCCGATCCGGGCTCCGGTGTCGAGTACGTCGTAGAGCAGCCGCCCGTCGAAGGACTGCGCCACCGGCCGGGCGATCATGGCGCTGAGCAGCCAGTAGACCTTCTTCAGCTCTGCCTTGTCGAAAGCGTCGATCGGGAGCCGGTCGAGAACGGCGAAACCGACGCCGTTGTCGAGGGT
>JAPPGP010000111.1 GCA_028821395.1 Defluviicoccus sp.
CGCCAGCTGGAAGGCGATGCCGCGGGCGCGCGCGACCGCGCCGCCGACGCCGAGGCGGCCCTCGCGCGGCTCGCCGCCGAGCTGGACGGCATCTCGGCCGGCGAGGCGGGCCACGAGGCGGCGCTGGCCGAGATCGCCCTCCGGCTCGCTTGCGCGAGAGAAGCGGACGAGGCGGCGGAGCACGCGCATGAAGCGGCGCTGCGCGAATTCACCGAGGCCGACGCGGGCAAGCGCGGGCTCGAGCGGCGGATCGCGGAAGCCCGGGCGCGGCGCGACCGTATCGCCGCGCGCCGGCTCGGGCTCGAGGAGGAGCAGGCGACCCACCACCCGCTCGAACGGTTCGAGCGCGCCTTGGCCGACGCCGAGGCGGAGACCCATGCCGCCGGGCTGCGGCTGCGGCAGGCGCAGACGGCGCTGGAGACTGCCGAGGCGGAACGCGCGCGTTGCACCGCGGAGGACGAGGCGGCACGTCTTGCATTGCGCGCCGCCGAGGGCGAGGCCGGCAGGGCGAAATCGGAGATCGACGCCCTCGCCGCCCTGCTCGATCTCGGCGAGTCGGGGCTGTGGCCGCCGATGATCGATCTGGTCGCGGTCGAGCCCGGTTACGAAATCGCGCTCGGCGCAGCGCTCGGCGACGATCTCCTGGCATCCGGCGACCGGGCCGCTCCGCTGCACTGGCGCGAGGCCGCCGAGGGTGCCGAAGCGCCGGCCCTGCCGCCCGGGACCCCTCCCCTCTCCGACTTCGTCGATGCGCCGGCCGCGCTGCGGCTCAGGCTGTCGCAGATCGGGCTGATCGACGACGAGGCGGATGGCGATGCGCTGTCCCGGGATCTGGTCCAGGGCCAGCGGCTCGTCGCGCGGAGCGGCGCGTTGTGGCGCTGGGACGGCTACCGCGTGACGGCGGGAACGCCGACCGCGGCCGCCAAGCGCATGGGCCAGCGCAACCGAATGGAAGAGCTGCGCGGCACTCTCGCGGCGCTGGACGGGTCGCGCGAGGACGCCGCAGTCGCGGCGGAGGCGGCCGGCGGGCGTCTGGCCGCGGCGATCGCGGCGGAAGACGGGGCGCGCGCCGCCCGGCGGGATGCGGAAGCGGCGCTCGCCGATGCCAGGGCCGGCGAATCCGGGGCCGCGGCGGCGCTCGCCGGCGAACGGTCCTGGCGCAAATCGGCGGCGGACGCCGCAGCCGCCATGGCGGCCGAGCTCGACGAGGCGGAGGCGGCGCTGAAGCAGGCGGAAGGGGAGCTCCGCTCGCTCGCCGATTCGGCGCTCCTGAGCGACGCAATGGAGCGGGCGAAGACCGCGCTCGACGAAGCGCGCGGCCGGGTCGTCGAAATCGGCCAGGACCATCAGCGCACACTCGCCGAAGCCGAGCAGCGCGCGCGGCGCAAGACGGCGATCGAGAGCGACACCGGGTCCTGGCGGGAGCGCGCGTCCACCGCCGCGCGCAACATCGAGGACTATACCGCGCGCATCGACGAGGCGTCGGCGGAGCGCGCCGCGCTGGCGGGGCGTCCCGCGGCGCTGGCGCGCGAGGGCGAAACGCTCGCGGTCGATATCGCCGGGGCGGATGCGGAGCGCGACCGGGCGGCCGCCGCTCTCGCGGATGCCGAAGCGCGGCTCGAAGACGCCGCGCGGTCGCTGCGCACCGACGAGAACCGGCTCGCCGAGAGGCGCGAGGAACGGGTCCGCCGCGAGGCCGAGCTCGAACAGGCGAGGCAAGGCCTCGACGCCGTCGGCGAGCGCGTGCGGGAAAGCATCGGCTGCGCGCCTGAGGGGATCGCCGAGGCGTTCGGGATCGACCCGGATGCGGAGCTGCCCGACGCCGACGCCCTCCAGGCGAGGCTCGACAAGCTCAGCCGCGAGCGCGAGAACATCGGACCGGTCAATCTGCGCGCCGATATCGAGGCGGGCGAGCTGGAGACCCGCATCGCCGAGATGTTCGGCGAGCGGGAGGACCTGCTGGGCGCCATCGCCAAGCTGCGCCACGGTATCGCGGGCCTCAACCGCGAGGGGCGCGACCGGCTGCTGGCGGCGTTCGAGACCATCGACGGCCATTTCCGGACCGTCTTCACCCGGCTGTTCGGCGGCGGCAGCGCCCGGCTTGCGCTCACCGAGTCGGAGGACCCGTTCGAATCGGGTCTCGAGGTGATGGCGAGCCCGCCAGGCAAGCGGCTCCAGTCGATGTCGCTGATGTCGGGCGGGGAACAGGCGCTGACCGCGATCTCGCTGCTGTTCGCGGTATTCCTGACCAACCCGGCGCCGATCTGCGTGCTCGACGAGGTCGACGCGCCGCTCGACGACAACAATGTCGACCGGTTCTGCAATCTTCTCGAAGAGATCTGCCGCGGCGGCGAGACCCGCTTCCTGCTGATCACCCATCACCGCCTGACCATGGCGCGGATGGACCGGCTCTACGGGGTGACCATGCCGGAGCCCGGCGTCTCCCGGCTCGTCTCGGTCGACCTGATGGCCGCCGAGCGCTTGCGCGAACCGGCCTAGGGGCGGATTCTCCGCGCCGCGAAGGCGGCGTGGCAGGGCCTCCTCGATCCCCGTTTCATTATTGTTTTCAATTGTTTGAGAGGTATCCGTTAGACCTTGACAGGGTATCGGCAGCTCCCTATCGTGCGCCCGCCGTTGGCCTTGGCGCTCCCCGCGCCCGGGGTGCGCGGCGCGGCGTTGCAAGCGATCCATGACCGAGCCCGAGCGTCCGCAACCCCTCCGGGAACTGGATAGGCGGCTCAAGCGGTTGCGTGCCGAAGAGGACGACGGTGCGCGCACCGCGGCGGAGCGCGGCCGCGGGTTGAGCCTCGCGGTCAGGATCGGCGCGGAGCTGGTGGCCGCCTTGGCGGTCGGAGTCGGTATCGGGCTCCTGCTCGACGGCTGGCTGGGCACGGCGCCGTGGATGCTGGTCGTGTTCTTCGTTCTCGGCGCCGCCGCCGGAATGCTGAACGTCTATCGGGTGATGGAGCGCATGAACCGGACCGCGGGCGACGCGACGGGCCAGAGAACTGGGGGCGAGCGAAATGGCGAGCGCTGAACATCACGGCCCGCTCTCGCAGTTCGAGATCAAGACGCTGCTGCCGATCCGCCTCGGCGAGGCCGACATCTCGTTCACCAACTCGTCGCTGATGATGGTGATCGCGCTGTTGGCGATCACGCTCTTCCTGCTGCTCGGCGCGCGCAAGCGGGCGCTGGTGCCGGGACGCTGGCAGTCGATCGCGGAGCTCTCCTACGAATTCATCGTCGGCCTGTTGCGCGACACCGTGGGGCCAGACGGGCGGCGCTATTTTCCCTTCGTGTTCACGCTGTTCATGTTCGTGCTGTTCGGCAACATGCTGGGGATGATCCCCTACAGCTTCACCTTCACCAGCCACATCGTCGTGACCTTCGCCCTGGCGGCGCTGGTGTTCGTCGGAGTGACCATTCTCGGCTTCGTCAAGCACGGGTTCCATTTCTTCTCGTTCTTCGTGCCGCCCGGCATTTCCGTGGCGCTGTGGCCCTTGATGATCCCGATCGAGATCATCTCCTACCTGTCGCGCCCGATCAGCCTGTCGGTGCGGCTGTTCGCGAACATGCTCGCGGGGCATACCCTGCTCAAGGTGTTCGCCGGCTTCGTGCCGGTGCTGGGGGTTGCCGGGGTCGTTCCGCTCGCCTTCGTCGCCGCGCTCTCGGGGCTCGAATTGCTGATCGCGTTCCTTCAGGCCTATGTGTTCGCGATCCTCACCTGCCTGTACATCAACGACGCTCTGCATATGCACTGAGCGGCCGCATCCTGCGAAAGAGAGGACATCATGGAGCTTGACGCAGCCAAGGTCATCGGCGCCGGTCTCGCGGTTATCGGGGTCATCGGATCGGGTATCGGCATCGGTTCGATCTTCTCGGCATTCATCACCGCCGTGGGACGCAACCCGGCGGCTCGCGACGAAGTGTTCACCATGACCATGCTGGGCTTCGCGCTCGTCGAGGCCATCGCGCTATTTGCGCTGGTGATCGCGCTGATCATCCTGTTCGGCTAGCCGCGGGCGTTCGGAGCGACCATGCCCCAGCTCGAACAGGTCGATACCTTTCTCAGCCAGCTGGTCTGGCTGTTCCTCACCTTCGGCGTGCTCTATGTCGTGATACTGCGCTCCGCCCTGCCCCGGATCTCGCAGATCCTGGCGACCCGGCAGGAGCGCATCGACGGCGATCTGCGCCGCGCGGAGGAGATCAAGGCGGAGGCCGAGTCGGTGCTGGCGGCGTATGAGGCGGCGGCGGCCAGGGCGCGCGCGGAAGCCCAGGACATCCTGCGCGAGAGTTCCGAGCGCTTCGCCACCGAGGCGGGGGAGAAGAACGAGGCGCTGACCCGGCTGCTGGCCGAGCAGGCGGCGGCGGGAGAGGCGCGCATCGGGGCTGCGCGCGAACGCGCCATGGCGGAGGTCGAGACCATCGCCGCCGAGCTCGCGGGGCTGGCCGCCGAACGCCTCACCGGGACGGCCGCCGACCGGGCGTCCGCCGCGGCCGCGGTCGCCCGGGTGATGGGGGAACGGGTCTGATGCTGGCGACGGCGGAATTCTGGGTCGCGGTGGGCTTCGTGATCCTGGTTGCAGGCATCGCACGGCCGGTATGGCGCAGCGTTACGGCGGCCCTCGATGCTCGCGGCGAGCGCATCAAGCAGACCCTCGACGAAGCCCGGACGCTGCACGAGGAAGCCCAGCACTTGCTCGCGGAATACCAGCGCAAGCAGCGCGATGCCGCGCGCGAGGCCGAGCAGATGATCGAGCACGCGCGTATCGAGGCCCAACGGATCCGGGCCGAGGCGACGGAGACGCTCGAGCGGACGCTCGAACGGCGCCAGGCGCTCGCCCGCGAAAAGATCGCCCAGGCCGAGGCCGACGCGTTGCGCGAAGTGCGCAATGCCGCCGTCGACATCGCAATCGCCGCGACGGCGAGGGTCATCGGCGAGCGGCTTGGGGAAGACCGGGCCTCGGCGCTGGTCGACGAAGCGGTCAGGGATCTTCCCAGGCATCTCAACTGAGCCGTCGGCGCCATGGCCAAGCGCGCCGACCTTTGGCAGCATGACGGGCACCGCCGAGCGGGCGCCCGGAACCCCGGCCGATGAACGCACCAGCCACGAGCTACGCGGATCTCCGCGCCTTCGCCGAACGGCTCGAATCCGCGGGCCGGCTGGTGCGCGTCTCCGCCCCGGTCTCCACCGCGCTCGAGATGACCGAGATCCAGACCCGGCTGCTGGCCGAGAAGGGTCCGGCGGTGATCTTCGAGAATCCCGTGAAGGCGGACGGGGCGCCGTCCGAAATGCCGGTGCTCGCCAACCTGTTCGGCACGGTCGAGCGCGTCGCCTGGGGGATGGGGCGCGAGCCCGGCACGCTGCGCGCGCTCGGCGAGCAGCTCGCCTTCCTGCGCCAGCCGGAACCGCCGGGGGGCTGGCGCGAGGCGCTGGAGATGCTGCCGCTCTTGAAGACCGCGATGGCCATGAAGCCGCGCACGGTGAGCCGCGCCCCCTGCCAGGAGGTCGTGCTGACCGGCGCCGACATCGACCTCGCGCGCCTGCCGGTCCAGAGGTGCTGGCCGGGCGAGCCGGCGCCGCTGATCACCTGGCCGCTGGTCGCCACCGCCGATTCGGAAGGCCGGACCAATCTCGGCATCTACCGCATGCAGGTTACCGGCCGGAACACCACCCTGATGCGCTGGCTGCGTCATCGCGGCGGCGCCCGTCACCATGCCGAGCGCGCGGAGACCGACGCAGGCGGGGCACGCACCCTGCCCGCCGCGGCGGTGATCGGGGCCGATCCCGCGACCATCGTCGCCGCGGTGGCGCCGGTGCCGGACACCATGTCGGAATACCGCTTCGCCGGGCTGCTGCGCGGCCGCCGGCTCGACCTGGTCGGCTGCAGGACGGTGCCGCTCAAGGTGCCGGCCGAGGCGGAGATCGTGCTGGAGGGCGAGGTCTCGCTCGACGAATACGGCGAGGAAGGTCCTTACGGCGACCACACCGGGTATTACAACGCGGCCGACAGCTTCCCGGTGTTTACGGTCACGGCGATGACGATGCGCCGCGCGCCGATCTACCTCACCACCTTCACCGGGCGCCCGCCGGACGAGCCCTCAGTGCTCGGCGAGGCCCTCAACGAGGTATTCGTGCCGCTGCTCACCCAGCAGTTTCCCGAGATCGCCGATTTCTGGCTGCCGCCCGAGGCGTGCAGCTACCGGGTGGCGGTGGTCGCGCTGAGGAAGGCTTATCCCGGCCATGCCAGGCGGATCATGATGGCCGTCTGGTCCTATCTGCGGCAGTTCATGTACACCAAGTTGGTCATCGTGGTGGATGCCGGGCTGGATGCGCGGCGCTGGGCCGACGTGGTCTGGGCGATCGCCACCAATGTCGACCCGGCGCGAGACCTCACGGTGATCGAGAACACGCCGATCGACACGCTCGACTTCGCCTCGCCGGAGCCGGGGCTCGGCGCCAAGCTCGGGATCGACGCGACGACCAAGTTCCCGCCCGAGACCTCGCGCCCGTGGGGGCGGCCGATCCGCATGGACGGGGACGTGATCTCGGAGGTCACGCGCCGATGGGCGGAGTACGGCCTGCCGGGCGCGGGCGATCCGATCTGGCGCTGAGCCCCTTGTCCTCGCGCCCTTCGGCCCAATCTCTCATAAGACCCGGCGCGCAACCGGAGGCTCCGATGTCCACCGTCCCGCACCCCCTCGATCTTCTGGCAGACCTGCTCTCCGCCGCCAAACGGGCGGGCGCCGACAGCGCAGATGCGGTGTTCTTCGAGGCCGCCGCGCTCGCGGTCGCCCAGCGGCTCGGCAAGTCCGAGAAGCTGGAACGTTCCGAAAGCCGCGATCTCGGGCTCAGGGTGCTGGTGGGCAAGCGGCAGGCGATCGCCTCGACCACCGACTTTGCCCGGGATTCTCTGGATGCGCTGGTCGAACGCGCGCTCGCGATGGCGCGGGCGGCGCCGGAAGACCCCTATTGCGGCATCGCCGCGCCCGGCCAGCTCGCGACGGAGACCGCGGAGCTCGACATCTGCGACCGGGACGAGCCGGCGGCCGAGACCCTGGTCGCGCGCGCGCGCGAGGCCGAGGACGCCGCGCGGGCCGTAGACGGGGTCACCAACTCGGAAGGCGCGGAGGCGGGCTGGAGCCGCTCGACCATCGCGCTCGCCGCGACCAACGGCTTCGCCCGGAGCTACGCGACATCGTCGCAGAGCATCGCCGCCTCGGTGCTGGCCGGCGAGGGCACCGCGATGGAGCGCGACTACGACTTCCACACCGCGGTCCATGGCGGCGACCTGCGCGCGCCGGTGGAGATCGGCCGCGGCGCCGGGGAGCGCGCGGTGCGCCGGCTCGGGGCGCGCAAGATCGAGACCGCCCAGGTGCCGGTGGTCTACGACCCGCGCGTCTCGGGCGGGCTGCTGCGCCATCTCTCGAGCGCGATCAACGGGCCGTCGGTCGCGCGCGGGACGTCGTTCCTCAAGGACCGGCTGGGGCAGCAGGTCTTTCCGAAGGGCGTCCACGTCGTCGACGATCCGCACCGCCCGCGCGGGCTGCGCTCCAAGCCGTTCGACGCCGAGGGCGTGGCGAATGGCCGCCGTGCGGTGGTCGAGGACGGCGTGCTGAAGACCTGGATCATGGACCTCGCCTCCGCGCGCCAGCTCGAACTCGAGACGACGGGTCACGCCGCGCGCGGAACCGCCTCGCCGCCGTCGCCCGCCGTCACCAATCTGTGGATGGAGGGGGGCGCGGCCTCGCCCGCCGCGCTGATCGGCGAGATCGACAGCGGCTTCTACGTCACCGAGCTGATCGGCATGGGGGTGAACGGGGTGACCGGCGACTACAGCCGGGGCGCGACCGGGTACTGGATCGAGAACGGCGAGATCGCCTACCCGGTGAGCGAGGTCACGGTGGCCGGCAACCTCAAGGATATGTTCGCCAAGCTCACGCCGGCCGACGATCTCGAATTCCGCTTCGGCGTCGATGCGCCGACGATCCGCATCGACGGGATGACGATCGCCGGCATCTGAGCCCCGGGCCGTGCTAGACTCCTGCAGCCATCGCTTCGGGACCGCGCATGACTAGCCCGAACTTCCCGCCAGGGTCACGGCCTGCGTCGCGCCCGGGTGTTCGTCCCGCCAGAAGCGGGCCGAAGGGCGTAGCGGGCACTACGGCCGAGGCCCGCGACGCAGCGGGCGGGCGTCCGGGCGCCACCCTTCGGGCGGCGCTCTCCGGCCGACAGGGTGCGTCGTGGCGCTTGCCCGATGTCCCCACATCGCGCCCAGCGCCTCTCCTGCCCTGTCGGCCGGACAGCACCGCGCAGGCCATGACAGGGGCGGGAAATGCGGGATAGCCCGCACAGCAAGGGTCTGTCGGCGGGGGTCGCCGCCCGATCGAGCACCGGCGATCTGGTGCGCCGGCTGTTGCGCGAACGCATGCGCGGCTACTACATCGCCACCGCGGGTGCGCTGTTCTTCATGGCGGTGGTTGCCGCGGCGACCGCCGGCAACGCCTGGCTGATGGAGCCGGCGCTCGACAAGGGTCTCAACGGGCGCGACTGGCAAGTCCTCTATCTGGTCACTCTGGGCGTCCTCGCGCTGGCGCTGCTGAAGGGCGCGGGCACCTATCTCCAGACCGTCCTCATGGCCCGGGTGGGCGAAGGAATCGTCGCCGACTTCCGGCGCGACATGTATGCCAGGCTGATGCGGGCCGATTTGGGATTCTTCGCCAATACCCATACCGGCAACCTGATCGCACGCTTCACCGTCGACGCCTCCATGCTGCGGACGAACCTGATCCGCGCCATGACGGGCATCGCCAAGGACACGCTGGAACTCGTCTTCCTGGTCGGGGTGATGTTCTACCAGGATTCGCTGATGGCGATGGTCGCGGTGGTCGCCTTTCCCCTGTCGATCTGGCCCGTCGTTTCCATAGGCCGGCGCATAAGAGGCGCCGCCTCGATCACCCAGGCGCGGATGGCCGACCTCACCGTCCGCCTCGACGAGAGCTTCCCGGCCGCCCGGCTCATCAAGGCCTATCGCATGGAGCGCGCGGAGATCGGCCGCGCACGCGCGGTGATCGAACAGGTCTTCAAGCGCGCATACCGCGCGGCGCGGATCGCCGCGATCACCCGACCGGTGATGGAGATTCTGGCCGGTGCGGTGGCCGCCGCCATCATCCTGTTCGGCGGCAGCAGGGTGATCGGCGGGTCTATCACGCCGGGCGAGCTGTTCTCGTTCATCGCCGCACTTCTGCTCGCCTACCGGCCGCTCAAGGCGCTGGCGGGATTCAACAACATCCTGCAGGAGGGGCTGGCGGCCGCACAACGCGTGTTCGCGGTGCTCGATATCGAACCGGACATTGTCGACGCGCCGCATGCCCGGCCTCTCGCCGTCGACGGCGGCGAGGTTCGCTTCGACAATGTGCGCTTCTCCTACGCCTCCGGGGTTCCGGCGGTGGTCGACATCGATCTGGTCGCGCCGGCCGGCGCGACGGTGGCGCTGGTCGGCGCATCCGGTGCGGGCAAGTCCACCCTTCTCAACCTGATTCCCCGCTTCTACGACGTGGATGGCGGCGCGATCGGGATCGACGGCCAGGACGTGCGCCAGATCACGCTCGCCTCGCTGCGCGACGCGATCGGCCTGGTAAGCCAGGAAGTGACGCTGTTCGACGACACGGTGCGCGACAACATCGCCTATGGCCGGGCGGGCGCGACGATGGACGAGATCGTCGCGGCGGCGAGGAACGCCGGGGCGCACGACTTCATCGAGGCGATGCCGGAGGGCTACGAGACCCGGGTCGGCGAGCTCGGCGAGCGCCTCTCCGGCGGCCAGCGCCAGCGAATCGCCATCGCCCGCGCCATGCTCAAGGACGCGCCCATCCTGCTGCTCGACGAAGCAACCTCCGCGCTCGACACGGAATCCGAGCACGCGGTCCGCGAGGCGCTCGACCGTCTCAAGCGGGGCCGAACCACGATCGTCATCGCCCATCGCCTGTCGACCGTGGTGGGGTCAGACATCATCTACGTGATGGAGCGCGGCCGGGTCGTCGAATCGGGCTCGCATGCGGAGCTTCTCGCGGCGGGCGGCGCCTATGCGCGGCAATACGCGCTCCAGTTCGTCGATATCGACGACGCCGGCGAACCGGCGGCCGCGGCCGACGCCGCCGAGTAGGCGGGCGGTCCGGCGGGCGACATGACCGCGCCGCGGCGCCCGAGACTCCATCCGACGCTCGGCCTCTACTGCGCGGCCGCGGCGATGGCGGGACCGTTTCTCAGGCGCTATGTCGGATACCGGGCACGGAACGGCAAGGAAGACCCGGCGCGCTTGGCGGAGCGCTTCGGCAGCACATCCCGAGCGCGCCCGGCGGGACCGCTGGTCTGGCTCCACGCGGCGAGCGTGGGCGAGTCGCTCTCCTTCCTGCCGCTGGTCGAGGCCGTCGTCGAGCGCTGGCCCCGGCTCGCCTTGCTGATCACCACCGGAACCGTCACCTCCGCGCGGCTGATGGCGGAACGGCTGCCCGCGGGAGCGATCCACCAGTTCGCCCCGGTGGACCGGCCGCGCTGGATCGGCGCCTTTCTCGATCACTGGCGCCCCGATTTCGCGATCCGGGTCGAGTCGGAGCTCTGGCCGGCGACGCTGGATGCGATCGAGGCGAGGTCGATCCCGTCCCTTCTGGTCAATGCGCGCATGTCGCGGCGCTCGGCGCGGAACTGGCAGCGCGTGCCGGGGCTTGCACGGCGGGTCCTCGGCACGTTCGCGCTCTGCCTCGCCCAGACGGAGGAGGATGCGGCGCGCTTGCGGTGCCTCGGCGCGCCGGACGTTCGCTGCCTGGGCAATCTGAAGCTCGCGGCACCGGCACTGCCCTTCGACGCGGGGCTGCTGGAGACCCTGGGGCGGCGCTGCGCCGGACGTCCGGTGTGGATCGGCGCGAGCACCCATGACGGGGAGGAGGAGCGGCTCGCCGCCGCCCATCGCACGATTCGCGCCCGCCTGCCGGACGCGCTGCTGATCCTGGTGCCGCGCCACCCGGCCCGCGGTGCGCGAATTGCGGCCCGCCTGCGCGGGGAAGGCCATGCGGTCGGGCTGCGTTCGGCCCACCAGCCGCCCGGCCCGGAGATCTACGTCGCTGACGGGCTGGGCGAGCTCGGCGTCATGTACCGTCTGGCGAAGGTGGGCTTTGTCGGCGGCTCGCTGGTTCCGCATGGCGGGCAGAACCTGCTCGAACCGGCGCGGCTCGACTGCGCCATCCTGCACGGCCCGCACATGACCAACTTCGCCGAGATAGCCGGCGAGATGGCGCGGGCGGGCGGCAGCGCGCAGGTCGAGACGGACGAGGCACTGGCGGACGCGGTCGCCGAATTGCTGACCGACGAGGCGATGCGCTCGCGGAGCTGCGCCGCCGCCGCCCGCGTCGCCGAGGGCAAGACGCGGATCCTCGATGCGGTGGTGGACGCCATCGCGCCCTATCTCGACCGGGCGCACGAGGGCGCAGGTGCGGACGCCTGAATTCTGGCGGCGCGACGGCCTCGCCGCCCGCGCGCTCGCGCCCGCATCTTGGCTCTACGGCGCGGTCGCGGCGGTCAGGCATCGCACCGCCCGGCCCGTGCAACCGCCCGTGCCCGTTCTCTGTGTCGGCAATCTGGTGGCGGGCGGCGCTGGCAAGACACCGGTGGCGCTGGCGCTCGGCGCCAAGCTCGCCGCGCGCGGTCACGCGGTGCACTTCCTGTCGCGCGGCTATGGCGGCCGCGAGCGGGGCCCCCTCCTGGTGGACCCCGCCCGGCACGGCGCGGACGCGGTGGGCGACGAGCCGTTGCTGCTCGCCCGCGTCGCTCCGACATGGGTTTCCGCCGATCGCGCGGCCGGGGCCACCGCCGCGGCCGAAGGCGGCGCCGGGCTGATCGTCATGGACGACGGCCATCAGAATGCGACGGTCGCCAAGGCCTGTTCCATCGTCGTCGTCGACGGCGTCTACGGCTTCGGCAACGGCCGGCTGCTGCCGGCGGGGCCGCTGCGCGAGACGGTGGCGGCAGGCCTCGCCCGCGCCGACGCGGTGGTCGCGGTCGGCCCCGACGAGGCGGGAATCGGCGCCGCGATTCCAACCGGTGTCCGCGCGTCGGCGGGGCGCCTCGCCCCGCCGCCCGACGGCGCCGGGATCGCGGACAGGAAGGTGGTCGCCTTCGCCGGGATCGCCCGGCCGGAAAAATTCTTCGCGACCCTGCGCACGCTCGGCTGCCGGATCGAGCACACGCGGGCTTTCGCCGATCACCACCGGTACCGCGAAGCCGAGATCGCCGTTCTTCTGCAGATCGCGGCGAGTCGGGGTGCGGTCGCGGTGACGACGGCAAAGGACGCCGTAAGGCTGCCGCCCGCCCTGCGCGGCGCGGTTCGGGTGCTCGACATCGTCTTCGAGTGGAACGATGCGGCGGCGGAGGAGGCCCTGATCGCCGAGATCGAGAAGCGGACGGCGATCGCGTCCGAGGCGGGTTGAGGGCCCTTACAGCAGCCGTCCCTGCGTGCCCTCGTCGGAACCCTGTTTGGTCTTCCGCGACCGGGACGGCCCGCCGTCCAGGCGAGCGGGGAGGCGGGCGTCGGAGAACTGGATTTCGATGGCGCCGCCCGGCACGGCCTGGGCGGCCCGCGCGACGGGATTCCCGGAGGCGTCCCGGACGACCGTGAAGCCGCGCTCCAGCACCCGCTCGTAGGAGAGGCTTTCGAGCAGGGCTGCGAGCGCGGCGAGCCGGATGCCGGCGGCGTCATGGCGGCGCTCCGCCGAGTCTCGCATGCGCCGGCCCGCATCGACCGCGCGGTACCGCGCTTCCGCATTGGCGAGGCGGCCGCCGACGGCGTGGGCGAGGCGTTCGGCGAACCCGCCGACGCGCTCGCCGGCCCGGGCGACCTGCTCGACCGGGCTGCGAATTCCGGCGGCCGCCCGTTCGACGGAGGCGCCGCGCGAAGCCAGCAGGTTGGCGAGCGCGATGCGCAGCCGGTCGCTCTGGTCGTCGAGGGCCTGGCTGGCCTGCTCGAGCAGGCGCTCGGGCCTGGGCAGCCCGCGCGCCAGGCCCTCGGCCGCGCGCGCCCTCTCACGCAGATCGCGCTCGACGGCCGCGCCCATCCGGCGCTCGATGTCGAGGATTCGGTCGCGCAGCTCGGCGCGTACCGGGACCGCCATCTCGGCGGCGGCCGTCGGCGTGGGCGCGCGGCGGTCGGCGGCGAAATCGATCAGCGTCGTGTCGGTCTCGTGCCCGATCGCCGAGATCAGCGGGATATCGGAGGCGGCCGCGGCGCGGACCACGGACTCCTCGTTGAAGGTCCACAGATCCTCCAAGCTGCCGCCGCCGCGGGCGACGATCAGCACGTCGGGACGCGGAACCGCCCCGCCCGCGGCGAGCGCGTTGAACCCGGCGATGGCGGCGGCCACGCGGGCATCCGCGCCCTCCCCCTGAACCGGCACCGGCCACAGGATCACCCGGCGGGGAAAGCGGTCGGCGAGGCGGTGGAGGATGTCGCGGATCACCGCGCCGGTGGGCGAGGTGACGACACCGACGATGTCGGGCAGGAAGGGAATGTCCTGCTTGCGTTCGCTGTCGAACAGCCCCTCGGCGGCGAGGCGCTTGCGGCGGTCCTCCAGCAGCTTGAGAAGCGCGCCCTCCCCCGCCAGCTCGACCGCCTCGACGACGATCTGGTAGCGCGAGCTGCGCGCATAGGACGAGATGCGCCCGGTGCAGACGACCTCCATGCCCTCTTCGATGCGGAGCCCGAGGCGCCCCACCGTGCCGCGCCAGCACACCCCGTCGAGCGACGCCGAATCGTCCTTCAGCGTGAAATAGAGATGGCCGGAGCCGTGATAGTTGGGCCTGCCCACCTCGCCGCGCACCCGGACGTGCTCGAAGTTCCCTTCGAGCGTCCGCTTGACGGCCTGGGAGATCTCGCTGACCGAGTACTCGACGACGTTGGGCTGGGCCGCCGTCAACGGGGGGATGTCCGCCATGCGGGCATTCTATGCTAATGCTGGGCGGGGGTGCACGGGGAGCGCGTGGCGATGCGGGTGCTGGTGGTGGGCGGCGGGGGCCGCGAACACGCGCTGTGCTGGGCCATCGCCGCCTCCCCGCTGGTCGACGCGCTCTACTGCGCCCCCGGCAATGCCGGCATCGCGGCGGACGCCGTCTGCGTCCCCGTCGGGGTGGAGGATATCGGCGGTATCGTGCGTTTCGCGCGGCACCAGGGCATCGATTTCGTCGTCGTCGGGCCCGAGGCGCCGCTGGTCGCCGGGCTGGTCGACCGGCTGGCCGATGCCGGCATCAAGGCGTTCGGCCCGACCGCCGCGGCGGCGAGGCTGGAGGGGTCCAAGGCCTTCGCCAAGGATCTGTGCGCGCGCCACGGCATTCCCACCGCGGCCTATGGCCGCTTCACCGATCTTGCGGCGGCGGGCGCGTTCATTGAGGACCGCGAACCCCCCATCGTGGTCAAGGCGGACGGGCTCGCCGCCGGCAAGGGGGTGACGATCGCCGAAACGCGCGACGCCGCGCTCGACGCCGCCCGGGACATGCTGGCCGGCGGGCGGTTCGGCAAAGCGGGCGAGGAGATCGTGATCGAGGCGTTCCTCGCCGGCGAGGAGGCGAGCTTCTTCGCCCTGGTCGACGGGGAGACGGCGCTCCCGCTCGCCGCCGCGCAGGACCACAAGCGGGCGGGCGACGGCGACACCGGTCCCAATACCGGCGGCATGGGCGCCTACTCCCCCGCCCCCGTCGTCACCGAGGCGGTGGCCGAGCGCGTCATGGCGCGCATCGTCCGCCCGACCGTCGCGGCGATGAAGGCCGAAGGCGCACCCTTCAAGGGGGTGCTCTATGCCGGGCTGATGATCGACGACGGGGAGCCGAGCCTGCTCGAATACAACGTCCGCTTCGGCGATCCGGAATGCCAGGCGCTGACGGTCCGGCTCGCCTCCGACCTCCTGCCGGCGCTGATCGCGAGCGCCGACGGCGTGCTCGACATGTTCGACCTCCGCTGGCATGACGACGCGGCGCTGACCGTGGTCATGGCGTCGAAGGGCTACCCGGGCGCCTACGAGACGGGCGGCGTCATCGGCGGCCTCGACGCGTCGTCGGCCGTCGACGGGGTGACCGTGTTCCATGCCGGCACGCGCGAGGACGGCGGCACGGTCCGCGCGGCG
Source organism: Defluviicoccus sp. (assembly GCA_028821395.1). Classification (GTDB taxonomy): domain Bacteria; phylum Pseudomonadota; class Alphaproteobacteria; order MPNO01; family MPNO01; genus MPNO01. The sequence goes on from JAPPGP010000111.1 coordinate 15,166, forward strand.
GGCGGCCGGGTGCTCGGCATCACCGCCTGCGCGCCCACGATCGCGGATGCGCATAGACTGGCCTACCGCGCGGTCGACCGAATCGACTGGCCGGGCGGGTTCTGCCGGCGCGACATCGGCGCACGCGCCATCGATTGAGGAGCGAGACATGCGGGCAAATCCGATTCGCCGGATCTGGGAAGACGGCGGCTGGGTGCTCAACGCCTGGTGCGCCATACCGAGCGCCTTCGCGGCGGAGGTGATGGCCAATCTCGGCTGGGACTCGGTCACCGTCGACATGCAGCACGGGGTGAACGACTACCAGTCGGCGGTCGGCATGTTCCAGGCGATCTCGACCACCCGGGCGGCGCCGATGGCGCGGGTGCCGTGGAACGACCCGGCGATCGTCATGAAGATGCTGGACGCGGGCGCCTACGGGCTGATCTGCCCGCTGGTCAACTCGGCCGAAGAGGCGGAGCGCTTCGCCGGGGCCTGCCGCTACCCGCCGCGCGGCTACCGCAGTTCCGGCCCCATCCGGGCCTTGATCTATGGCGGGGCCGACTACTTCGACCACGCCGACGACACCATCGTCACCTTCGCCATGATCGAGACCACCGACGCGCTCGCCAACCTCGACGCCATCCTCGCGGTCGACGAGATCGACGCGGTCTATATCGGCCCCTCCGACCTCTCGCTCTCGCTCGGCTGCAAGCCCGGGCTCGACCGGACCGAGCCCGTGGTGGTCGAGGCGATCGAGACCATCCTCGCCGCCGCCAAGCGGCACGGCAAGCGCGCCGGCATCCAGTGCAACGACACCGGCTACGCGCGGCGCATGGTGGAGCGGGGCTTCGACCTGGTGACGGTGATGAGCGACCAGCGCCTGCTGGCCGCCGCCGGCAACAAGGTCGTCGCCGACATGCGGGAGGGCGGCTGACGGCCCACCCTTGACACGGGCGGGCAGGCTTTGCGAGTTCGGCAAAACGGACGGGGGCGGCATGTTCGAGAGCATCTGGGCGGATCTGCAGGGGGTTCCCTTCGAGCAGGGCTATGTCGATGTCGGCGGCATCGCGACGCGCTACCTGCGGGCGGGGAGCGCGGGCCAGCCGGGGCTCGTGTTCCTGCACGGCACCGGCGGCCATGCCGAGGCCTATGTGCGCAACCTCGCCGCCCACGCCGCCCATTTCGACACCTACGCGATCGACATGCTGGGCCACGGCTATACCGGGAAGCCGGACTACGACTACGAGATCCCGCGCTATATCGACCATTTGGCGGGTTTCCTGGACGCGGTCGGCATCGACAGGGTGTCGCTGTCGGGCGAATCGCTGGGCGGCTGGGTGGCGGGCGCGTTCGCCGTCGCCCACCCGGACAGGGTCGACCGGCTGGTGCTCAACACCGCCGGGGCCGATATGGTGGATCCGGACGCGCTGGCGGCGCTCCGCGCCTCGACCGCGGCGGCGGTGGAAGACCCGAGCTGGGAGCGCGTGCGGAAGCGCCTCGAGTGGCTGATGCATACCAATTCCGACGTCCACGACGATCTGGTCGCGAGCCGCCAGGCGATCTATTCACGCCCGGAGATGAAGGCGGGCGTCACCCGCATCCTCTGCCTCCACACCCCGGAGGCGCGCCGGCGCTTCGCGGTCAAGCCGGAGGAATGGGCGCAAATCAGGGCGCCGACCCTGGTGCTGTGGACCAGCCACGACCCGACCGCCACCGTCGATGTCGGCGAGACGCTGGCCGGGATGATCCCGGGCGCCGAATTCGTGGTCATGCAGAATTGCGGACACTGGCCCCAGTTCGAGGACGCCGCGACCTTCAACCGCATCCATATCGATTTCCTGCTCGGCCGCGGCTGAGCCCGACCCCCTTCAGGAGAGCCGCCATGGCCGACCATCACGACATGCTGGGCAAGACGTTCTTCGCGATCCTCACCGAGGCGGCACCCGGCACCACGCGGGAGCGGCTGGGCGCGACCCTGCCGGCGCATCTCGACCACCAGGTGAGGCTCGAGCAAGAGGGCATCCTGTTCGCCGCCGGCCCGCTCGACGCCGAGGACGGCTCGCGCCGCGGGCTGATCGTCATCCGCGCGGAGTCCTTCGAGGAGGCGCGCCGGATCGCCGATACCGACCCGTTCCATGCCCAGGGGCTGAGGACCTACACGGTGGAGCGATGGACCGTGAACGAGGGGAGCTACACGGTCCGCCTGACCTATTCGGACCAGCGCCTGGCGCTCGACTAGGCGTTCGGGCGATGCGCGATTTCGAGCTGCCGGGGCGGTCGCCCGTCTACGGCACCGGCGGCATGGCCGCGACCTCGCACCCGCTGGCCAGCCTGACCGCGATCGAGACGCTCAGATCCGGCGGCAACGCGGTCGACGCCGCGGTCGCGGCGGCGGCGGTGCTCGCCGTCGTCGAGCCGCACATGACCGGCATCGGCGGCGACTGCTTCGTGCTCTACGCGCCGCAGGGCGGCGGCATCGTCGCCTATAACGGCTCGGGCCGCAGCCCGGAAGCGGCGGAGATCGGCTGGTACGTCGCCAAGGGCATCGACCGGATGCCGGTCATCGGGCCGCACGCGGTCACCGTCCCGGGCGCGGTCGAGGCCTGGGACCGGCTGGTCCGCGATCACGGCCGGAAGCCGTTCGGCGAATTGCTGGCGCCCGCGATCCGGCTCGCGGCCGACGGAGCGGTCGTCCATCCGCGGGTCGCCTGGGACTGGGCGGGCTGCGAGCGCCTGCTGGCGCAGACGCCGGAGACCGCCGCGCTCTATCTGCAAGGCGGGCGCGCCTGGCGCGCGGGCGAGATCCACCGCCAGGAGGCGCTGTCCGCGACGCTCGCCGCCATCGCCGCCGACGGACCTTCCGCGTTCTACGAGGGCGAGGCGGCCGAGCGCATGGCGGCGACGCTCGCTGCCTATGGCGGGCTGCACCGCGTGGCGGACTTCGCGGCTCATCGCGGCAACTATGTCGCGCCCATCGCGACCGCTTATCGCGGCCACGAGATCTACGAGTGCCCGCCCAACGGCCAGGGGCTCACGGCGCTGCTGATGTTCAACATCCTCGCCGGCTTCGACCTCGAAGGCTCGGATCCGGCGGACCCCCGCCGCCTGCATCTCGAAGCCGAGGCCGGGCGGCTCGCCTATCGCGAGCGCGACCGTCATATCGCGGACCCGGACGGCGCCGCGATCCCGGTCGATGCGCTGCTGTCGGAGGGATACGCGGCGGAGCTTCGCCGGCATATCGACCCCAACCGTGCCATGACCGCGCTGCTCCCGGCGCGCGTGTCGGCGAGCTCGGACACGGTCTACCTCGCCGTGGTCGACGGCGACGGCAACGCGATCAGCTTCATCAACTCGCTGTTCGCCATGTTCGGCGCTGCGATCGCCGATGCCCGCACCGGGGTGTTGTTCCAGAACCGCGGCAGCGCCTTCGTGGTCGAGCGCGGCCACCCCAACGCCATAGGCCCGTCCAAGCGCTCGCTGCACACGATCATGCCCGGGATGATGGCGAAGGACGGCGCGGCGGTCATGCCGTTCGGCGTCATGGGCGGGCACTACCAGCCTTTCGGCCACGTCCACCTGATCGCCGGGCTGCTCGATTGCGGGCTCGACGTGCAGGGTGCGATCGACGCCCCGCGCATCTTCCACTTCGGCGGCGCGCTGGCGCTGGAGGCCGGCATCCCCGCCCAGACCGCCGATGCGCTGGCCGCGATGGGTCACGCCGTCTGCCCCGCCGGCGCGCCGCTCGGCGGCGGCCAGGCGGTGGCGATCGACCGCGAAACCGGAGTTCTCGTCGGCGGCTCCGATCCCCGCAAGGACGGCTGCGCGCTCGGCTATTGAGCCGGACCGGCGGGTTCATGCTACGTTAGGCCGAGGCTCACACGGAGGTCAGGCCATGGCCAAGCTGCGCCATATCGCGATCGCCTGCGACGACGTCGAGGCGACCGCCAGGTTCTACGAAGAGGTCTTTGGCATGGAGCGCGTGGGCGAGACCAACGCCTCGCTCGCCGACGGCGTCTATCTCTCGGACGGCGTGATCAACCTCGCCATCCTCGACTACAAGACCGACGAAGCCGCCGGCGAGGAGCGCGGCAAGGACTATGTGGGCGTGCACCATTTCGGCTTCTGGGTCGACGATCTGGAGGACGCCGAGAGGGACATCGAAGCCAATGGCGGGACCTTCTTCCTCGACCTGCCGATCGACAAGGAATCGCTCTACTACGAGAAGAAGTACCGCGACCCCAACGGCATCATCTTCGACATCTCTCAGAACGGCTGGGTGGGAACCTCGAAATAGGGCACGGCGATGAACGATGCGCGGGTGACGGCTGTAAGAAGCGTCGAGCTCGGCGTCCGCGACTTGGCGGCGGCCGCGGAGTTCTACGGCGGCGTGTGGAACCTTGACCCGGTGGCGGAGCGGAACGGGTCGCGCTATTTCCGCGGCACCGGGGCGGAGCACCACATCCTCGCCCTGCACGAGCGCGGGGAGCCCGCCCTGATCCGGGTCAATTTCGCGGCGCCCGACCGGCGGAGCGTCGACGGCGTGCACGCGCGGCTCGGAGCGTTGGGTCTGGCGGATATCGGCGAGCCGGGGGAGCTGTCGAGCCCGGGCGGCGGCTACGGCTTCGCCTTCTCGGACGGGGAGGGGCGCAAGCTCGCGGTCTCGTCGGATGTCGCAACCCATGCCGACGCGGCGGAGGCGCCCGACCGGCCGCGCAAGATCTCGCACTGCGTGCTGAACGCCGCCGACATGGAGGCCTCGATCGCCGTCTTCACCGAGGGGCTCGGCTTCACGGTCATCGACCGGACGGGCCATCTCTGCTTCCTCTGCTGCGGCCCGGACCATCACAGCATCGCGCTGGGGCACGGCGATGCGCCGACGCTGCACCACATCGCCTTCGAGATGACGGACCTCGATTCGGTGATGCGCGGGGCGGGAAGGATGCGCGACGCCGGGTACCCGATCGAATGGGGCGTCGGCCGGCACGGCCCGGGTGCCAACGTGTTCTCCTATTTCCTCGGCCCCGACGACTTCATCATCGAGTACACCGCCGAGGTCGAGCAGGTGGACGACAGCTACCCGAAGCGAAGCGCCGAGTACTGGGCCAATCTCAACCCGCCCGGCTGGACCGACCGCTGGGGCGTCTCCGGCCCGCCTTCCGAGCGGATGCAGGCGGCTCAAATGAAAATCGGCTTCGCCTGAAGACCGCCGCGATGAAATTCGTCGACATCGACACGCTGGTCTTCGCCGCGCCCGACATGAAGACCGCCAAGCGCTTCTACACCGACTGGGGGCTCAGGAAGGTGAGCGACCGCCGGTCGGGCGCCGTCTTCGAGACCGGGATCGGCGCGAGGCTCGACATCCGTCCCGCCGGCCACCGCTCGCTGCCGCCGCCGGCGGTGCCGGGGATGAACTTCCGCGAGGCGGTCTGGGGGGTCGAGACCGAGGACGACCTCGACGCGGTCCACCGGGAGATCGCGCGCGACCGCGAGGTCACGGTCGAAGAGGACGGGACCATCCACTGCGTCGATCCCTACGGCATCGCGGTGGGCTTCCGCGTCTGGCGGCACGACAGGCCGGTCGATGCCGCGCGCTCGGCGGTCAACGGCTACGGTAATATCGAGCGGCCGGACGAGCGCGCGCGGATCTACCGGCGGGCGCGGCCGATCCGCATGGGGCATGTCGGCTTCCTGCTTCCCGACCTCAAGCCGGCCGAGAATTTCTACGCCGACCGTCTCGGCTTTTCGGTGTCGGACCGCTACGCCGGCGGGCGCGGGCTGTTCCTGCGCTGCGCGGCGGAGGCCGACCACCACAATCTGTTCCTGATCAGGAGCGGTAACGGCGCCACCGCCTTCCACCATGTCGCCTTCGAGGTGCGCGATATCCACGAGGTGTTCGGCGGCGGCATCCATTTCGACCGCAAGGGCTGGGAGACCGAAATCGGCCCGGGGCGCCACCCGGTGTCCTCGGCCTATTTCTGGTACTTCAAGAGCCCGTGCGAGGGCGCGGTCGAATACTTCGCCGATTCCGACTATTTGACGGCGGAGTGGAAGCCGACCTCGTTCCGCAAGAACCGGTTCTCGGAATGGCACCTGGTGGACGGGATCGACACCGGCCGGAACGCGATGCCGCGCCCGACGATGGCGGCCGACGCCGGGACATAGGAAGGACGATGTTTCTCAGGAATTGCTGGTACGCGGCCTTTTGGTCGAAGGATCTCGGCCGCGGGCCGGAGGCGCGCACGATCCTCAACGAGCCCGTGGTGTTCTTCCGCAAGGAGGACGGCACGCCGGTGGCGCTCGCCGACCGCTGCTGTCACCGCGCGGCGCCGCTGTCGCGCGGGAGCTGCGTCGGCGACGAGCTGCAATGCGGCTATCACGGGCTGCGCTACGACGACACCGGCGCGGTGGTCGAGGTCCCCGGCCAGGCGCGGGTCCCGCCCGGCGCCCGGGTCCGCTGCTACCCGGTGCGCGAGAAGTGGAAGACGGTGTGGATCTGGATGGGCGATCCGGACAGGGTCGCCGAGAGCGCCATCCCCGAGCTGTTCTGGCTCGACGATCCGGGCTGGGTCTCCACGCCCGGCCGGTTCCACGTCAAGGGCAACTACCAGCTGCTGGCCGACAACCTGCTCGACCTCACCCACGTCATCTACCTGCACAAGAACACCATCGGCGGCGACCCGGCGGAGGCGACCTGGCCGACCGAGACCGAGCGGATCGAGAACGGGGTGCGCGTCGGGCGCTGGATGATCGACCTCAAGCCGCCGCCGCTGTTTGACAGGGTCGGCGAATTCGAAGGCAATTGCGACCGCTGGCAGCACGTCACCTGGCTGGCGCCGTCGAACATCTTTCTCGACATCGGCGCCGCGCCGACCGGGACGGGGGCGCCGGAAGGCGACCGCAGCCAGGGCTTCTCGATCTGGTCGACCCACCTGCTGACGCCGGAAACCGAGACCACCACCCACTACCACTGGGGCTATGCCCGGGATTTCCGGCTCGACGACGAGGCGCTGACCAAGACTCTTTTCGAGGGCTCGCGCGACACGTTCTACGAGGACGTGGAGATGATCGATGCGCAGCAGGAGCGCCTCGGCGCGACCACGCTCGACGGGCTGGTCGACATCAACGCCGACTACGCCCAGCTCCAGGCGCGGCGCTACCTGGAAGATCGAATCAGCGCGGAAGCGACCGCGAACGCCTGAGCCGCCGGGGGCGGGCAGCACCCGGCTCTCCCTGGTCCTCCACCGCCGCCACCACCCCGTCATGGCCGGCCCCCGGATCAAGTCCGGGGATGATCCGGCCATCCACGCTGCCCATGCGCCCGCTACTTCAACTGCGTCTGGACGTCGACCAGGGCGACCCTGCCGCGCGCGACCTCGGTCACGGCGTCGCGGAACGCGCCGGCGAGATCGGACGGGTGGACGATCGGCCCCGCCCCCCAGGCGCCGTAGCCGCGGGCGATCGCCGCGTAGTCGGGCTCGGGGGCGACCATGCGCTGGCCGATCCAGGCGTTGTCGACCGGACGCCCGCGCGCTTCGGCGAGGGCGATCTGGTGCTCCTCGTCATTGCCGAATGACGTGTTGTTGTGCAGCACGACCAGGCACGGGATGCGGTAATGCGCCGCCGTCCATAGCGCCGACGGGTTCATCGTGAAGTCGCCGTCGCCCAGGATGGCGAGCGGGAACTTGCCGCTGCCGCGCAGCGCGAGCGCCGCGCCCACCACCCCGCCCGGCCCGTAGCCGACGCCGCCCCCGCCGTTGTGGCCCAAGAAACGCCCGGCGCCCGGGAAATCCCAGATCCCCTCGTACCAGCAGCGCCCGTTGCGGCTCACCAGCACCCAGTCCCGGCCGCGCACCGCCTGCCACAGCTCCTCCATCATGCGGGGGACCGAGATCGGCACCGCATCCCGATCCTGCTGCGCCCGCGCGCGCTGGGCGGCGCGCAGCGCCTCGTGGCGCAAGGCGAGAGCATCGCGGCGCTCCTGCGCGCGCCGGTACCAGGCCGGTGCGCCGTCCGCCCGGCGCTCGACTTCCGCGACGAGCTGGCCCAGCCCGTGCAGCGGGTCGGCGAGAAGCTGGACGTCGAGCGGGGCGAGCGCGCCACCGGCGTTCGACCAGTGATCGACCCCGAGATCGTTGACCGAGAGCTCGATCACCTTGCGCGCGCCCGTGGTCGCGTTGCGCGTATCGCCGCGCGCGCCGGCATAGCCGCCGACCAGCGCGGTCAGGTCGGGACAGTCAATCCCGAGCACCACGTCGGATTCGCTGCGGATCGGGTTGGGCGGCGAGCGGTAGCCGCCGTTCAGGTTCTGCTTATGCGCGGTCGGAACGCAGACGATGTCGGTGCCGTCCTGATAGGCCGCGCCCAGCAATTCGATCAGCCTGACCAGAGGCGGCCCCGCCTCGGCGTGGCGGCCGAAGCGCCCGCCGAAGACGAGCGGCATCGACGCTTCGGTCAGCAGATCCGCCGCCGCCGCGATCTCGGACTCCGCTGCGGCGATCGGCGGCGCCGGGCGGTAGCGCGGCAGGCCGACATCGGGGAGCGCGGGCGGCTCTTCGAGCGGGTCCTCCTGGATCCCGGCGTCGATCGACACATAGGTGGGGCGCTGCGGCGCGCTCTCGGCGATGCGCCGCGCCCGCAACAGGGAGTCGAAGACCGCCGCGAGCGTCGGCGGCTCGTCGGTCCACTTGGTGTAGGGCCTGACCGATTCGCTTTGCGTGTTGGCGGAATGGAGCCAGTCGATGGCGCGGCGCTCGGCCGGATCCGCCGGCCCCGACCCGCCGAGGACCAGGACCGGCACCTCGTCGGCCCAGGCGTTGTAGAACGCCATCATCGCATGTTGCAGCCCGACCAGGTCGTGCAGGATCACGAGGCTCGCCTTGCCGGTGACCTTGCTGTAGCCCTGCGCCATGTGGAGCGCGATCTCCTCGGCGCCGCAGAGGACGATCTCCGGCACCGCGTTGCGCGTGTGGTTGACCAGCGAGTCGTGCAGCCCCCGGAAGCTCGATCCGGGGGTGAGCATGACGTGCTGGAAGCCCATCGCCTGGAGCAGCTCGCAGATCGCGTCCGAGCCGTACTCGGCGTCTGCCCGGTTGCGCGGCAGGTTGACCGGAACCTCGGAAGCGAAGCGGTCCGCGCGCTGGTCCATCGCCGTCTCCCCTGGCTGTCGGGCGCCAGTTTGGCGGGCCGCCCGCGGGCTGCCAAGCCGGCCTAGCATCCCATATAGTCCGGTACCAGCACTCGACGAGGGGGGACGACAATGGCCAAATCGATCGAGCACGTGCACTGGCCGGACGCGCCGGACATGTGGATGCCCTATGCGCCGGCGATAACCGTCACCGGCGGCAGGACGGTGTTCCTCGCCGGGGTGACGGCGGCGCCGGTCTACCACCATCATCCGCACCGCCCGGAAGAGTTCGACTCGATGCCGGCCGACATGGAGGGCCAGTCGCGCGCGGCGCTCGATCAGCTCAGGCGCAGCTTGGAGGCGGTGGGCGCCGACTTCTCCGACGTGGTCAGTGCCAACCGCTTCGTGACCGACCTCGGCGACCAGGATTCGCTCAACAAGGTGTGGGGCGAGTATTTCGGCGACAGCAAGCCGACCACCACCACCGTGCAGGTGGTCGAGCTCGCCACCGACCCGCGCTGCCTGGTCGAGATCAACGCGATCGCGGTGATCGATTGAGCGCATGGCGGCGGACCGGCTGATCGTCCCCTATGGCTGCGCGAGCTGGCGGGACGGCTGGATCGAAGTGGGGCGCGACGGCCGGGCTCGCTGCACGGTGCCGCATGTCGTCATCGACCGGGCGGCGAACGCGCCGCTCCGCATGCAGGACGGGCAATACGCGATCCCGCTTCCCGCCCGCGGCTCGCCGGACGAAGAGCTGCGCCAGATCGAGGACGACGCGCTCGCCCGCGCCGATCCCTGGTCGAGACCGCAGGCCGCCTTCCTGCGGCGCTATTTCGCGCATGTCCGCAGGATTGTCGAAGACGATGCCGGGGCGCTGACGGAAAGGCTCGGAACGCTGCGCGACCTGTTCGACCATCGGGCTTTCGTCTTCGCCGCCCCGCGAGCCCTGCCGCGCGCCTTCCTGGCGGCGGAGGGCGGCATGATCCGCTGCGACTGCGTCTTCTGGACCGGCGGCGGGGCGCTGGCGGTCGAGGTCGAGGGGAGGACCGCCCCCCGCTCCGGCCGCTCAGGCGAACTCGCCCGGCTCGCGGCCGCCGGGGTGGCGGTGATCCGCTGCCCGCCCGATGCGGAGATCGCCTCGCTCGGCCTGCCGCCGCTCTTCGAGCGCTTCACCGACGGGGTGTCGATCCCGTCCGGCCCCTTCAAGGCGCGCGGGATCGAGGCCTATGCCGAGCCTCAGATATCGAGCTCCAGCACGTAGAGCCCGCCGGTGAACCGGTCGACCGTGTAGACGAGGCGGTTCTCGTCGACGAACACGTCGTTGAGCTGGATCGCGCCGACGCGCGAGCCCTCTGGCGTGGCAGGCACGTAATACGCGACCTCTTCCGGCCGGTAGGGGTCGGAGATGTCGTGCACCCGGATGCCGCCGTTGAAATAGGTGCCGAAGATCAGCGTGTCGGAGGAGAACGAGCCCGGCTGGTTCTCGTGGATGTTGTGCGACCCGTAGCGCCCGCCGCGCTCGCTGTACGCCTCGACGGGGGGCAGCGGCAGGGTCGAGATGGGAACCAGATTGCTCTCGTCCCGCGCATCGAGCACCCAGGTGAGCTTGGGCCAGTCCCGCCCGGCGTCGAGGATGCATTCGTCCGACACCACCAGCAGGTCGCGGTCGAACAGCGGCAGCACGGTATGGCTGAACCCGTTCTGCGGCGGGTGCGGGTTCCACTGGCCGACCGGCTTCGGGTTCGCCATGTCGGCGATGTCGAGGATGTAGATGCCGCCGTCGATATAGGCGAGATAGACCCGGTCGGCGCGCTCGGGATAGACGTTGGTGTTGTGCGCCCGCATGCCGATGTCGTGGTTCGGATGGCGCCTCGGCGGCGGCGCGTCGTCGCCAACCCTGGTTCCCGGCAGCCACCAGCGGCCGATTTCCACCGGCCTGGTCGGGTCCGACACGTCGATCGAGCGGTAGAACTGGGAATCGGCCGGGTGGGTGGGCTCGAAATCGGGCGCCCCGCCGGAGAAATGGATGTACCTGCCGTCGGCGAACCAGAGCTGGTGCACCCCCATGGAGTGCGGCCCGGAACAGTCGAAGAAGCCGACGGTCCGGGGCGACTCCGGGGTGCTGACGTCGAACAGCTCGATTCCCGCCGGCTCGAGGCCGAAGCCGGGGTCCATCAGCCCGCCCGGCCCCCGCGTCTGGTAGGCGACCGCCATGATGTCGCCCACCAGGTCCAGCGAGTTGGACCGCATGTTGTTGTGCGCGAGGTCGGTCTGGACGATCACCCGCGGCTTGGCCGGGTCGGTCACGTCGACGCCGGTGAAATTCTTGGGCGGCCCTTCATGGGCGAGCCAGAGGATCCGCCGCCCGCCGGAAGCTTCCTGGATCGCCATCCCCTCGCCCATGCCGCCCCAGCCGGCCAGCGGGTCGTGGGCGATCAGCGTCATGTTGCGCGACTCGTCCCGGCTCATCCTCGCCTCCCTCTCTTCTCACGCGCCGGCGGCATCGAGCCCGCGCCGGAGATCGATCCGCTCGATCCCCTCGGCGATGACCACCAGCCGCGTCTCCGCCCGCCCGTCCGGCCACGCGTCGAGCCCCATCGGGGGGTGCAGCAGGTGATGGATCCCGTTCACCGCGATGGGAAAATCGTATTCCCGCGTCCGCACCACGCCCTTGATCCGCAGCACGTCGGCGCCGCGGAGCGCGGTCAGCGAATCGAGCCAGCGCACGAACCCGGCCCAGCGTAGCGGCCGCTCCACGACCAAACAATGAGCCGCGATGCCGCGATGCGAAGCATGCCCGCCGTCGTCGATGCGCCCCGGGACCGGGCTCGCCGGCGCCGTCAGCGTCCCGGCATCGACCGCGGCGCCGGGCAGCACCGGGGCGGTCGGGTTGATGCGCGCGACCGTTCCGGCCAGCGCCGCCTCGGCGCCGTCCTCGGCGATGTCGAGCTTGGTCAGCGCGATCCGGTCGGCCGCCGCGATCTGGCGGCGCGCCTCGCCGTGGCGCTCGATCTGCGAGATGCCGTTGACCGCATCGACCGTGGCGGTCACCGAGCCCGCCCGGAAGCGGCCGGCAAGCGCCGGATCGGTCGCGAGGGTCTGGAGGATGGGGCCGGGATCGGCGAGCCCCGTGGTCTCGACGATGACCCGCGAGAAGGACGGCACCAGCCCCGCCCGCCGCCGCCCGGCGAGGTCTGAGAGCGAATCGACGAGGTCGCCGCGGATCGAGCAGCAGATGCAGCCGCTGTTGAGGATCATCGTCTCCTCGGCCGCCTCGGCGATCAACGCGTGATCGACGGCGACCTCGCCGAACTCGTTGACGATCACCGCGCTGTCGCCGAGCGCGGGCGAGGCGAGCAGCCGGTTGAGCAGCGTCGTCTTTCCGCTCCCCAGGAAGCCGGCGAGCACGTGGACCGGGAGTTCGGCCCGCCCGGTCACGCCAGGAAGGCCAGCTCGGCGAGCTGCTCGTGGGTGGCGATCCACACCCAGTCGAGCCGCTTGACCATGTCGATGGCGGCCTTGAACTCGATCGCGCCGGCCGGGCGGCCGAACACATGGGCGTGCGCGGTGACGTCGACGGTCGCGAGCGGGCTGCCGATCTCGTGCCAGCGGTCGAGGATGCGGGCGAGCCGCCTGGTATAGGCCTCGGGCTCGTGGCCGTAGCGCAGCGCGATGGGCAGGTCGTTGATGTCCATCGTGACCGGCACGCAGGCGAGCGGACCCGCGGCGGTCTGGATCAGATAGGGCAGGTCACGGTCGAACGCATCGAGCGTCCAGCGGAAACCGTGCTTGGCGAGAAGCTCGGCGGTGTTCTCGCTGCCGGTGGCGCGCGGGCTGACGAATCCCTCCGGACGCTTGCGGATGCAGGCCTCGAACGCCTCGACCCCGCGGACGAGGTCCCGTTCCTCGGTCTCGCGGTCCTGATAGACCGGAAGCAGGTTCTGCGCCCAGGCGTGCGCGCCGAGGGGGTGGCCGTCGGCATCGATGCGCCGCAACAGCTCGGGCCAGCGTTCGGCGATGATGCCGCTGGCATAGGCGGTGCAGGGGATGCCCGCCTCGGCGACGATGTCGAGCAGTCGCCACGCGCCCACGTTCATGCCGTAGAGCGCCCACGACCGCGCCTGAGTATCCGGAAAGCCGGGCTTGAGCGGATTGCCCATCGGCCCGACCCCGGGCGCCGCGTCGTCGGTCCAGGCCTCGCACATGATGTTGAACGAAACCGCGATCCTGCGCCCCGCCGGCCAGCCCCGCGGCGGCTCCGTGTTCGTCATTTCGCGCCCGCTCCCGTTCGGCTCTTCCTATTGTTTCACAAAGCCAACGCCACGGTCAGAGCAGCCACCACGCCGCCAGCCCGAGAAACGCGAAGAAGGCGATCGCGTCGGTGATCGTGGTCAGCAGCACGCCGGATGCGACCGCCGGGTCGATCGCGGTGCGCGACAGGCAGAACGGGATCGCCGTGCCGGCAAGCCCGGCGATGACCATGGTGACCGCCATCGCCGCGGCCATCACCAGGCCGATCGACGGATCGCCCGACCAGACCCAGGCGACGATGCCGACTATGAGCGCGAACAGCACCCCGTTCAACAGCCCGACCAGCCCTTCCTTCGACAGCACCCGCCAGGCATTGGCCGCGGTCAGGTCGCGCATCGCGATCGCCCGCACCGCGACGGTCAGCGACTGGGTGCCGGCATTGCCGCCCATCGAGGCGGCGATCGGCATCAGCACCGCAAGGATGACGATCTGCGCGATCGTCGCCTCGAACAGCCCGATCACGATAGACGCGAGGATCGCCGTCAACAGGTTGACGAAGAGCCAGGAGAACCGCGCCTTGCCGGTGTCGATGACAGCCTCGTAGATGTCGGTCTCCGAAACGCCGCCGAGGCGCATCAAATCCTCCTCCGCCTCCTGGTGGATGACGTCGACGATGTCGTCGACCGTGATCACCCCGATCAGCCGCCCGACATCGTCGACCACCGGAGCCGAGACCAGATCCTTCTGGGCGAAGGCGTAGGCGACCTCTTCCTGGTCCATGCCGACCGGCACGGTCGCCACCTCGCGGCGCGACAGCTCGCGCATCGGCACCGGGCGCCTGGTGCGCAGCACGTGGCTCAGCGCCACCACGCCGACCGGGCGGTGGCCGGGATCGACCACGAAGATGTCGTAAAAGTCGTTCGGCAGGCTGTCGGCCTCGCGCAGGTAGTCGATGGTCTCGCCCACGGTCCAGAAGGTCGGCACCGCGACAAGGTCGCGCTGCATCAGCCGTCCCGCGCTGTCCTCCGGATAGGCGAGCCCCCGCTCCAGCGCGTTGCGCAGGGCATCCGGGATCGCCTGCATCACCTCGCGCTGCCGGACCTCGTCGAGCGCCGAGATCAGCAACAGCGCGTCGTCCGATTCGAGCCCGGCGATGGCGCCCGCCAGGCGCTTCGTGCCGAGGCGCTCGGCGATATCCCCGAACACCGAGTCGTCGAGCTCGGGCAGGATTTGCGGCGGAAAGGCAGGCTCCAGGATGTCGACCACCCGGGCGCGGTGATCGGCGTTGAGCTGTTCCAGGAGGTCGGCCACCTCGGCGAAATGGAGCGCGGCCACCAGAGCCGCCGCGCGCTCGTCCCGGCCGGTCTCCAGCGCATCGATCACCGCGCGCGCCACCGCCGGGTCGAGCCCGACCGACCCGGCAAGCACGGCGCCGTCGCCGGCTTCGGTCGCAACTTCCTGCGACTGGCTCATGTCAGCCTCCGAACGGCGCGTAAGCCGGAAACGGAACGGGCCCGCCCCTCGATTGGGCGGGCCCGGCGAAATGGTGCGGTCGAGAAGACTCGAACTTCCACGGGATTGCTCCCACAGCGACCTCAACGCTGCGCGTCTACCAGTTCCGCCACGACCGCAT
>JAPPGP010000190.1 GCA_028821395.1 Defluviicoccus sp.
GACCCGGCGACCCGGCGACCCGGCGACCCGGCGACCCGGCGACCCGGCATTATAGTATCGAGCCCGGCATCGAGGGCATCTGTCAAGCGCCCGCCCGCCCCGGACATCGCCGCCAACGCAGAGCCCATCGCACGAACCGCACGCTCAACCGCGCCAACCGTCTTCATCGCATCCACTCCCGACCCGTTACCCGTCCGCCGCCCGTGTGGCCGGGCGGCCGCGACATTCTTTTCCCGCGCCCCCGATCCATTATTCGCAATCGACGCCATGCACAAGCGCTTTCTGCTCAACGATCGACGACGATTTCCTTGATAGTTGACCAAAAGTAAAGACGAAATTTCCTTTGCCTCGAATGCCCGCGGCCGCGCGCCGGCGGTTCCGGACCGCCAGGATCCGGAACCGGCGCCACGGATGCGCCCGCCCCCGCCGCGCGCCGTCAGCGCCGAAACCGGCAGGCCCGGCGCCTCCGCCGGCGGGACATCCGCCGCGAGCGAGAGCACCGCCGCCAGGGCCTCCATCGGACCGTCCCGCCGGCCGGACCGCACCATCGCGCGCGACCGCGCCGCGAACCGGACCGCCACCCGCTCCTGCATGTCGCGCACCGGGGGCGCCGCCTCGCACGCCTCCTCCGATGCGCCCCCGCGCCAGGACCGAGACCGCCCCGAAAAGGCTCAACCCGCCGGCGCCCGTAAGCTCGCGCCGGAGCGCCAGCGCGCGGACCTCGCGGACCCCGTCGCGCAGCTCGGCCCGCTCCGCCGCCGTCAGCGCCACGACATGGCGGTCGGGATCGTCGGCCACGATCCGAATCCAACGCACGGCGACGCCGGCGAGACCCGCCATCGAATTTTCGGCGTTCGGTCAAATGCAGCCTTAAAGACATTTTAAATAGATTCCGCCGACGCCCGCGACGCCGGCCGGGGCGGGCACAAGCTCGACACAAGAGCCGAACGGGGCCGCCCCTCCCGCCGCGGCGCTCCCGCCCCTGGCGGCGACACAAGCAGTCCCCGGAGAGTGCGGACGGGCCGAAACTACCTTCATGATTCCTAACAATCGGAGGACGGAGCCTGCCAACCCGGGCCTCCCCCGTTTCCCTCTGGTCAAGAGAAAGGTTCCCACCCCAGGACCCACCCCACGACATACGCACACCCAACACTTCCCCCAAGACCACCAGAAACCCCAACAACGACAGATCGTATGTCCAACGAAAAATCTCCAAGAAATCCTCGACAGAACACCTAACCCATTCTAAAGTAACAACCATTCACGGAGAGAGAACGAACCCAACCCACCCCGAACATACCACCCAAATCCTCCTAGGAATTCCTCACCGTCATGCCGACTTCTACCCCGTGCACCAGGCTTGGCAGCGCCGACTCCCCGGCCACCCGATCCCGTTCTCGGCGATCGAGGTGCAGGGGCCTCTTCCCGTGCCCGGCTGTTCGGTGATGATGGATCTCTGGGTCTACGCACCCTGACAACGAGGGAGGGCGTCGATGCGCCTCGCCGTACCGGATCTGATCTCGAACTCCTACTTCCCGTCGATCTCCGCAGTCGAGCTCGGCGATTTCGCCGAACAGGGGCTCGACGTGAGCCACGAGCTGATCTTCCCCGTCGACAAGTGCTACCGGGCGCTGCGCGACGGCGAGGTGGACCTAATCGGCGGCTCGGCGCATGCGGTGCTCTCCGCCTTCCCGCGCTGGGAGGGGGCGAAGCTACTGTGTTCGCTCTCCCAGGGGATGTACTGGTTCCTCGTCATGCGCGCCGACGAGGGCCATGCGCGTGGCGACCTCGGCGCCGTCCGGGGGAAGAAGATCGGCGCCGCTCCCTGGGTCGATATCGGCCTCAAGCGGATGCTGCGGGAAGGCGGGATCGACATCGAGCGCGACGGGGTCGAGATCGCGCCGGTGCCGGGCACCACCGGACCCCGCGTGAGCTTCGGCGTGACGGCGGCCAGGGCGCTGGAGGACGGGCTGCTCGACGGGTTCTGGGCCAACGGGATGGGGGCCGAGATCGCGGTCACGCGGGGCGTCGGGACCGTGGTGGCCGACGTGCGCCGGGGCGACGGTCCGAAGCCCGCCTTCAGCTACACCCAGCCGGTGCTGGTCGCGACCGAGAGGCTGGTCGCCGAGCGCCCCGACGATGCCGCCGCGGCGGTGCGCGCCATCGTCTCCACCCAGCGGAAGCTCAAGCAGGAAGTCGGCCGCGCGACGGCGATCGGCGAGAAGCTGTTCGCGCCAAACGAGGCGAAGCTGATCGCCCGGGTGGTCGAACGCGACCTGCCGTATTACGACCCGGCGATCGCCGAAGGCTTCGTCGACGGCATGATCGCGTTCGCCCGCGACATGGGGATCCTCGACCGGGCGGTCCCCTACGACAGCGTGGTCGCGACCGAGTTCGGCGAGCTTTGGGGTTGAGCTACTTCACGGGCGAGTAGTCCGCGGCGAAGCAGATCTTGCTCTCCTGGGTCAGGATCGGGTCGGGTCCGCCGCTCACGTTCTTGGGCGGCCAGATGCCTTTCTCCCTCGCCTCCTCGCGTACCTCGCGGCGGTGCTCCAGGCTCTCATAGCCCCAGATGTGGACGAGCTTGTTGAGCGCGCCGCATTCGGTGACCATCGCCATGACCAGCGGCGACATCTCCACACGTTTCTCGATGGCCGTCGACCAGTTCTCGACCAGCGCCGGCTGTCCGTCGGAGCGC
The DNA here is from genome assembly GCA_028821395.1 of Defluviicoccus sp. GTDB lineage: Bacteria > Pseudomonadota > Alphaproteobacteria > MPNO01 > MPNO01 > MPNO01. Next base: position 2,699 of record JAPPGP010000190.1, read on the forward strand.
ATCGTGTATTCGCGCCACTCGAAGACCGGTCCGAGCTCGCCGCTCCCCATTGTCGGGGTGAAGGGGAGCGGCGCGAAGATCTCCGACTGCATGGTCTCGATCACGTGCGAGACCTTGGGCGGCCAGTTGGGGTCCTTGGCGGCCTCGACGCGGATCCGCTCGCGCTCGCCCATGTCGGCATAGGGCCAGATGTGGATGACCTGGTTGAGCGGCCCGATCTCGGTATAGAGCATCGCGCTGATCTCAGAGTGCTCGCTGCGCGTCTCGTATCCCTCCGCGAAGAGCTTGAGGAATTCCGGCACCTTGCCGCGCGCGATTCGGTAGCTCCTGGCTTCGTAGATCATCACCGGTCCCTTTCCGTTCGGTGTCAGATGAGGCTGTTGCCGGCGAACCGCTGACGCCACAGCGGGATCGCATCGGGATTGACGACGTTCTCGGGGATTTCGCCGCGGACCGCTGCGAAGATCGCCTTCTCGACCCAGGGCACCGCCATCTGCAATCCGGTGCCCAGATTGTTGGAGACCATGTGCGGCGACAGCAGCACCTTGTCGCCGAGCCCGAGCAGCGGGGTCTGCGGGTCGGGCGGCTCTTTCGGCAGCACGTCGAGCGCGGCGGCGGCGAGCCGGTCGGATTGCAGCGCGTCGAACAGCGCATCGATGTCGACGATCGCACCGCGCGCGGTGTTGACCAGCACCGCGCCCGGCTTCATCAGCGCGAGCTCGCGCGCTCCGATCAGCCCCTCGGTCTCCGGGGTCAGGTTGCAGTGGATCGTCACCACGTCGGCTTCCGCCAAGAGCGTGTCCAGCGGCGTGCGGCGGACGTTGTGGGTGGCGAAACGCGCCTCCTCGGCATAGGGGTCGTGGCCCAGGAGGCGCACCCGCCAGGGCGCCAGCAGGTCGGCGACGCGCGAGCCGATGCGCCCCAGCCCGACGATTCCGACCGCGATGCCCGGGTAGTCGTCGATCTGCCGCGCGCCGAGATAGGTGCCCATCAGCGACGGGTCGCGCCAGCGCCCTTGCTTCACGCTGCGGTCGCGCTCGCGCACCTTCTTGAGCAGCGCGAGGACGAAGGTGACCGCCCCTTCCGCGACCCCGCCCCAGTTGCTCTCCGTCGGGCTGTTGACGACAAGGATGCCGAGCTCGGTCGCCGCCGCCTCGTCCACGTTGTCGTAGCCCACCGAGTACTTGGCGATCAGCCGCAGGTCCGGTGCGGATTCGAGGGTGCGGCGGGTCAGCGCGTTGAGCCGGTTGGCGACCCCGGCGGCGGCGACCGTGGACGGGGCGAAGACCAGCTCGGCCGTGGCGCCGGAGCGGTTCGCCGTCTGCGACCAGGGCTCGTCCGGGATCTGGACTTCGAGCCCCGCCGCGCGCAGGCGCTCGTAAGACCCGCCGGTCGTGTCGACGGCGGCATAGATGTGGATCCTGGGCTGCACCGCTCGGCTCGTCTCGACGCTTGACGCTACGACTCGTCCGGGATGTCGGAGACGTGGGCGGAGACGATCCGCCAGCCCTCCTCCATGCGGACCCAGCACTGGCTCTGGCGGCCGACGATGCCGCCGGGCCGCGTCGATTCGGTATCCGCCATCGCGAAGTCCCGGCCGAAGGTCTTGATCACCGTGTTGCGCAGCGTCCGTTCGACGCCCGGGATATTGCGGTTGCGGCGAAATTGGTCGATCGCGCGGTGGCCGAGCAGCGTGCCGTTGGGGCCGTAGCGCAGGGTGAGCGGGCTGTCCCAGAACAGCTCCGCCAGGGTGTCGACGTCGTTCGAGCCGAGCGCCTTCTCGTAGCGCTCGAACGCCGCCGTCACCTCCGCCACCACCTCGGGGATGTTGACCTCCTGCACCTTCGCCACAACGCCCCTCCGCCTTTGCCTGCCCGGCGCAAGCATGTCGCGATAGCCCGGCCGGTTCAACCGGGCGGCCGCTTGTCAGGGCGGCGGCGCGGCTGCATGCTCGGCGCCGCGACAGTGATCGGAGATCGGCGGGACCGTGCAGGATCAAACTCTGAGAGGCTTCATCGACAAGGTGGAGAAGGCGGCGCCGGACGAAATCCTGCGTGTCGCCGAGCCGGTCCGCCGCGAGCTCGACATCACCTCGACCGTGTTCGAGCTCGAACGCGCCGGGCGCAGCCCGATCGTGATCTTCGAGCAGGTCGAGGGGTTCGACATGCCCGTCGTCACCAACGTCGCCGGCAACCGAAGGCTGCTCGGGCTCGCCCTCGGCGTTGCGCCGCAGGATCTGCCCGGCGCCTATCGCGAGCGCTGCCAGAACTACCTGCCGGTGGAGCGCGTGGCCGACGCGCCGTGGCAGGAGGTAGTGCTGGAAGGCGACGAGGTAGACCTCACCAGGCTGCCCATCCCGCTCCATTTCGGGGTGGATGCCGCGCCCTACATCACCGCCGGGCAGATCGCCGCGCGCGATCCCGAGACCGGGGTCGACACCACCGGCTTCCACCGCCTGATGCTGCGCGGCCGCGACCGACTCGGGCTGTCGCTCCATTCGCGGCGGCGCATGTACGAATACCACCGCCGCGCGGAGGAGCGCGGGCAGAACCTGCCGGCCGCCATCACGCTCGGCATCCACCCGGTCCACTACATGGGCTCGATGGCCTATCACTACCCGCCCGGCGTGCGGAAGGTGGAGATCGTCGGTGCGCTGTTCGGCGAGCCCTACCGCGTCGCAAGCTGCATGACGGCCGAGCTCGACGTCCCCTGGGGGGCGGAGATCGTCATCGAGGGCAGCATCCTCGCCGGAGTCCACGAGCCGGAGGGTCCGTTCGGCGAGTTCACCGGATACGCCTCCTACCGCTCGACCGAGAACGTGTTCGTCGCCGAGCGGATCCAGATGCGCGGTGACGCGATGTTCCATTCGGTCGCCTCGGGCACCGCTCCGGACCACATCCTGATTTCCAGCATCTCGCGCGAGGCGGAGATCCTGAACGCGCTCCGCCGCAACCTACCCAACGTGCGCGCGGTCCACGTGCCGACGACCACGGTCGGGGCATTGATGGCCGTCGTCTCGATGAAGAAGACCGCCGAGGGCCAGCCGCGCCAGGCGATCATGAGCGCGCTCGGAACCGAGTTCTACGTCAAATGCGTCGTCGTGGTGGACGACGATGTCGACGTGTTCGATCTGTCCGACGTGATGTGGGCGGTGATCACGCGGACCCGGGCGGAGAGCGACGTGATCTACATCCCGGGCGCGATGGGAGCGATCCTCGATCCGACCTCCGATCCGGAAACCCACACCGTCACCAAGGTAGGCATCGACGCGACCAAGCCCTCGGGGCGCGACTTCGCGGAGCGGCTGACCATCGCCGACGAACAGCGCGCCCGGGTGCGCGAAATTCTCGCGCGCGCCGGCATGCGCATCTGACCCCGCTCGAGTCCCTCCCCGGCTTGCACCCGCCCGCGGCGCGAGCCATCCTCGCCCGTCCCGGATCCCGCAAAAGGATGAATCGTGCGCGCCAAGTTCAAGTCGCGGACGGACGCGAGCACCGTCCCCATCGTCCCGATCGAGAAGGATGTCTTCGACGCCTGGCTCGCCGACCAGCCGGCCGGCACCCGCGCCTGGGTGGAAAGCACCGGCTTCAAGGCCGCGCCGCGCAGCCTGAGTCTGGTCGCGGGCGAGGACGGCGCGCTCGCCAGCGTCCTGTTCGGGGTCGAGACGCATGACGATTTCTGGGCCTATGCCGATCTTCCCGGTCGGCTGCCCGCCGGCAGTTACCGGATCGACGCGCGGATGGAGCGCGCGGCCGCGACCGGGGCGGCGCTCGGCTGGGCGCTTGGCTGCTATGCATACGACCGCTACGCGGCGAAACGGTCGGCACCGGTGCCGGTGCTGGTCTGGCCGGCGGGCGCCGACCGCGCCCATGTGCGGAGCGCGGCGGAGGCGACGACCACGATCCGCGACCTGATCAACACCCCGGCCAGCGATATGGGCCCGGCCGAGCTCGCCGCCTCGGTCCGTAGCGTGGGCGAGGCGAAGGGCGCGGAGGTCGCCGAGATCAAGGGAGCCGGGCTGCTCCGTCGGGGCTATCCGACGATCCACGCCGTGGGGCGGGCGAGCGCCAACGCCCCCCGGCTCATCGACCTCCGCTGGGGCCGCGCCGACGCGCCCAGGGTGACGATGATCGGCAAGGGGGTGTGCTTCGATTCCGGCGGGCTCGACATCAAGCCCGCTCGGGGCATGCTGCGCATGAAGAAGGACATGGGCGGCGCGGCGCATGTCCTCGGGCTCGCCCAGATGGTCATGGCGGCCGGCCTCGATGTCAGGCTACGCGTGCTGGTTCCCGCCGTGGAGAACAGCATCTCCGGCAACGCGCTGCGCCCGCTCGACATCGTCAGGACGCGGAGCGGGATCGCCGTCGAGGTGGGCAATACCGATGCCGAAGGCCGGCTCATCCTGTGCGATGCGATCACCGAAGCGGAGAGCGAGGGGCCGGATCTGCTGATCGATTGCGCCACGCTGACCGGCGCGGCGAGGGTGGCGCTCGGGCCGGAGCTGCCGGCCTTCTTCTGCAACGACGATGCGCTTGCCGAGGCGCTCGCGAGCGCGGGAGAGGCGGTATCCGACCCGCTCTGGCGCCTGCCCCTGTGGCGGCCCTATCGGCGGATGCTCGACAGCAAGACCGCCGATATCAACAACGTGTCGGAAGGCGGCATGGCCGGCGCCATCACCGCGGCGCTGTATCTGCAGGAATTCGTGAACCGAACCACGCCCTGGATCCATCTCGACGTCATGGCCTGGAACCTCACGGCCCGTCCGGGCCGCCCGGTGGGCGGAGAGGCGCAGGGGGTGCGTGCGCTCTACGCCCTGATCGAGTCCCGCTTCGGAAAAAAGAGCCGGCCGGCGAGCCGCTGATCGTTCAGGTCGCCACCGCGTCGGTCTCGACCGCCTCGATGTCGAAGGCGGCGGCGATCAGCGCCCTGGTATAGGGCTCGGCCGGGGTCTCGAAGATGCGTTGCGTGCTGCCCTGCTCGACGACGCGGCCGTGGCGCATGACGATCACCTCGTCGGCCAGTGCGCGAACCACCTTGAGATCGTGGCTGATGAACAGATAGGCGAGACCGTGGCGCTCCTGGAGCGCGCGCAGGAGGTCGACGATCTGCGCCTGGATCGACATGTCGAGCGCCGATGTCGGCTCGTCCAGCACGATGAAGCGCGGCTTGAGCGCGATGGCGCGGGCGATGGCGATCCTCTGGCGCTGCCCGCCGGAGAATTCGTGCGGATAGCGGTCCTGGGAGTCGGGGTCGAGCCCGACCTCGACCAGCGCCTCGGCGATCGCCGCCCGTCGTTCGTCGTAATCGCCCGCCATGCCGTGGACGACAAGGCCCTCCTCGATGATCTGGCCCACCGAGAACCGGGGCGAGAGCGAGCTGTACGGGTCCTGGAAGACGATCTGCATTTCGCTCCGCAAGGGGCGGAGCTCGGACCAGGTCATGCCGCTGATGTCGCGACCGCCGAAGCGGATCGGCCCGACGCTCTTCTCGAGCCGGAGCAGCCCCATGGCGAGCGTGGTCTTGCCCGATCCGCTCTCGCCGACGACCCCCAGCGTCCGGCCCTCGCGCACGATGACCGAAACCCCGTCCACCGCCTTGATGTGCCCGACTACGCGGCGCAGGATGCCGCGCTTGACCGGGAACCACACCTTCAGGTCGTCGGCCGTCATCACCGGCTTGGCCTCGCCGTCGGCCGCGACCGGTCTTCCCTTCGGTTCGGCGGCCAGCAGGTGGCGGGTATAGAGGTGCTGCGGGTTCTCGAAGATTTGCGCCGTCGGGCCGGTCTCCACGATCTCGCCCTCGGTCATCACCGCTACGCGATGCGCCACCTTGCGGACGATTCCGATGTCGTGGGTGATCAGCAGGATCGCCATGCCGCGCTCGCGCTGCAGGTCGGCGAGCAGCTTGAGGATCTGCGCCTGAATGGTGACGTCGAGCGCGGTCGTCGGCTCGTCGGCGATCAGCAGCTCCGGATCGTTGGCGAGCGCCATCGCGATCATCACCCGCTGGCGCTGCCCGCCCGAGAGCTGGTGGGGGTAGGCGTGGAGCCGGTTCTCCGCCTCCGGCAGGCCGACCTGGTTCAACAGGTCGACGATCCGCGAGCGCGCCTCCGCGGCGGAGAGGCCCCTGTGGATCTTGAGGATCTCGCCGATCTGCTTCTCGATCGTGTGCAGCGGGTTGAGCGAGGTCATCGGCTCCTGGAAGATCATCGCGATCCGGTTGCCGCGCACGCTCTGCAGCAGCGGCTCGGGACACCCCATCAGCTCTTCTCCGGCGAAGCGGATGCTGCCGCTCGGGTGGCGGGCGAGCGGGTAGGGCAGGAGCTGGAGGATCGACAGCGCCGAAACCGACTTGCCGGACCCGCTCTCTCCCACCAGGGCGAAGGTCTCGCCGCGGCCGATGGCGAAGGAAATGTTGCGGACCGCGCGAACCTCGCGCTCGCCCGTGCCGAAGGACACCGAGAGGTCGTTTGCCGCGAGCAGGATCTCGTCCATCGCCCGGCCTACTCGTTGACCGTCTTGCGCGGATCGAACGCGTCGCGCACGCCCTCGCCCACGAAGATCAGCAGCGACAGCGTGACGATGATCGTCAGGCTCGCCGTGACCGCGAGCCACGGCGCCTGGAGGTTAGCCTTGCCCTGCGCCAGCAGCTCGCCCAGCGAGGGCGAGCCGGGCGGCAGCCCGAAGCCGAGGAAGTCGAGCGCGGTCAGGCTGGTGATCGAGCCGGTCAGGATGATCGGCAAGAAGGTCAGCGTGGCGACCATCGCGTTGGGCAGCACGTGCCGGCGCATGATGGTGAGGTTGCTCACCCCGAGCGCGCGCGCCGCCCGGACGTAGTCGAAATTGCGCGCGCGCAGGAATTCCGCCCGTACCACGCCTTCGAGCGCGGTCCAGCCGAACAGCACCATGATGCCGAGCAGCCACCAGAAATTGGGGGTCACGACGCTCGCCAGGATGATCAGCAGGAACAGGGTGGGCAGCCCCTGCCAGACCTCGATGAAGCGCTGGAAGGCGAGATCGGTCCAGCCGCCGAAATAACCCTGCGCCGCGCCCACCGCCACGCCGATGATCGACCCCAGCACGGTGAGCGAGATGCCGAACAGGACGGAGATGCGGAAGCCGTAGATTGCGCGCGCCAGCACGTCGCGCGCCTGGTCGTCGGTGCCCAGCCAGTTGTCGCCCGACGGCGGCGCCGGTGCGGGGACCCTGAGGTCGTAATTCACGGTCCGGTAGCTGTAGGGGATCAGCGGCCAGACCATCCAGCCGCCCTTGCCACGGATCAGCTGCTGGACGTCGGGCTCGCGGTACTCCGCCTCGGTCTCGAAATCGCCGCCGAAATCGGTCTCCGGGTAGGCCGCGAAGACCGGGAAGTAGTACCCGCCCTCATACTGAATCAAGAGCGGCTTGTCGTTGGCGAGAAACTCGGCCGGCAGGGTGAGAGCGAACAGCGCGAGAAACACCCAGAGCGAGACAAAGGCGCGGCGGTTGTTGCGGAAATTTCTCAGCCGCCGCCTTGTGAGCGGCGTCAGCCGCACCCCAAGCACGCGATCTGCGCCGCCGTCAGCCACCGCGCACCTCGAAATCGATGCGCGGGTCGACGACCGTGTAGGTGAGGTCGCCCACCAGCCGCAGCACCAGCCCAAGCAGGGTGAAGAAATAGGTGGTCGCGAAGACGATCGGGTAGTCGCGCTTGATCAGCGCCTCGAAGCCGAGCAGGCCCAGCCCGTCGAGCGAGAAGATCACCTCGATCAGCAGCGAGCCGGTGAACAGGATGCCGACAAAGACCCCGGGAAAGCTGGCGATCACGATCAGCATCGCGTTGCGGAACACGTGGCCGTAGAGCACGCGGCGCTCGGTCAGCCCCTTGGCCCGCGCGGTCAGCACGTATTGCATGTTGATCTGGTCGAGATAGGAGTTCTTGGTCAGCATGCTGAGCGCGAGAAAGCCGCCCGCCACCAGAGAGACCAGCGGCAGGGCGAGGTGCCAGAAATAGTCGGCGATCTGGCCGAAGAAGCCGAGCTCGTCGAAGTTCTCCGAGGTCAGACCGCGCAGCGGAAACCAGTCGAGAAAGCTCCCGCCCGCGAAGAACACGATCAGCAGCACCGCGAGCACGAAGGAGGGCGTGGCGAAGCCGATGGTCATGACGATCGTCGTCCACAGGTCGAAGCGCGTCCCGTCCTTGACCGCCTTGCGGATGCCGAGCGGGATGCAGACCAGATAGAGGATCAGCGTCGACCAGAGCCCGAGCGAGATCGAGACCGGCATCTTCTCCAGCACCAGGTTGACCACCGTCTCGTCGCGGAAATAGCTGGTGCCGAAGTCGAAGGTGACGAAGTTCCCCATCATCAGCGCGAAGCGCTCGTGCATCGGCTTGTCGAAGCCGAACTGCTTTTCGAGCTGGGCGATGAACTCGGGGTCGAGCCCGCGCGCGCCGCGGTACTTGCTGGTCACCGCCGAGGAAGCCGCGTCGGCCTGCGCGGCGGACGGCGAGGCGCCGGTCTCGGTACCGCCGCCGCCGCCGAACCGGCTGGTCGGCGCCACGCTGGTGCCCGTCACCTGGGCGATGATCTGCTCGACCGGCCCGCCGGGCGCGACCTGGATGATCAGGAAGTTGATGACCATGATCCCGAGCAGCGTCGGGATCATCAGCAGCAGCCGCCGGACGATATAGCTCAGCATCCCGAGCGAGGTCCGCCGGACCCGGCCGCTACGGTCCGGGCGGGGCTTTCCCCGCCGCGATCATCGCCGCCTTCTCCGGGTTGTACCACCAGGTGTCGACAACGCCGCGGCCGAAGCGGGGCTTGATCGCCGGGCGGTCGAACTTGTTCCAATAGGCGATGTGGTGAGCCCCTTTGTACCACTGCGGCACGGTGTAGCTGTTCCACATCAGCACCCGGTCGAGCGCGTGCACCGCGGTGGTCAGCTCCGAGCGTGTGCGCGCAGCGATGACCTTTTCGATCAACGCATCGACGGCCGGGTCCTCGATGCCGCCGACATTGAACGACCCGGGAAGACCGGCGCTTGCCGAGCCGAAATAGTTGCGCTGTTCGAGCCCCGGCGTCAGCGGCTGGACAAAGCGCTGGATGACGACGTCGAAGTCGTGATGGTCGGTGCGGTACTTGAAGTTCGCCGCGTCGGCGATGCGAATGGTCGCCTCGATTCCCAGGCGTTTGAGATTGGCGATGTAAGGCGAGACGATCCGCGAGAACGAAGCCTCCAGCAGCAGAAACTCGATGGTCATGGGCGCGCCCGAAGGGTCCCGCAGCACACCGTCCCCGATCCGGTATCCCGCCTCGCGCAGCAGGCGCGCGGCCTGGCGCAACTCTCGGCGGATCTTGCCGCTGCCGTCCGTCACGCTGGCCGTGTACGGTCTGGCGAAGACCTCTTCGGGAACTTGGCCCCGGAACGGCTCGAGAAGGGCGAGCTCCGCTTCGCTCGGCGGTGCGTGGGCCGCAAGCGGGGAATTCTCGAACATCGAGTTGGTCCGTTCGTAGAGCCCGAAGAACAGGTTCTTGTTGGTCCACTCGAAGTCGAAGGCGAGATCGAGCGCGCGGCGCACGCGGCGGTCCTTGAACTTGTCGCGCCTGAGGTTGAAGAAGAACGCCTGCACGCCGGACGGAGTCTCGTCGGGCAGCGCCTCGCGCACGATCAGCCCCTTGCGCACCGGCGGCTTGTCGTACTGGGTAACCCAGCTCCGGGAGGTGAACTCCTCGCGAAAGTCGTACTGGCCGGCGAAGATCGCCTCGAAGGCGATGTCGCGGTCGCGGTAGTAATCGACCTTGATGCGGTCGAAGTTGTAGCGTCCGCGATTGACCGGAAGGTCGCGCGCCCAGTAGTCGGTCGCCCGCTCATAGGTCACCGACCGTCCGGGCTCCGCCCTGGCGACGCGATACGGCCCGCTGGAGAGCGGCGGGGTGAAGGTCGTCCGGTCGAACGCGACCTCGGCATAGTATTTTTCCGAGAGCACCGGAAGAGCCGCGAGCTGCACCGGAAGGTCGCGGTGACGCCCGGGCTTGAAGTCGAACCGGACCTTGTGACGGTCGACCGCCGCGACCCCGGCCACGTCGCGGAACAGGATGCGGAACTGCGGATGTCCCTTTTCGACCAGGGTCCGGTACGTGAAGGCGACATCCTTCGCCGTGATCGGCGTGCCGTCGTGGAACCGGGCCCCGGGTCTGAGCCGGAAGGCGACCCAGCCGCCCGCGTCGGGGATCTCGACCGCCTCGGCGACCAGGCCGTAGAGCGCATCCGGCTCGTCGAAGGCGCGCGCCATCAGCGTGTCGAAGATGAGCGCGTTCCACGCCTCCTTCCTTCCCTTGAGGATGAAGGGGTTGAGGGTCTCGAAGGTATCCAGCCCCCAGAGCCTGAGCGTCCCGCCCTTGGGCGCGTCCGGGTTGACGTAGCCGAAATGGGCGAAGTCCGCGCCGTATTTGAGGTCGCCGAAGACCGAGACGCCGTGGCTGACCTTGACCGTCCCGGCGAGCGCCTGGGAGGCGAAGACCGCCAGCATGGCCGCGCCGGCATGGCGGAGAAGGGCCGCCCTCACTGCGCGCCGCCCAGCTTGCGCTTGCGCTCTTCGAGGCTCGCCGCCTTGCCCGCATCGACCCACCAGCTCATCAGGTCGTTGCCGTATTTCGGGCTCTTGGCCGGCTTGCCGAGCTTGTCCCAATAGGCGATCCGGTCGAAGCGGATATGCCATTGCGGGATGACGTAGTGGTTCCACAGCAGAACGCGGTCGAGCGCGCGCGTCGCGGCGACCAGCCGGGCGCGGTCCGGTGCGGCGATCAGCTTTTCGATCAGGGCGTCGACGACCGGGTTCCGGATGCCCACGAGGTTGCGGCTGCCCTGGCGGCCGGCGGCGTCCGAGCTCCAGAAGTCGCGCTGCTCGTTGCCGGGCGAGTCCGACTGGCCCCAGCTCGCGATCGCCATGTCGAAGTCGAAGCCGTTCAGGCGGTTGATGTATTGCGACGAATCGACCACCCGGATGCGCCCCTCGATGCCGAGCCGCTTGAGGTTGCGGATGAACGGGGCGACCACCCGTTCGAAGAGGGGGCTGACCAGCAGGAACTCGATCTCCATCCTCTCGCCGGTCGCCGCATGGGTCAGCCGGCCGTCCTGGATCGACCAGGACGCGGCCTTGAGCAGGCGGACGGCGCGGCGGAGGTTGCGCCGGATATTGCCCGACCCGTCGGTTTCGGGCGGCTCGAAGGCGCGGGTGAAGACGGAATCGGGGACTTGGCCGCGAAACGGCTCCAGCAGAGCCTTCTCGGCGGCTCCGGGCAGCCCGCTGGAGGCGAGCTCGGAGTTGGAGAAGAAGCTCGTCGTCCGGCTGTACTGACCGTAGAACAGGTTGCGGTTCGACCAGTTGAAATCGAAGGCGAGCCCGATCGCCTCGCGCACCCGGATGTCGTCGAATTTCGCCCGCCTGAGGTTGAAGGCGAAGGACTGCATCCCGGTGGGCCGCGAATGGCGAACTTGTTCTGCATGCACCAGCCCCGCCTCCGCCGCGGGGAATTTGTAGCCCGTAGCCCAGTCCTTCGACGAGTTTTCCGACCGGTAGTCGTACTCGTTCGCCTTGAAGGCTTCGAGCGCGACCGTCTGGTCGCGGTAATAGTCGATCCGGATGCGGTCGAAATTGTTCATGCCGAGATTGATCGGCAGACGCTCGCCCCAGTAGTCCTTCACCCGCTCGAACTCGACGAACCGCCCCGGCTCGAAGCGGGCGATCCGATAGGGCCCGCTGCCGAGCGGCGGCTCGAGCGTCGTCTGGTCGAAGGCGCGGCCCTCCCAGTAGTGCTTCGGCAGGACCGGCAGCTGGCCGGTGATCTGCGGCAGCTCGCGGTTGGGCGGCCCGGTGAAATGGAACTTGACCCGATGCCGGCCGAGCCGTTCCGCCCTGACGATGTTGCGGTAGTAGTAGCGGTAGAAGGGCTGGCCCTTCTCGCTGAGGGCGTTGAAGCTGAAGATGACGTCGTCCGCCGTCACCGGCTTGCCGTCGTGGAAGCGCGCCTCCGGCCTCAGATTGTAGATCACGTAGGAGAGGTCGTCGGGCACCTCGACCGTCGCGGCGACCAGCCCGTACTCGGCCGATAGCTCGTCGCGCGGCGAGGTCATCAGGGTATCGACGACGAAGGCGAGGCTCGCGGAATCCCCCTTGACGATATAGGGGTTGAAGCTGTCGAACGAGCCGATCGCGTGCAGCCTGATGGTCCCGCCCTTGGGCGCATGCGGGTCGACATAGCTGCGATGCGCGAAGTCGGGTGGGTATCCGAGCTTGCCCACGAGGGTTAGGCCGTGGCTCTTGACGATTTCGGCGACGGCGGAACCGCCGCCGAGAACAAGAGCGGCAGCGGCGAGAATCCCGGCTGCCCGGGCTCCGACCCTCTGGATACTCTTCATGCCTCCCCTCCGGGCGGTGTCCGCACGGAATGCGATTCTGTTCGCAACGCCGGGCGCGTTCAAGAGCGCCCATGAGGCCCTAGTTGGTGCCGCCGGCGAGCAATTCCAAGGCTTTCTCGTGAATCCGGGGATCGCCGGCCGCGATCACCCGGCCGGTCGATCGGGGACCGAGCGCGTCCCCACGCCAGTCGGTGATGCGCCCGCCGGCACCCTCGACCACCGGAACCAGCGCGCAGAAATCGTAGGTCTTGAGTCCGGCCTCGACGACGAGGTCGATATGGCCCGACGCGAGCAGCCCGTAGGCGTAGCAGTCGCCGCCATAGCCCGTGCTCCGCACGCTCCGGGCAAGGCGGCCGAAGGCGGCCCGGTCGGCGCCCTCGAAGAGCTCCGGCGATGTCGTGTTGAGGATGGCGCGGCCGATATCGGCACAGCCCCGCGTGCCGATGGCTTCGCCGCAAAACCGCGACCCGGCCCCAGCCGCGCCGACCCAGCGCTCGCCGAGGACCGGCTGGTCGATGATGCCGAGGATGGGCCTGTCGTCCCGCAGCAGCGCGATCAGCGTGCCGAAAATGGGCTTGCCCGCGACGAACGCCCTGGTGCCGTCGATCGGGTCCAGCACCCAGACTTCGGCGGAATCCGGACGCTCGTTGCCGAACTCCTCGCCGACGATGCCGTGCCGTGGGTGGCGCTCGGCGATCAGGGTCCGCATCGCCCGCTCGGCCTCGCGGTCGGCGACGGTGACCGGCGAGGCATCCGCCTTGTCCTCGACCGAGAACGGCGTCCTGAAATGCCGGCGGACAATCGCGCCGCTGGCATCGGCGAGCTCGTGGGCGAAGTCGATATAGGCCTGCGGGCAGGCGGCGGACATCGTGCGCCGCTAGGGAAGCGGTGCGGGGGAGTCGCTCAACGTCCGCAGATAGGCGATCACGGCGGCCCGGTCCTTCGCCTTCTTGAGGCCGGCGAAGGCCATCTTGGTGCCCGGGAGCCAGGCCTTGGGCTTGGCGAGGAAGTCGCCGAGATTGTCGTAGCTCCACGTCCCGCCCTTCGCCAGCATCGCCTTGGAGTAGGAGAAGCCCTCCCGCTTGCCGGCCTCCGAATTCACCACATCCCACAGATTGGGGCCGATCTTGTTCTTGCCGCCCTTCTCCACGGTGTGGCACGACTTGCACTTCTTGAACACCTTGACGCCCCGGGCGGTGTCCGCCTCGGCCAGCAGGGAGGCGAGCGGCACGGCCGGGGCGGCTTCGGCGGGCGCCTTGGTCTCCGGCTCCGGCGTCGCCAGGGCGGCGACCGCAACCTCACCCTTGCCGCTGTCGCGCGGGTGGACGAGCGCGTTGCCGATCGTGCTGATCGCGACCAGCACCAGGGCGACCAGCAATACCGCGCCTGCGATCTTGTTGGCGAGCATTTGCGACATGGTTCGTCTTCCCTCGGACGGCCCGGCGCTCTTCCGTCTGCCGCGACACCGGCGCAGGCGTCATTAGCAGAACGGGTTTCCCCTTTGCAAGCCGGCAGCCGGCCGAAAAGGGGAAGCTCCCCGTTTGACAGGGGAACGGGCGAACTCGATACTCCGCCGCCGTCGCCGCGGCGCCGACGGAACGCCATGACCGGATCCAGAAAACCCCGCAACACCATCGCCTTCCAGGGGCTCCCGGGCGCCTATTCGGAGCTCGCCTGCCGTTCGATATTCCCGAGGATGGCGACGCTTCCCTCGGCCGCTTTCGAAGACGCATTCGCGGCCGTGCGCGACGGGCAGGCTCGCTATGCGATGATCCCGATCGAGAATTCGGTGGCGGGCCGCGTCGCCGACATCCACCGCCTGATGCCCGAGTCCGAGCTGTTCATCGTCGGCGAGCATTTCGTGCGGGTGAACCATCACCTGCTGGCGCCGCAAGGCGCGACGCTCGAGGAGATCCGAAGCGTGCACAGCCATGTCCACGCGCTCGGCCAGTGCCGCAAGCTGATCCGCAAGCTGAACCTGCGGGCGGTCGTCCACGCGGACACCGCGGGCGCTGCCGCCGAGATCGCCGAACGCGGCGACCCGAGCCAGGCGGCGATCGGCTCGGCGCTCGCCGGCAGGGTCTACGGGCTCGACTCGCTGGCCGCCAATATCGAGGATGCCGAGCACAATACGACCCGGTTCCTCGTGCTCTCCCGGACGCCCCGCCGGCGCAGCAGGAACGACGGCACGCTGGTGACCACCTTCGTCTTCCAGGTGCGCAACGTGCCGGCGGCGCTCTACAAGGCGCTCGGCGGCTTCGCGACCAACGGGATCAACATGACCAAGCTGGAGAGCTACATGATGGGCGGCGATTTCGCGGCGACCCAGTTCTACGCGGACATCGAGGGCGACCCGCGCGACCGCAGCGTGAGCCTGGCGATGGAGGAGCTCGCCTTCTTCTCACACCGGGTGAAGGTGCTCGGCACCTACCCGGCCGATGCGTTCCGCGCCACCAACAAGCCGCTCGACCCGGGCTAGAGCGGAGGCGTCAGCGCCCGTATACCCAGTCGTTGATCAGGCGGCGCGCGATCGAGTCCGAACGCGCCCGGCGCACCAGCCCGGCGCCGCCCTGCCTGAGCTCCGCCCGCGTGAACCAGCGGGCATCCTCCAGCTCCTCCGGATCGAAGGCGATCTCTGCCGACAGCGCATCGGCGTAGAACCCCAGCATCAGCGAGGCCGGGAAGGGCCAGGGCTGGGAGGAGTGGTAGCGGATATTGGCGACCTCGATCGCGACCTCCTCCTTCACCTCGCGGGCGACCGCCTCTTCGAGGCTCTCCCCGGGCTCGACGAAGCCGGCGAGGGCGGAGTACATGCCGTCCGGCCATTCCGCCTTGCGGCCGAGCACCGCGCGGTCGTCCTCGGCGATCAGCATGATGACCGCGGGGTCGGTGCGCGGGAAGTGGGACACGCCGCAGGCGCGGTCGGAGCAGATGCGGAGATGGCCCGCTTCCCGGCTCTCGGTCGGCTGGCCGCAATTGCCGCAGAACCGATGCCGTTCGTGCCAGTGCACGATGCCCTTGGCGTAGGCCAGCAGCCCGCCCTGGTCGCGCGGCAGCAGCGCGCCGACGCTCCTGAGGTCGACGAAGGTACCGCGCTCGGCGAAGGGCGGGCGCGCTTCCGGGTGCTCGACATGGGACAGGTCGAAGGCGAAATGCGCCCGCCCGCCCTTGAGGCCGAGAAAAACCGCGTCCCGCCTCTCGTTGAGGAAGGGGCGGATTTCGCCGGGCTCGAAACAGACCGCGCGCGGCGTCTCCACGGATCGAACGAAGGCCCGGGAGCGCCACACCGGAAGCACGCAGGCCGCGCGGTCGAACCGGGCGTCGAGCCAGCCCTCGTCCATCCGCCGTTCGGCATGGCGCTCCAGCCCGTAATCGGCGTAGTGGTTGGGTGCTTTCATCGAAGCGGGGCACGATCATTGCGCACGGCCGGCAAACTGCCACAGCGCTCCGTGGCACGCAATTTCGATTGCTGGTATAGTGGGTTGGGAGGCCGGTCGCGGACGGGGCGCTCGCCAACCCGGTCAGGTCCGGAAGGAAGCAGCCGTAACGAGAAGGCTCCGGGTCGCCGGCCGGCCTTCCGCTGTTTCGACCGGTCCCATCGATTGACATCGTCGGCAGGGCAGCACGGTTTGCGCGAGGCATGAACGGCTCATCGGAAACCCGGCCCTACCGGGTGCTCGCGCGCACCTACCGGCCGAGCCGTTTCTCCGACCTCGTCGGCCAGGACGCGATGGTGCGGACGCTCGCCAACGCGATCTCCTCCGGCCGGCTGGCGCATGCCTTCATCCTGACCGGCATCCGCGGCGTCGGAAAGACCACCACCGCCCGGATCATCGCGCGGGCGCTGAACTGCGTCGGGGCCGAAGGCGGCGGCGAAGCGACGCCCGATCCCTGCGGAACCTGCGAGCACTGCACCGCGATCGGCGAGGATCGCCATGTCGACGTGATCGAGATGGACGCGGCCAGCCGCACCGGGGTTGACGACATCCGGGAGCTGATCGAGGGCGTGCGCTACCGCCCGGTCTCGGCGCGTTTCAAGATCTACATCATCGACGAAGTGCACATGCTGTCGCGCAACGCGTTCAACGCGCTCCTGAAGACGCTGGAGGAGCCGCCCGAGCACGTGAAGTTCATTTTCGCGACGACCGAAATCCGCCGGGTCCCGGTGACCGTGCTGTCGCGCTGCCAGCGTTTCGACCTGCGCCGGGTGGACGGCGATACCCTGTTCGAACATCTCGGGGCGGTCGCCGCGCGCGAGGGGGTGGAAGCCGCGGAGGATGCGCTGCGACAGATCGTCCGCGCCGCCGAGGGCTCGGTGCGCGATGCGCTGTCGCTGCTCGACCAGGCGATCGCCCATGCCGCGGGCGGACAAATCGACGGCGACCGGGTGCGCGCCATGCTCGGTCTCGCCGACCGCATGCAGACGGCGGACCTTCTGGAAGCGCTGGCCCGCGGGCGGATCGCGCCCGCTCTCGCCATATTCGACTCGCTCTACGAAGCGGGCGCCGATCCGATCGCGGTGCTCCAGGATCTGCTGGAGTTCACCCACTGGCTTACCCGACTCAACGCGGCGCCCGGAGATGCGCAGGCCGGTGGCGCGGTGTCCGATCTGGAGCTCGAGCGCGGCCGCGAGCTGGCCGCAGGATTGTCGATACCCGTGCTGACACGGTGCTGGCAGATCCTGCTCAAGGGGGCTTCGGAGACCCAGCTTGCAGCGGATCCGCGACAGGCGGCGGAGATGGTGTTGATCCGGCTTGCCTACGCAGCCGACCTGCCGACCCCGGCGGAGATCGTCCGCGCGGTGGGCGGCGAGGAGCGGGCCGGGGCGCAGCGACCGGCGACGACCGCGCAAGCGACCGCGCCGGACGCGGCGCAGGCGGTCCCGGAAGACTTCGAAGCGCTGGTGGACCTGTTCAAGGGCAGGAAGGAGATGGTGCTGCACGCGCATCTCGCCAACGACGTGGGTCTCGTCGACTACGCGCCCGGACGGCTGCGCTACCGGCGCGGTCCGCACGCGCCGGAAGGGCTGGAAAACCGGGTTCGCCGCGCTCTCGACGACTGGACCGGGCGGCGTTGGTCGGTCGAGGCGGTCGATGGCGAAGACGCGGCCCCGAGTCTTCGCGAACAGCACCAGGAGCGCGAGGCGATGGAGCGCCAACAGGCGCTCGACCATCCCGCGGTGCAGGCCGCGCTCGAAATATTCCCGGGGGCCACGGTCGAGGGCGTCCGCAGCGTCGAAGCCGCCCCGATCCTCGGCGAGACCCCGCAGGAGCCGCCGACCGAAGCCGATGACGATCCCGATGGCGAAGGCACACAGGGAGAACCGCCGCGATGAAGAATTTCGGCCAATTGATGAAACAGGCCCAGGAAATGCAGTCCAAGATTCAGGACATGCAGTCCCGGCTGGCCGAGATCGAGGTCACTGGGCAGTCCGGGGCCGGTCTCGTCACGGTGGTCATGAACGCGCGCAACGAGGTCAGGCGCGTCGGCATCGACCCGTCCTTGTTCAACGCCGAGGATGTCTCCGTGGTCGAGGACCTGATCGTCGCCGCCTTCACCGACGCCAAGGGCAAGGCGGAGAGCAGGGCGGCGGAGGAGATGCAGAAGATCGCGGGCGGTCTCAACCTGCCGCCCGGGCTCAACCTGCCGTTCTGAGGGCCGGCGGCGGCCCTGCGCGATGGCCCTCTCCGAAATCGACCGGATGATCCAGCTTCTGGCGAAGCTGCCGGGGCTCGGCCCGCGCTCGGCGCGGCGCGCGGCGCTGCACCTGATCAAGCGTCGGACCGGGCTGCTCGAACCCCTCGCTCAGGCGCTGGCCGCGGCCGCGGAATCGATCCGGCAATGCGGCGTCTGCGGCAATGTCGACACCGCCGATCCCTGCGCGATCTGCGCCCACGAGGCGCGCGACGGCTCGGCGATCTGCGTCGTCGAGGACGTTGCCGATCTCTGGGCGCTGGAACGGACGGCCGCCTTCAGCGGGCGTTACCACGTGCTCGGCGGCACGCTGTCGGCGCTCGACGGGCGCGGGCCCGACGAGCTCAACATAGATACGCTGGTGCGGCGGGCCGGCGTGGAGACCGTCCGGGAGGTGATCCTTGCCACCTCGGCGACGGTCGAAGGCCAGACGACGGCGCACTACCTGACCGACAGGCTGGCGGAGTGCGGCGTGACCGTCTCGCGGCTCGCCCACGGCGTCCCGGTCGGGGGCGAGCTCGACTATCTCGATGACGGCACCCTGTCGGCCGCCCTCAGGGCGCGCCGCCCCGTCGAATCGTAGTGCGCCGCGGTTGACGGCCGGGCGGGCGCGGCATACCTAATCCGCAGCGTGCAAGCGACGGCGAGACCTGCGGCTCCGATGGCGAAGCTGCCCATCATCACTGCACCCGATCCACGCCTCAGGCGCAAATGCGCGCCGGTCGAGGCGGTGGACGAAGCCGTGCGCGGGTTGATGGACGACATGCTGGAGACCATGTACGCCGCGCCCGGAATCGGCCTCGCCGCTCCACAGGTCGGGATCGCCAGGCGTGTCGTCGTCGTCGACATCTCGCGCGAGGACGAGGAGCGCACGCCCTACCGCATGGCCAACCCCGAGGTCGTCGAGGCGTCCGATACTCTCGCCGAGTACGAGGAGGGCTGCCTGTCGCTGCCGCAGCACTACGAGGAGGTGGCGCGCCCCGACCGTGCCCGGATCCGCTACCTCGACGAGACCGGCGCGCAGCGGGAGATCGAGGTCGAGGGCATGCTCGCGACCTGCATGCAGCACGAGATCGACCACCTCGACGGCATCCTCTTCGTCGACCACATCTCGAAGCTCAAGCGCGGCATGATTCTGCGGAAGCTCGCCAAGGCCAAGCGCGCGGAGGCCATGGCCGGCGCCTGAAGCATGACGGCGCTCCGCATCGTCTTCATGGGCACCCCGGCCTTCGCCGTGCCGGCCCTCGGTGCGCTGGTTGCCGCCGGGCACGATGTCGCCAGCGTGTATACCCAGCCGCCGCGCCGCGCCGGGCGTGGCCAGCGCCAGCGTCTCTCGGCGGTGCACGAGGTGGCGAACCGGCACGGTCTGGCGGTGCGGTATCCGGCGCGGCTGGACGATTCCGGAGAGTTCGCCGCCCTTGCCGCCGATATCGCCGTGGTCGCGGCCTACGGGCTGATTCTGCCGGCCGCCCTGCTGGAAGCGCCGCGTCTCGGCTGCGTCAACATCCACGCCTCCCTGCTGCCGCGCTGGCGCGGCGCGGCGCCGATCCAGCGTGCGCTGCTCGCCGGCGACGAGGAGACCGGGATCACCGTCATGCAGATGGACGAGGGCCTCGATACCGGTGCGATCCTGGCCCAGAGGCGGCTTCCCATCGGCGCCCGGGACGACGCCGGCACGGTGCACGACGCGCTCGCCGCGATGGGCGCGGAGCTGCTGCTGGAGACGCTCGCCGAAGCCGCCGGCGGCCGCCGCCGGGCGCGGCCGCAGCCGGACGAGGGCGTGACCTATGCCGCCAAGATCGAACGCGGCGAGACCGCCATCGACTGGCGCGAACCCGCCGCCGCGGTCCATCGCCGGATTCGCGCCTTCGGCCCGGCCCCGGGCGCGTGGTTCGCGGCGCGCGACACCCGCATCCGGGTGCTTGCCGCCCGTCCGATGCCGGAAATCTCGGCTCCGCCGGGGACGGTGGTCGACGACGAAGGGACGGTCGCCTGCGGCGAGGGCGGGCTTCGCCTCGAACGACTCCAGCGCGCCGGTAAGAGCGCGGTGGATGCCCAGGCGTTCCTCCGCGGATTCCCTCTGCCGGCCGTGCTGGCGTGACCCGATGGCGCATCACCGTCGAGTATGACGGCACCGGCTTCGTCGGTTGGCAGCGCCAGGACAACGGGCCGTCGATCCAGGAGGCGCTGGAGACCGCCATTCTCCGCTTCTCCGGCGAGACGGCACGGGTTTTCGGCGCCGGGCGGACCGATGCCGGGGTCCATGCGCTCGGCCAGGTCGCCCATTTCGACCTCGCAAAGACGACAACCGCCCATACCGTTGCCGATGCGCTCAACGCTCATCTGAGGCCGCAGCCGGTCGCCGTGCTCGACGCGGCGGCGGTCGATCCCGGCTTCGATGCCAGGCTGTCCGCGCGAGAACGCGCCTATCGCTACCGTATCCTCAACCGCCGCGCGCCGCTCACCGTAGAGCGAGACCGCGCCTGGCTGGTGCAGACCCCGCTCGATGCGGCGGCGATGCAGGAGGCTGCGTCGCGGCTGGTCGGCAGGCACGATTTCTCGACCTTCCGGGCGAGCCTCTGCCAGGCGCGCTCGCCGGTGAAGACCCTCGACGTGCTGGACGTCGCGCGCGAGGGGCGAGAGATCCGCATCGAGGCCCGAGCGCGCTCCTTCCTGCATCGCCAGGTCCGCAACATCGCCGGCACGCTCCGTCTGGTGGGCGAGGGCAAGTGGAGAGCGGACGACGTTACAGCGGCGTTAGAGGCGCGCGACCGCAGGCAGGGCGGCCCCACCGCGCCGGCGAGGGGGCTCTATCTGACCGAAGTGCTCTACTGAGCGGCGCCCGCTACAGGAAGCGGTTGGACACCAGGTTGATCAGGACACTGATTATCAGGTCCAGCCCGACGATCGCCGCCGCGCCGCCGCCCGAGACCTCCAGCGCCGTGCGCGCGATGAACCACTGGTAGAACAGGATCGCGGCGGTCGCGGCGAGCCCCAGCAGCACCGAATACGAGCCGCCGAGAAGCCCCTTGGAGAGGATCGTCACGGCGAGGAACAGCGCCACCTGGATCACGTTCGACCAGTTGTGGGCGACGATGTAGCGCAGATAGCGGTCGAAGCGCCCGATGCGGTCGCAGACATAGATCATGACCAGCGGAAAGGCGACCCAGCCGATGATATAGGCGAGCGTTTCCACAGCGATGACGGCGAGCCATCCCGCCCTGGCGTCCACCTCGGCGAGCCTGAGAATCAGGAGGAACGCGTAGGCGGGCGCGACGATCACCGCGGCGTTGAAGGATTTCCAATAGGCCTCGATGGTCGAGTCGAAACAGTCGAGCCCCTTGCGGTCGAGCAGCGCGAGCCGCCAGGCGCCGTAGACAGCGCGCATGAATTCGGCGCCGGTGACCATCCCGCCTCAGCCCGGGAAGTAATTGTCGATGACGCGCTCATATATGTCGCCGAGGGCGGCGAGGTCGGCCAGCGCGATCCGCTCGTCGACCTTGTGCATGGTCTGGCCGATGGCGCCGAACTCGGCGACCGCGCAGAAAGCCTTGATGAAACGGGCATCCGACGTGCCGCCGGTCGTGCTCAGCACGGCCTCGCCGCCTACCACCGATCCGATCGAATGCTGGATCAGCTCGCTTAGCCGGCCCGGCGGGGTGAGAAACGATTCGCCGGTCAGATGGGT
Source organism: Defluviicoccus sp. (assembly GCA_028821395.1). Taxonomy (GTDB): domain Bacteria; phylum Pseudomonadota; class Alphaproteobacteria; order MPNO01; family MPNO01; genus MPNO01. The sequence continues at coordinate 24,479 of JAPPGP010000190.1, forward strand.
CTCCAGCTCGTACGCGCCGCCGACCGAGTCCAGGCGCTCCCGGACCCAAGCGAGCATGCTGTCGCCGTCATGCAGGTCGTTGAAGCGGATGTTGAAGGCCGCGCGCGCGACGCCCGGGATGACATTGGTCGCGGCGTTGCCGACATCGACGTTGGTGAGCTGGAGGTTGCTCGGCTGGAAATGTTCGGTGCCGTCGTCGATCGGCGTCTCCGCGAGGGCCGTGAGCATGCGCGCCAGCCTGGGAAGCGGATTGTCCGCGAGCTGCGGGTAGGCGGTGTGGCCCTGCACGCCGCGCAGCGTGATCCAGCCCGAGAGCGCGCCGCGGCGGCCGATCTTGATCATCTCGCCGAGCCGCATCGGGTTGGTCGGCTCGCCGACCAGGCAATCATCGATCCGCTCGCCGCGCTCCGCGATCCAATCCAGCAGCTTGACGGTGCCGTTGATCGCCGGGCCCTCCTCGTCGCCGGTGATCAGCAGGCTGATCGACCCGTCGAACCCGCCGCCGCGCCGCTCGAGAAAGCGCGACACCGCGCCGACGAAGGCGGCGATCGCCCCCTTCATGTCGGCGGCGCCGCGGCCGTATAGCACGCCGTCATGGATCTCGGCCGCGAACGGGTCGACCGTCCACGACCCGCGATCCCCGACCGGGACCACGTCGGTGTGCCCGGCGAAGCAGAAATTGGGAGAACCCGTGCCGAGGCGGGCATAGAGGTTCTGCACGTCCGGCGTTCCCGGCGCGCTGAACGTCACATGGTGGCAGGCGAAGCCGAGCCGCTCCAGCGCGCCCGCGAGCGTCGCCTGCGATCCGCCGTCTTCCGGCGTAACGCTGGGGCAGCGGATCAGCGCCCGCGCCAGCTCGACGGCGTCGACAACAGTGTTCAATCGCGCAACAGGTCGTTGATCGAGGTCTTGGCCCGGGTGCCTTCATCGACCCGCTTGACGATGACCGCGCAGTAGAGGCTGGGGCCGGGCGAGCCGTCGGCTAGCGCGCGTCCGGGGAGGGACCCGGGCACCACGACCGAATACTCCGGTACGCGCCCGTAATGCACCTCGCCGGTGGCCCGGTCCACGATCCTGGTCGACGCGCCGATGAACACGCCCATCGACAGCACCGAGCCGCGCTCGACCAGGACGCCCTCGGCCACCTCGGACCGCGCGCCGATGAAGCAATCGTCCTCGATGATAACAGGGTCCGCCTGGAGCGGTTCCAGCACGCCGCCGATCCCCGCCCCGCCGGATATATGGCAGTTCCGCCCGATCTGGGCGCAGGAGCCGACCGTCGCCCAAGTGTCGATCATGGTGCCGCGGTCGACATAGGCGCCGAGATTGACGAAGCTCGGCATCAGGACGACGCTGGGCGCGATATAGGCCGAACGCCGGACCACGCAGTTGGGCACCGCGCGAAACCCGGCCTCGCGGAAGCGCGCCTCGTCCCAGCCGGCGAATTTCGGCGAGACCTTGTCGAACCAGGGCGTCGCGCCGCGATGGGGATCGTCCGGCCCGCCCGGCATCGGCGCGGTGTCGTAGAGCCGGAAGGACAGCAGCACGGCCTTCTTGAGCCACTGATTGACGCGCCATTCCCCGTCGGTCCTCTCGGCGACCCTGAGCGAGCCGGAATCGAGCCCGTCCAGCGCCGCCTCGATGGCCGCGCGCAAGTCCCCGCCGGTCGCGGGGGAGATCGTCTCGCGGTCTTCCCACGCGGCGTCGATGGTCGATCGAAGCGAGTCTTCGCTCATGCGTTCCGAAGCCCCAGGGCGGATGCGGATGCGCAGAAAATCACCGCCCGGCGCGTCCTGTCAACACGGCGCGGCGACGCGTTCGAGCCAGCCGGCGATGTCGTGGGTCTGATGGTGGATATGCGGCCCGGCGGCGTCGTCCTCGTCCCAGGCGGCGCCGGTCCGCACCCAGATCGTGGTCATCCCCATCCTGGCCGCCGGTTCCAGGTTGTGCGGGATGTCGTCGACCATCGCCGCCCGTTCCGCGTCGATGCCGTGCAGGTCGCAGAGATGGCGGTAGCTCTCGATCTCCGGCTTGGGGCGGTAGTCCGCGGCCTCGATGTCGTAGACCGCGTCGAAATGCTCTCCGAGCGACAGCAGATCCAGCACCAGCCGCGCATGGCTGGCGAAGGCGTTGGTGTAGATCACCTTGCGCCCTTCGAGCGACGCGATGGCGTCCTGCAGGCGGCGATCCGGCTTGAGCCCGGAGTAGTCGAGCCCGCCGCCCATATGGCTCTCATAGACCCGGGGATCGAGGCCGTGATTGACCATCAGCCCGCGCAGCGTGAGCCCGTATCTGCGGAAATAGTCCTTCTGGATGTCGTAGGCCCTCTCCGGATCGACGCCCAAAAACTCCGAGACGAAGCGCCGCATGCGCGCATCCAGCTCGGCATGCATGGGCGGCGGCACCCGATAGAGCGTGTTGTCGAGGTCGAACACCCAGGTCTCGACATCGCCCAGGCTCGGGATCGCGGTTTGCGGTTCGTTTTCCATGCAAGTCCGTGCGACGGTGCGTGTCGGCGGGCGGATGCCCCGGCTGCGCGCATTACGCGCCCGCCCGCGCACCCTCCGACCGGATCAGCGTTCCCACGCCGCGTTCGGTGAACACTTCGAGCAGGATCGCGTGCGGCACCCGCCCGTCGAGGATGATCGCGGCCTCGACCGCGTTCTCGACCGCGTTGAGGCAGGTCTCGATCTTCGGGATCATGCCGCCGGTGATCGTCCCGTCGGCGATGGACGAGCGTGCCTGGCCCGCGCCCATCTCGCCGATCAGCCTGCCCTCCCGGTCCAGCACGCCCTCGACGTCGGTCAGCAGGAAGAGCCGCGCCGCCCCCATGGCGGCGGCGATGGCGCCGGCCACCGTATCGCCGTTGATGTTGTATGTCGTGCCGTCGTCGCCGACGCCGATGGGCGCGATCACCGGGATGATCGAAGACCGCTCGAGGGTCTCCAGGACCCGCGCATTGATCGCCATCGGCTCGCCGACGAAGCCGAGATCGAGCACCTTCTCGATGTTCGAATCGGAACGCCGGGCGGTCTGGCGCAGCTTGCGGGCGCGCACCAGATCCCCGTCCTTGCCGGACAGCCCGACGGCGAGCCCGCCGGCCCGGTTGACCGCGGTGACGATCTGCTTGTTGATCGAACCGCTGAGCACCATCTCGACGATCTCGACGGTGGCTTGGTCGGTCACCCGCAGCCCGTCGACGAAATCGCTCTTGATCTTGAGCCGCTGTAGCATCTCGCCGATCTGCGGTCCGCCGCCATGGACCACGATCGGGTTGATCCCGATCCGCTTCAACAGCACGATATCGTGGGCGAACTGGTCGGCGAGCGTGGGATCGCCCATCGCGTGCCCGCCGAACTTCACCACGAATGTCCGCCCGGCATAGACCTGCATATAGGGCAGCGCCTCGGACAGAGTGGCGGCCTTCTCCATCCACGTCGCGAGGTCGTCGCCGCTCGGCCCAGCCTTCAAAATCTCGGGTTTCGTCATCGCGCGGCACTCTAGACGAGGGGGTTGGCGCTCGCCAGCGCGGCGATCTCGGCGCGGAGCTCGGCGATTCCGGCCTGAGTCCGCGCGCTGGTGACGATCAGGCGCGGGTGCGCCGCGACATGGCCCTGGAGGATCGAACTTGTGCCCTCCTCGCTCGTTCGCAAGGCGTCGCCGCCGACCTTGTCCACCTTGGTGAGCACGCCCTGGAACGACACCCCGGACTCGTCCAGCATCGTCATCAGCGCGCGGTCGCTGTCATGCGGACCGTGACGGGCATCGATCAGCAGGCAGAGCCGCTGGAGCGCCGCCCGGCCCCTCAGATAGGCCCGGAGCAGCCGGTTCCACTGGCCGATCTCCGTCTTGGACGCGCGCGCGTAGCCGTAGCCCGGCAGGTCGACCAGCATCAGCCGGCCGCCGAGATCGAAGAAGTTGAGCTGGCGCGTGCGCCCCGGCGTGCGCGACGTGCGCGCCAGCGACCGGCGACCGGTGAGCGCGTTGATCAGCGTCGACTTGCCGACATTCGACCGCCCGGCGAAGGCGATCTCGGGCAGGGCGGAAGGGGGGAGCGCGTCGATCGAGGCGATTCCGGCAACGAAGTCGCAGCGACCCGCGAACAGGCGGCGGCCATGCTCCATCGCCGCCCGCGCCTCGGCGTCGTTCTCCATCGCTGCGGATGCATCGCCGGTCTCACCCACCGCGCGGCTCCCGGTCAGGACGCCTTGCGCCTCGGGCGTTTGCGCTTGTTGTTGCCGGGGCGGCGCTTGGGCGGGGTCTGCGGCGCCTCCTCTGGGGAGGCCTTCTTGCGCCGCTTCGCCTTTGCCGGTCCCGCAGCCGGTTTCGCGCCGGAGGATGCGCCGGAATCGGGCTTGGTCTTGCCGCCCGGCAACGCCACGGTCTGGCCCGACATGGTCACCCCCATCTGGCGCATGATGATCCATTGCTGGGCGATCGAAAGCAGGTTGTTCCACGCCCAGTAGATCACCAGCCCCGCCGGGAACTGCCCCAGCATGAAGGTGAACACGATGGGCAGCATCAGGAAGATCTTGGCCTGGGTGGGATCGGCCGGCTGCGGGTTCAGCTTCTGCTGCAGGTACATGGTACCGCCCATGATGAGCGGCCAGATGCCGATATTGGCGAGTTGCAGCATTTCGGGGATCGACCATTCGACCAGCCCGAACACGGTGAGGATTCCGAGCGGGTCTGGCGCGGACAGGTCCTGGATCCAGCCGAAGAACGGCGCGTGGCGCATCTCGATGGCGACGAACAGCACCTTGTAGAGCGCGAAGAAGACCGGGATCTGGATCAGGATCGGGAAGCAGCCGCTGACCGGGTTGGCGTTCTCCTTCTTGTAGAGCGCCATCATCTCCTGGTTCTGGCGCTGCCGGTCCTCCTTGAAGCGATCGCGGATCTTCATCATCTCGGGCTGGAGCTTCTTGAGCCTGCTCATCGCCCGGTAGGACTTGTTGGCCAGCGGGAAGAAGGCGATCTTGATCAGCACGGTCAGCAGCAGGATCGCGACGCCGAAATTCCCGAGCTGCCGGTTGAAGTACTCCAGCGCGTAGAAGATCGGCTTGGTCAGGAAGTAGAACCAGCCGAAATCGACCGCGAGGTC
>JAPPGP010000042.1 GCA_028821395.1 Defluviicoccus sp.
CGGCCACCGCGATCCCCTGGACCTCGAGAAGCGCGCGCGGGCGGGGCAGCGCCGTGCGCGGCCGCTCCGGCGGCGTCTCCTCCAAGAGCCGCGCCAGCGAGCGCCTGGCCGCCAGCACCTGCTGCAACAGCGGCCACTGCCCCACCGCCTGGTCGATCGGCGCCAGCGCGCGCCCGAGAAGGATCGACGCCGCGATGATCGCCCCGAACGTCACCTGGCCCTGGATCGCGAGCCACGCGCCGAGCCCCAGCATCATCGATTGCAGGAACAGGCGCAGCGTCTTGGTCGCCACCCCGAAGAAGCCGCTCCGGTCGGACGCCGCCATCGCGCGTTCCAGGAGCCGGTCCCTCAGCTCGGACGAGCGCGCCACCACCGCCTCCTCCATGCCGAGGCCCCGGACCGTCTCGCTGCCCGCCCGCATCCGCTCGACGAAATGCGCCGACCGCGCCGTCGCCTCGCCGAGCTCGCCCTGCAGCCGACCGGTCCGCGCCTGGTTGATCAGCGCGAGCAGGAGCAGCAGGCAGCCGGAGAACACCGCCAGCACCCCCAGCATCCAGTGGAACAGGAACAGCACGCACAGGAACACCGGCGTCCACGGCGCATCGAAGAAGGCGAACGGGCCCGTCCCCGAGGCGAAGCGCTGCATCGCCTCCAGGTCGCGCAGCCCCATCGCCGGGCGCGCGCGCTCCGACGGCGCGATGGCGCGGGCCAGGATCGCCCGCAGAACGCGGGCGTCCAGCCGCGCCTGCAGCCGCGCCCCGGCGCGCGCCAGCACCCGCCCGCGCGCGTGGTCGAGGATGCCCATCATCAGGAACAGGAACGCGGTGATGACGACCAGCGTCACCAGCGTCGCCTCCGAGCGCGAGGTCAGCACCCGGTCGTAGACCTGCAGCATGAAGACCGGGCCGGTCAGCATCAGAAGGTTGACGAAGACGCTGAAGAAGCCGACCGACAGGAACAGCCGCCGGCTCTCCGAAAGCGCCGTCCGGATCTCGCGGTCGCCGGTGCGGGCGTTCGACATCGCTCCGCAGCTCCTCCCCCGTCCGGGGCGGCCGCAAACGGACGCCCCCCTCGATCCCCGCCCCGGAGGGCCGTTCCCGGGAGCGGGTTGCCGGAGCGGTCCGGCCGGAGGCCGATCGCCGATCCAGCCGGAACACCGTCACTCTATGCCTTTTGCGCCCGACCGCCAACAATCAGAAGCCCGTGGCGCCGCCCGGCACGGCCCGCCGATCCCCGAACCGGCAGAGCCGCAAGACGCTCGACCCGGAGCCACGCCGCGTCACGGAGGTGGATAAGAAAATCCTATTGCCTCTACCGGAAAACGGTACTGGAAATTAGCATTATCCGGTTTCAGTCTTGCCGTGTCGGGATACGAAACACGATGTTCGTGTCGCTGCGTTGCAGGTCGATACGGCATCCGCGAACGGGAGGACGAAGACATGGCGATCGAGCGCTGCACCAGCCGTCCAGCCAAGCGCGCAGAGGCCCTGGATCGGCCCGAGCCGGCGCGATCCCCGTCATTCCGAGCCCTCCGCGGCCACTGAGAGACGGTCCTGGAGATCGGCTTGACTTACTTGAAAAAATTTGGTGCCGTGCGGGCGCCAAATGAGAAAATCCCAACCGGGGAGTTGAGAACATGGCGAGAATCCACCAAGTAGGCGGTGACGATGACAATAGGGTCATAGCCGGTTCTGGTCTTGACATCTTTGTTTACAATCCAGGTGATGGAAATGATAAAATTTACAATTTCCGAACCGATACTCATCACATTAGCGGTAAGGATATCATCGATTTGTCAGTCGCCGGTATAAGATCGTACTCGGAGCTTACCATTACCCAAGTAGGTATCGACACTGTCATCAACTTTCCGGATGGCGGCTCTATCACCCTTGTCAATACTCCCGCTTCGGTTCTGGATGAATCTTATTTTGTTTTCACGGTCGACCAGACCATTACGGGAACGGACGACGCGGAGCGATTGAGAGGCGCCGGCGGTGACGACACGATCAGCGGCGGCGGCGGCGGCGACATACTCTCGGGGGGGATCGGCGACGACCGGCTTTTTGGCGGTGCCGGGGGTGACATGATCTTCGGCGGCGCCGGCGATGACGTCATCGAGGGGGGCGCCGAAAGGGACATGCTTTACGGCAATGCCGGAAATGACCGACTCTCGGGGGGTGCCGGAGACGACTTTCTCTCTGGCGGCGCCGGCGATGACCGGCTCTCGGGGGGCGATGGCGACGATACCCTCTACGGCCTCGAAGGCGACGATACCCTCCACGGCGGCGCGGGTGACGACAGGCTCTACGGCGACGGGCTCTACGGTGCCGGCGACGGCAAGGACAAGCTCTACGGCGGCGATGGCGATGACAAGATCGCTGGCGGCGCCGGCGATGACACGGTCTCTGGCGGTGCCGGCGACGACAGCCTTTTCGGCGGCGCCGATGCCGATACCTTCGTGTTCGCCTCCGGCCACGGCCACGACAGGATCGCGGACTTCGCCGACGGCGAGGACCTGATCGACCTGTCCGCCTTCACCGGCATCACCCAGTTCTCCGACCTGAATATCTCGCAGGTGGGGAACAATGTCGAAATCGACCTCTCGGACGAGACCGGCGGCGGCTCGATCACGCTCCAGAACGTCCTGCTGGCGGACCTGGACGAGACCGCCTTCGTCTTTTACGAGACCCCTTCCGACGGAGGCTGACCGGCAGGCGAAGGAAGGGGCCGGCTCCGGCGCGCGTCGCCGAACGACCGCGAACATCCCGGGTCGCATGGAGGCGTAGCCATCGGTTCCGATAGACCCGGAATTCCGGTAACCGAGCGGCGCTTGCCATCGACCTTCGCCGCCCGTCACCGCTTCCGCGGCACGACCAGCCGCTCGGGCCGGCGCTCCCCGGCGGTGCGGA
>JAPPGP010000152.1 GCA_028821395.1 Defluviicoccus sp.
GCGGAAACCCGCCGCGCGGGCGAGCGCGGCGGTGGCGTCGCCGACCGCGAGCAGGGGGATGTCGCGCGCCGGCGTCGCGCCGGCGAGCGCGCGCACTCCGTTGCGGCTGGTCGCGAGCAGCGCCTGCACGCCGTCGAGATCGAGCGGCGGACGCGCCGCGATCTCGATCCTGGTGGCCGGCGCGACGACCGGCTCGATCCCCATCGCCGCCAGCCGTGCGGCGGTTTCGGCCGTGTCCTCGGCGGGCCGGGTCACCAAAGCGCGCAACGGATCGGCCATCGCCGCCTCACCCGCCCGCGAAATGGGCCGGGGTGGCGCGGGCGCGAAGCTCGCGCGCCGCATCGGCGCCGAGCGCCGCCGCATCCGCCCGTCCGCCGCTGCGCGCGGCCTCCAGCAACCCGGTGCCATCGGGGCGGACCAGGATGGCGCGGAGCGAGATCGCATCCTCCCGCGGCACCGCGAGCGCCGCTATCGGGGTGCGGCAGGACCCGTCGAGCCCGGCGAGCAGGGCGCGCTCGGCGGCGGCGGCGTCCGCGCTGTCGGCGTCGTCGATGGCGCGCAACAGCTCGTGGATCGCGACGTCGCCGGCGCGGCACTCGACGCCGACGATCCCCTGGCACACGGCGGGCAGCATCTCTTCCGGCTCTAGCACGGCATGCGCCTTGCCGGCGAGGCCGAGCCGGTCGAGCCCGGCCAGCGCCAGCAGGGTCGCATCCGCCTCGCCCGCCGCCAGCTTGCGCAGCCGGGTCTCGACGTTGCCGCGGAACGGGACTACGGCGAGGTCGGGGCGGGCATGGCGCAGCAGCGCGCCGCGCCTGAGCGACGCGGTGCCCACCGCGGCGCCTTGCGCGAGACCGGCGAGACCGTCCGCACCGGCTTCGGCGTCGGCCGCGATCAGGGCGTCGCGCGGGTCGGCGCGCGGCAGCATCGCGCCGATCGCGAGCCCGTCCGGCAGAAGGGTCGGCATGTCCTTCATCGAATGGACCGCGATGTCGATCCGCCCGTCCAGAAGCGCCTCCTCGATCTCCTTGGTGAACAGCCCCTTGCCGCCGATCGCGGCGAGCGGGCCCTGCAACATGCGGTCGCCCGTGGTATGGATGGGCTCCAAGGTGATCGCGCCGGGCTCCCGCAGCGCGGGATGGGCCGCGGCGAGGCGGCGGCCCACCTCGTCGGCCTGGGCCCGGGCGAGCGGGCTCGCACGTGTTCCGATTCTGATCCGTGCGCTCATCGCGGACCGCATAGAATGGGAAATGGGATCATAGGCGAATCGATGTCAAACCACGCCAGCAAGCTGCGCAGGACGCGCGCCGCCCGATGAGCCTGGTGCTCGGCATCGAGACCAGCTGCGACGAGACCGCGGCGGCGGTGGTCGACGACCGGCGCACGATCCTCGCCGACGTGGTGCGCGGCCAGCTCGACGCCCACCGGGACTATGGCGGGGTGGTGCCGGAGATCGCCGCGCGCGCCCACCTGGAGGCGGTCGACCTCGTGGTCGCGCGCGCGATGGCGGATGCCGGAATCGGTTTCGATGCTCTCGACGGGGTGGCGGCCACCGCCGGGCCGGGGCTGATCGGCGGCGTCATCGTCGGCGCGATGACCGGCAAGGCGATCGCCGCCGCGCACCACCTCCCGTTCTTCGCGGTCAACCACCTCGAAGCCCATGTGCTGACCGCGCGGCTGACCGATGCGGTCGACTTCCCCTATCTCGCGCTGCTGGTTTCGGGCGGGCACTGCCAGCTCGTCGCGGTCGCCGGGGTGGGGCGCCACCGCCCGCTCGGTTCCACGGTCGACGACGCGGCGGGCGAGGCGTTCGACAAGGTGGGCAAGATGCTGGGGCTGGGTTATCCCGGGGGGCCGGCGGTCGAGCGCGCGGCCGCACGCGGCGGTGGCAGGCGCTTCGCCCTGCCCCGCCCGCTGCGCGGACGGCCGGGCTGCGATTTCTCCTTCTCCGGCCTCAAGACCGCCGTGCGCCACGCCGTCGAAGCGCTGCCGCCGGGCCCGCTCGCGGACGCCGACATCGCCGATCTCTGCGCCGGCTTCCAGGAGGCGGTGGCCGATGCGATGGCCGACCGCACCGCGAACGCGATCGCGCTCTTCCGCCGACACTGCCCCGGCGGGAAGACCCTGGTGGCCGTCGGCGGGGTCGCGGCCAACCAGGCCCTGCGCGCCCGCATCGAGAGCGTGGCACACGAGCACGGCCTCGCCTTCGTCGCGCCGCCGCCGCGGCTTTGCACCGACAACGCGGCGATGGTCGCCTGGGCCGGGATCGAGCGCCTCTCGCTCGGCCTCGCCGACGGGCTCGACTTCGCCCCCAGGCCGCGCTGGCCGCTCGAAGAGCTCGCCGGATGACCGGCCCGCTCGACGGTTTTCGCGTGCTCGACCTGAGCTCGGTCGTGCTCGGCCCCTTCGCCACCCAGGTGCTGGGCGATCTCGGCGCCGAGGTGATCAAGATCGAGTCCCCCGAGGGCGACACCACGCGCAGCACCGGACCCGGGCGCTCGCCCGGCATGGCGGCGCTGTTCATGGGGGTCAACCGGAACAAGCGCTCGGTCGTGCTCGACCTCAAGCAGGCGGCGGCCAGGGACGCGCTGTGGCGACTGATCGACGGCGCCGACGTGTTCCTCCACTCGATTCGGCCGCAGAAGCTCGCCCGGCTTGGCTTCGGCCACGAGAGCGTGCGCGCGCGCAATCCGCGCATCGTCTATGCCGGGCTGCACGGCTACCGCACCGACGGCCCCTATGGCGGCCAGCCAGCCTATGACGACGTGATCCAGGGGCGCAGCGGCAGCGCCGATCTGATGGCCCGGCTGGTCGGCGAGCCGCGCTACATGCCGACCATCATGGCCGACAAGACCTGCGCCCTGGTCGCCGCCTA
>JAPPGP010000254.1 GCA_028821395.1 Defluviicoccus sp.
ATACCGTGGAGATCAGCGGGCTCTGCCCGAACTGCCGCGCGGCCTGAGGGCTCACTTGAGATCGCTCCGCCGGGATGATGCTCGAGTGGCTCAGCCTTTCGGCATTCGCCCTCACGGATCCGGGCGTGCGGCCTTGCCGCGTGGAACTCGTCGAATTCTGGCCATGGCAACGCATCCTGGCGACCAACGGGGACGGCGTCGTACTAGGCGCCCGCGTTGGCGGGACGGTGTTCTGCCCGATGCTGCCCGGGGCGGGGTGAGGCCACCTCACTGTTCTCGGATCCTTCAGCCGCGCCTGTCCTCCAGAATCATCGCCGCGCCCTTCTCGGCGATCATGATGGTCGGGCTGTTGGTGTTGCCCGAGGTGATCGACGGCATGACCGAGGCGTCGATCACCCGCAGATTCGCCATGCCGTGAAGCTTCAGGCGGTCGTCGACCACCGCCTCCGCGTCCCGGCCCATCCGGCAGGTGCCGACGGGGTGAAAGATGGTCGTCCCGATATCGCCCGCCGCCCGGGCCAGCTCGTCGTCCGATTCCCGCTCCGGCCCGGGCAGGACCTCCTCGGGCGCGTAGGGGCCGAGCGACGGCGCGGCGACGATCCTCCGGGTCAGCCGGATCGCTTCCACCGCCACCCGCCGGTCGCCCGGGGTCGAGAGGTAGTTGGGCGCGATCGCCGGCGGCTCCCTCGGGTCGGGCGATCTCAGGCGTACCGTGCCCCGGCTCTCCGGGCGCAAATTGCACACCGAGGCGGTGAAGGCGGGGAAGCGGTGCAGCGGCTCGCCGAACCGGTCGAGCGAGAGCGGCTGGACGTGGTATTGCAGATTCGCGGTCTCGCGCGAGGCGTCGGATCTGGCGAACACGCCGAGCTGGCTCGGTGCCATGGAGAGCGGGCCGCGCCGGAACAGCAGGTATTGCAGCCCCATCCCGGTCTTGCCCCACAGGCTGTTGGCGAGCTGGTTGAGGGTGACCGTGTTGGCGACCCGGTAGATCAGCCGGAGCTGCAGATGGTCCTGCAGATTGCCGCCGACGCCCGGCAGCTCGTGGCGCACCTCCACGCCGTTTGCGCTCAGGAGCTCGCCCGGCCCGACGCCGGAGACCTGCAAGAGATGCGGCGATCCGATCGAGCCCGCCGCCAGCACCAGCTCGCCCGTCACCTCGACCCGGCTCTCCGCCCCCTTGAGCCAGAACTCGAGCCCGCTGGCCCGGTTTCCGTCGAACCGGATGCGCCTGGCCTGGGCGTGCACCAGGACGGTGAGGTTGGGACGGCTCCGCGCCGGCTTGAGGAAGGCGTCGACCGCGCTCCAGCGGGTGCCCCGGCGCTGGTTGACCGTGAACTTGCCGGTGCCCTCGTTGTCGCCGTCGTTGAAATCGGGCGTCGGCGCGATGCCGACGTCGTTGCAGGCGCGCTCGAAGGCGTCCAGAATCTCCCAGCCCAGCCGCTGGCGCTCGACCCGCCACTCCCCGCCGGTGCCGTGAAACGCGTCCGCCGGGCCGAAATGATGCTCCGACTTCAGGAACCAGGGCAGCACGTCGTCCCAGCCCCAGCCGCGATTGCCCATCTGCGCCCAGCCATCGTAGTCGCGCGCCTGGCCCCGCATGTAGATCATGCCGTTGATCGACGAGCAGCCGCCCAGCACCCGGCCGCGCGCATAGTTGAGCTGGCGCCCGTTCAGCCCCGCCTCGGGCTCGGTCATAAAGCACCAGTCGGTGCGCGGGTTGTTCTGGGTGTAGAGATAGCCGACCGGCACCTTGATCCAGAAATAGTCGTCCCTGCCGCCGGCCTCCAGCAGCAGCACCCGGTTGCGCCGGTCCTCCGACAGCCGGTTTGCCAGCACGCAGCCCGCCGGACCGGCGCCGACGATCACGTAGTCGAAGCTGCCGAGGCTGCCGGGCTCCGCCATTCCCTTCCTTCCCTAGCGCGACGAACGGACGGGTCACTGTAAGGCGCATCCCGGCTGGATTGAACCGTCGCGCCTCCCTCGATACGCCCCCGGACTCGTTCCTGGGGCCTCGGGCGTTGGCGCTTCCCCAACCCCGTCATGGCCGGCCCCCCGATCAAGTCCGGGGGTGTTCCGTCCACCCATGCGGCCCCTCCGTCCGCGAGGCGGCGGGTCGGGAGGGGTGCCGGCGCCCGCGCGCGCTCGGAACAAGTCCGGCCATGACGGAGCGGCCTATTCGACCACCACCGCCGTCCCGTTGGCCGATACCATGAGCATGGAGCCGCGCTCGCCCAACACCTCGTAGTCGAGGTCGACGCCGACGACGGCATTGGCGCCCCGGCTCACCGCCTCGTCGGTCATCTCGCCCACCGCCACGTCGCGGGCGTCCTTGAGCACCTTCTCGTAGGCGCCGGCCTGGCCGCCCACGATGTCGCGCACCGCGGCGAACAGGTCGCGGAAGATGTTGGCGCCCATCACCGCCTCGCCCGAGACCAGGCCGAGATAGGCGACGATACGGCGGCCCTCCAGGGTCGGCGTGGTGGAGACGATCATGCGGCCCTCCCATTCATAACGACATCGATATAGCACGCCCGAGGCGCCCCCGGGCCCGCGTCAGTTCAGCATGTCGACCGGCAAGTCGAGCGCCTTGGCGAGGGCGGCCCGCGTCTCGGGCGAGCCGCGGCGCCTGCCGGTCTCGATATGCGACAAGGTGACGGCGCTGATGCCGGCGGCTCGCGCCAATTGCTTCATGGAGAGGCCGCGGCTCAGCCGGCGAATCCCTATCGGGTTCTCCGCGAGCGACGCGAGGTCCGCCGCATGCACAGGCAGCGGCGCCGCGCCGGCTCCCGATGCCCGGTCGCCGGCAGAGCCGGCGGGGGCGGACCGGGCGCCGGGTCTGGCGAAGACGTTGAATTGCGGTGCGATCAGGGAAGCGCCGATCTTCCACAGCCGCATCTCGACGGCGAAGCAGCGGTACCCGGCGCCGTCCGGATCGTTCAGCCGCTCCAGGATGGCGCAGTGTTCCTTGTGGAACCGGGTGGCGATCCAGACGGCGGCGGCGTCGCTGAGCCCCGTGGCATAGGCCAGAACCTGCCCGAGATGGGCATGGTCGGAGTGTCCGAGCTGGGCCTCGATCACCACCGCGCCGCCGGTGTCCCGGTCGCGGCACAGGATGTCGGCCCGGAACCGCCCCACCGGGACTTCCCGCGCCACGGACTCGAGATCGAGTCCGAGCGCGCGACCGAGACGGCAGAGGTTGTCCTCCGCCGCGAGCCAGGGCAGGAAATCGCCCGTTTCGCTCTTCCAGAGGGTTGCCGGCTGGACGTGCTCCAGGTCTCCGAAACGCTTGTCCATCGGTGCTGTGCTCCGTTCTGCTGGGGATCCGGGCAGGAAAAAGGGCGCCGGCAGCTCCGGCGCCCCATTTCTCGACTGTAGAAAATATGCTCCAAAACATGTCCCGCGTCAAGCTATTTTTTCATATAAGAGCAAATTCCTCGGCGGTCCCTCGATACGCGGCTTCGCCGCTACTCGGGATGAGGGGTTTTCGCTTGCCCAACCGATCCCGCCTCATCCCGAGCAGCGCCCGCAGGGCGCGTATCGAAGGACGCCCTTGTCCGCATCCCCGCCCGTCGCCATGTTGGGCGCACCCCCTTTGAGGAGGCGCGAGCCATGCTGCCCGACCTCGCGGCGATCGAAGCGGCGGCGGAGATCGTCCATGCCGCGATGCCGCCGACGCCGGCGCATTGCTGGCCGCTGCTATCCCGGCGCGCCGGGGCGGAGGTCTGGGTCAAGCACGAGAACCACACCCCGATCGGCGCCTTCAAGATCCGCGGCGGGCTGGTCTACATGGACCGGCTGTGCCGCGAGAAGCCGGACGCCGCCGGGGCGATCGCCGCGACGCGGGGCAATTTCGGCCAGAGCATCGCGGTCGCCGCCCGCCTGAAGGGGCTGAAGGCGGTGGTCGTGGTGCCGCGCGGCAACAGCCGCGAGAAGAACGCCGCGATGGCGGCACAGGGGGCGGAGCTCGTCGTCCACGGCACCGACTTCCAGGACTCCCTCGAATACGCGCACGGGCTCGCCGCGGCGCGCGGGCTGCACATGGTCCCCTCCTTCGACGCGACGCTGGTGCACGGGACGGCGACCTACGCGCTGGAGCTGTTCCGCGCCGTCGCCGACCTCGATGCGGTGTATGTGCCGATCGGGCTGGGCTCCGGCATCTGCGGCGTCATCGCGGCGCGCGACGCGCTCGGGCTCGGGACGGAGATCGTCGGCGTCTGCGCCCAGCGCGCGGCGGCCTATGCGCTCTCCTTCGAGGCCGGTCGCCCGGTCGCCACCAACGCCGCCGACACCATGGCCGACGGCATGGCCTGCCGGGTGCCGGATGCCGATGCGGTCGCCATCGTCAACGCCGGCGCGGCGCGGGTGGTCGCGGTCGGCGAGGACGAGATCGAGGCGGCGATGCGCGCCTACTACTCCGACACCCACAACATCGCCGAAGGCGCCGGCGCCGCCCCGCTCGCCGCGCTGATGCGGGAGCGCGAAGCGATGCGGGGCCGCAAGGTGGCGCTGATCCTCACCGGCGGCAATATCGACCGAGAGGTCTATCTCGGGGTGCTCGGCGGGGGGTGAGCGCCCTCTTCGTTTCGACCGGTGCCGATCCATTCCCCACGTCGTCATGCCTCGCCCCCGGAACCGGTCCGGGCATGACGTGGTTGGGGCCGCGGCGTCCTTCGATACGCCGCTTCGCGGCTACTCAGGATGAGGGCGATTCTTGACACGCATCGACTCCTCCTGATCCCGAGTAGCCCCGGACTCGATCCGGGGCGTATCGAAGGGCGGGTTGCCGGCGCGGGCGCCGTGCCCTATCTGGCCTCGGACGGAGCTTTGACAGCGAGCATCGGGAGTGAATCCATGCCGGACACCGCCGCGATCGACAGCGTGACCGCCGGGCTGAACTATGTCGTCGATACCGGGGTGAAGCCGATCAACCGGACCATGGAGGCGGGCAACATGGCCCGAATCCGCACCGGCACCTACGAGACGCGCGAGACGGCGATCCGCAACGGCCGGCCCCTGCGCGAGGCCTTCTCGCTGGACAAGACCGGCTTCGTCTTCGTCGACCACCCGACGGAGACGGCGGATTTCTTCGACCCCGAGGAGCTCGCCGCGACCTACTACAAGGAGGTCGAGGCGCTGGTCGAGCGCCACACCGGCGCGCGGCGGGTGCTGGTGTTCGACCACACGCTGCGCTCGGGGAGCGAGTCGACGCGCGAGGAACGCAAGGTCCGCGAGCCGGTCACCCAGGTGCACAACGACTACACCGAGTGGTCGGGGCCGCAGCGCGTCCGCGACCTGCTGCCGGACGAGGCGGACGCGCTGCTCGGGCGCCGCTTCGCCATCGTCCAGGTGTGGCGCGCGACCGGGAAGCCGATCGAGTCCCACCCGCTCGCCATCGCGGACGCAAGCAGCCTGGCCGCGGAGAACCTGGTCGCCGCCGAGCGGCGCTACCCCGACCGGGTGGGCGAGACCTACCAGATCTCCTACGCCCCGGGGCACCGCTGGTACTACTTCCCGCGCATGACCCGCGACGAGGCGCTGGTGTTCAAGGTCTACGATTCCGCGACCGACGGCCGCGCCCGCTTCACCGCGCACACCGCCTTCGACGACCCCAACACGCCGGCCGGCGCGCCGGAGCGCGAGAGCATCGAGATGCGGACCATCGCTTTCTTCTAGGGGGGTGTGTCCCTTCGCCTGGAAGCGCCGGCGCGGCCACCCCCGCCGTCATGCCCGGACTTGTTCCGGGCATCGCCAACCGCCGGGCGCGATCGGGAGAGTGGATGGCCGGAACAAATCCGGCCATGACGACAAGGGAGAACGGCGCAAGAACACGCCAACTTCTCCATCGCGACACTAGGCGCCATGCGCCCCGGACCCGTCCGCCTCGGCGGCCGCCGCAAGCGTCCGGGCGATGGCGGCCCATATGTCCGGCGTGCCCGGCTTCCTGCCGATCTCGATATGCGACCGGTATCCAGTGCTTACCCACGTGCGGCACGCCGACGACGGTCTCTCGACCCTGACAGCGGGATCGGTGGGAGTAGACTCGACCGGCGCCGCTCCCCTGGGCCATGCGGGGCACGTCCCATATGCCCAGTATCGTGCGGGTCCTCGCTGGGTCCACCCAGTCTTCATCGGTCGCGACAGGGAGCGCCGCTCGCCTGTTCACCTGCGCCTCGTGCCGTCGCCAGGTGGTTCTCTGCCGGCGCTGCGACCACGGCAACATCTACTGTTCGCGGCGCTGCGGCGACCGGGCGCGACGCCGCTCGATGCGGCTTGCGGGACAGCGCTACCAGCAAAGCCGCCGCGGACGTCACAAGCATGCCGAGCGCCAGCGGCGCTACCGCGAACGCCAGCGGCGCCCGGTGGCGGAGACTCCGGCCCGCGCGAAGAAAGTGACGCATCACCCTTTGACCGCCGCGCGGCGGCGTCCTGTTGTGGCGCGCAGGTCGGCAGGACGATCGGGAACCCAGCCCTTCGGCCCTGGGCGCCCCTCCAGGGCATTCCGCTGCGACCGCTGCGGCCGGTTCTGCGCCCGCACGGTCTATCCGGGCCCGCGCCCGGCGCGAAGGGAGTGAGATGGCCATCGACAAGCAAACACGGGCCGAGGACCTGCGCTCGTTTCTTGCCGAGAAGTGGAAGGTCGGCAAGATCGCGCGCCAGCTCCGCGACCATCGCAACTCGGCCGACGGCATCGTCGCCGAGGCCGGGCTGCTTCTGCACCCGAGCCGCCCGGTGGCGGCCTATCTCCGTTCAGCGACCGAGCTCCGGGGAGAATCGCTCCAGAGGCAACTCGAAGCCGTCCTCCGATACGCCCGCGACCACGACATGCAGGTCATTCGGTTCTATTGCGATGAGTGCGGGAGCGGCCTCCGCATCGACAACCGCCCCGGCCTTGCGCAGTTGTTCCGTGACGTGGCGAGCGACGTACCCGATTTCGGCGCAATTCTCCTTCTGGATCCCAGCCGCTGGGGACGCTTCCTGCTCGCCCACGATCTCTTCGCGGAAGAACTCGCCAAGGCGAACTCCGCGGTCGAGATTCACTACTGCTTCGATCCGCCGGACGCCGCCGAGGAGATCTCCGCATCGGACGTTGCCGAATTCCTGAAACGCGCGATGGCGCGCGAATACGGCCGCGGGCCGTACTCCGATCCGGCGAGGACCGGGTGACGGGCACACCGAATCCGCGCCGCCGCGCCGTCGCCTATATCCGGATGTCGACCGGGCTCCAACAATATTCGCCCGACAACCAGGTGGCGGTGATCGAGCGCTACGCCGCCGAGCACGACATGGAGATCGTGGCCACCTATTCGGACGAAGCCAGGAGTGGGCTGCGATACGAGAACCGGCCGGGCATGCAGAAAATGCTCGCCGACGCCCAGAGCGAGGAGTCCGGTTTCGACACGATCCTGGTCTATGACGTAACCCGCTGGGGCCGGTTTCAGGATCAGGACGAGGGAGCCTCTCTCGAGTTTAACTGCAGAAAAGCCAACGTGCAGGTCCACTACTGCGTAGAGCAGTTCATCAACGACGGCAGCCCGATCTCGACGGTGATCAAGGGCTTCAAACGCTTCATGGCGGCCGAGTACGCTCGAGAGCTCTCGAACAAGGTGTTCGCCGGCCAGTGTCAGCTGATCCGGCGCGGCTTCCGCCAGGGGGGGATGGCGGGATACGGGCTGCGCCGCATGCGCATCGATCAGAGGGGCGAGCACCTGGGGATTCTCGACCGGGGCCAATACAAGAGCCTCCAGACCGATCGGGTGATCCTCGTTCCCGGGCCGGAAGAGGAAGTGGAGACCGTTCGGTGGATGTACCGGCAATTCGTCGAGAGCGGCAGGCTGGAAGGCGAGATTGCCGCGGCTCTCAACGAGAAGGGCATCGTGACGGACCTTGCCCGTCCGTGGACGCGCGGCACGGTCCACCAGGTGCTGACCAACGAGAAATACGTCGGCAACAACGTCTACAACCGGCATTCCTTCAAGCTGAAGGCAAAGCACAGGAAGAACCCGCCGGAGGAATGGATCCGGGCCGACGGAGCCTTCGAAGCGGTCGTGGACGCGCCGCTGTTCTCGACCGCTCAGGAAATGATCCGGGAACGCAACAGCCGGTTTTCCGACGATGACATGATCGACCTCCTGCGGGAGCTCCTGAAGAAGAAGGGCTTTCTCTCCGGCATCGTGATCGACGAGGCCGACAACATGCCGTCGAGCGGGGCGTACGCCTCGCGCTTCGGCAGCCTGGTTCGCGCCTACTCCCTGGTCGGCTTCACCCCCGAACGGGACTACCGCTACATCGAGATCAACCGGGCGCTCCGCCAGTTCCACGCCAAGGCGGTGACGGACGCGATCGCGGAAATCGAGAAGATCGGCGGCGCCGTTGAACGGGATCCGGCGACGGACCTTCTCACGGTGAACGGCGAGTTCACGGCCTCGATCGTCGTCGCCCGCTGCCGGCACACCAGGACGGGTTTCCGACGCTGGAACATCCGCCTGGACACCGGGCTGGCGCCCGACCTTACGGTCGCCCTTCGCATGGACGACGCCAACGAGGCGGCGCTCGATTACTACCTGCTGCCGCTCCCAATACTGGACACCAACCGCATCCTGCTCGCCGAGCAGAACGGCCTGATGCTGGACGCCTTCCGGTTCGAGACGCTGCGGCATTTCATCGCCATGGCCGAGCGGGCCCTCATTGCGGAGATCGCCGCATGACCGACACCGAAAACCGCATCGTCACCATCGTCATCGAGACGATACCTATCGAACGCATCACCGTGCTGAATCCGCGGCTGCGGGACCGCAAGAAGTTTCGCGAGATCGTCGACAGCATCAGGAAGGTCGGTCTCAAGCAGCCCATCAAAGTGAGCCGTACCATGGGCGCCGACGGCGAAGCCGCCTACAACCTGGTCTATGGACAGGGACGACTCGAGGCCTTCCTTGCGCTCGGTCAGAAGGAAATCCCTGCGATCGTCACCGATCTCTCGGAAGACGACAGCCTGCTCATGAGCCTCGTGGAAAACGTGGCCCGCCGCCAGCACCGTCCGGTGGAGATGCTGCGGGCCATCGGCACCCTCCACGAACAGGGCTACACGGACAGGCAGATCGCCGCCAAGATCGGCTATTCGGCCGAGTATGTCGTCAAGATCCGCCGCCTCCTGGCAGCGGGCGAGAACCGGCTGCTGTTCGCCGTCGAGACCGGTCGGATGCCGCTCAATGTCGCCATGGCCATCGCGGCTGCGAAAGACGAAGATCTGCAACGGGTGCTCACGCAGGCATTCGAAAACCACGACCTGACCCTGAGGCAGGTGATCGCCGCGCGCCGCTGGGTCGAGCATCGCCCGAGACATGGAAGGACTAGGCACCGTGCCAAGGGTGCCCGCCGCCGGCAGTCGGTTTCTTCCGCCGGGGTGATCCACACCCTGATGCGATCGGCCGAACAGCACAAACTGCTGATCAAGCGGGCCGATCTCGCGGCGGGGCGGCTTCGCTTCATCGTCGAAGCACTGCGTGTCCTGTTGTCCGACGAGCACTTCCTCAACCTGCTCCGCGCCGAAAATGTCCAGACTTTGCCTGCTCCGCTGGCACGCCTGATCCAACAGCCCCAGGGTGCCTGACATGGCCCGTAAGGTGCCAACGGGTTTCGAGCGGGACGTCGTCAAGATCGCGATTGCCGCCATACTCCCGCTCCGGCCCGTCCCGGCCCACATCCGGGAGGGCAGGAAATACACGCAGATCGCTTCGTCGGTTCGCGAGGTGGGCATCGTGCAGCCGCCCGTCGTCGCGCAGCACGCCTCGCTGAAGGGCAAGTATCTTCTGCTCGACGGGCATCTCAGGATCGAGGTGCTGAAGGACATGAACATCGAAGAGGTAGCTTGCCTGGTTTCGCTCGACGACGAGGCGTTCACCTACAACCGGCAGATCAACCGGCTGGCGACGATCCAGGAGCACAGGATGATCCTCAAGCTGGTCGAGCGCGGGATCTCGGAGAAACGGATCGCCGAAGCCCTGGACGTCGACGTCGCCGCCATCCGCGTCAAGCGGAACCTGCTCAAAGGCATATGTCAGGAAGCGGAGGAGCTCCTGAAGGACAAGCACTGCCCGATCAACACCTTCCAGGCGCTCCGAAGCCTGAAGGAACTGCGGCAGATCGAGGTGGCCGAACTGATGGTCTCGACTGACAACTATTCCGTCCTCTACGCGAAGGCCCTGGTCGCGGCCACGCCGCCGGACCAGCTGGTCGACGAAGGCAACCCCAAGCCGCTGAAGGGGGTGTCCCCGGAGCAGATGGAACAGATCCAGCGGGAACTCAACAACCTTCAGGGCGACGTCAAGCGGATCGAAGCGACTTTCGCCAGCGACCACCTAAACCTGGTGCTCGCCACATCTTATGTGAGGTCTCTCCTCGGCAACGAGCGGATCGACCGCTATCTCGACAAATACCACCCGGAGCTGAGGCAGGAGTTCCACAAGATTTGCGATGCGACGGCGCTGGCATCGGAGGCCGCCGAATAGATTGCGAGCGGCGGCCGGCGCCGAGGGGCCGGCACGTGCGTCAAGGGATGGCGGCGATCCCGTTCGCAGCCCGCCAGGCCGGTCGCGATAGGATCTGTCGCGAGGGTGATCGATCCGCGGTCGCCCTCGCATCCGGACCGTGCGCTCACACCGCGCCGAATCGGGTGGAGGGTGGCCGCCAGCTCTCGGCAATTCCTTACCGATCCAGTGCGACGATGCGGAGCGGCTGTCACTATTGCCCGGCGGAACGCTGCCAGCTGCAGTCGGACATCGTTACAACTCTGCCCTCCGCGAGATAGGCCGTCCGGTAGGTGCAGGTGCCGGTTACGCCGGCAAACTTGCCGGTGCCGCTCAGCAGCTCGAGCCGGCCTGCGCCGCCTGCGCCTTCCTCGACGCCGCCCGCGCTTCTCTTCGAGATCGAGTACAGCTTGTCGCCGGCCGCGGTGGTCGATAGGCAGGGCGCTTCGAGCTCCAACCCCGCGGCCGACCTCTTGCCGTAGACCACGCAGTTCACGTGGCTGTGCTCCCCTGCGGGGAAGGGACCGCCACTGCTCTCCAGGACGGTATTGGTTCCCGCCGACGCGCCGCCGACGATCGTCCCGCCGGGGTGTTCGATCATGGTGTAGTCGGCGATCAGGCTTGCCAGTGCGGTGAAGCTGCCACTCTCGTCGGCCATGGCGGACTGAGCGGCGCAAGAGATTGCCATCGCCGCGAAAGACGCCGCGGCGATCCCTCTGTACGAAGACATGTCGTCACCTCGCCTCGTTGCCTCGTTATTCCACTCTTTCACCGTCGGACAGTAACGCGCGGCAGTGACCCCGCACTCCGTGCAGTCTTCGGTTACGGCGCGGATCGATCCCGGATTTCGGCGGGCTGCCGTGCTTGCTGGACCTCGATCCACAAGCTCTCGACGCCGCGAAGGACGATGCCGTCCCGGTACCGGGGCTCGGCCGCCAGGCGGATTGACGGGAAGCGTTCGAGCAAGCTCTGGAACGCGATCCGTGCCTCCAGAACCGCCAGCGATGCGCCCAAGCAGTAGTGTATGCCGCGCCCGAAGGAAAGATGACTCCTCTCCCTGCGCCCGATGTCGAGCGCCTCGGGGTTCTCGAACGCAGCCGGGTCGCGGTTCGCCGCGCCGAGCAGAGCGATCACCTTCTGGCCTGCGCGCAAACGCCTGCCGCCCATCTCCACATCTTCGCGGACGACGCGTCCATCGAGCTGGACGGGGCTGTCGTAGCGCAGCAGCTCGTCGACGGCCGGATCCAGGAGGTCGGGTTGGTCACGCAGGCGCTGCAATTGATCGGGATGGCGGAGCAGCGCCAGCATGCCGTTGCCGATCAGGTTGCGCGTCGTCTCGTTGCCCGCCACCAGGATCAGCAGCATGGTGGACAGCAGCTCCTCGCGGGTCAGCCTGTCGCCTCTCTCCTCGGCCGCCAGCAGCGCGCTCACGAGATCGTCCCGGGGCTCGCGACGTCGCGCCTCCACGATGGTCTCGAAATAGGCGAACAGCTCCCCGGTCGCACGCCGGACGCCCTCGACCTGTGCGGGCGCCAGGATCGGCTCGACGATGAGCGCGATGTCGTTCGACCAGACTTCGAACCGGTCCATGTCGTCCGCCGGCACGCCCAGCATCTCCGCGATGACCGTCACCGGCAGCGGGTATCCGAGGGCGGCGATCAGGTCGAAGCGGTCTTGGCCGGAAACCGCGTCCAGAAGCCGGTCGGCGATCTCCCGTACGCACCCGTGCCAGCGCGAAACCGAGCGCGGCGTGAACGCGCGGGAGACGAGCGCCCGCAGCCGCGTGTGGTCCGGCGGGTCCAGGTCCAGCATCGTCGTCAACCCGGTGTCGTAGAAGCGCCGATCCTCGGCGCCGAAGCGTTCGTGGTCCCGCAGCATGGCGTCCGCGTCCTCGTAGCGGGTCAGGACCCAGGCATCGATCAGCCGCATGCGGTGGACCGGATCCCTGTCCCTCAGCCGGCGATAGACCGCGTAGGGGTCCGTCGCGACCTCGTCCGAGACCGGATTGTAGGCGACGCCCGATTCGAGCCGCTCGCGCGCGAGCAGCACCTGCATGGCGACCGACTTGACGAGATTCGCGGCAGCTTCCCAAGCGTTGATCATCCCCGGTTCCCCGCCAGATGGAGTGGGCCCCTGGGGCCGCACAGTTTCATGCTGCGGCTTTGACCGGCCTGCGGGGCTGTTCCTCCTCGAAAGGGTTGGGGCTCAGGTAACCCAGCGCAGAGTGTAGGCGTCTGTCGTTGTAGCTGTCGATAAAGCGCGGCAGGTGCTCCGCGACGCTCTCGGCGCTCTCGAAGGCCATGGGGCGCGACGCCCCGTGCCGTGCCGGCAGCGCAGCAACCGCGGGGGCAGTCTAGCGCTCGCCATCTCCGATGCCGGCGTGCGGTCGACGCCGTCTGAACCGGATGGACTCCGGACCGCGAGACTTCGCGATGGTCTTTCGCCGCTTCGACCGGCGAGCCGCCAGCGCCTCCGGCATGCCGACGATCCGTGTCAAGCCACAGACCGGCCCGTACTGTTCCATGTCGATGCCGAGACGCGTCCGCGGGTTCCAGACCAGCGCATGCCGGTACGCGGCACCCGCCCCGACCGGACCGTCGACCGCATCACGCCTGAGATGCGCGACCTGGTTCGCGCCCAGGACGGCGCCGAGGTCAAGGCGCAAGAGCTGGAGACGCTGACGGACAAGTCGCGCGCTCCGTCTCGGCGTCGCGACACCTGGCCTTCCTACGCCGCCTTCGATCATTCCCGGCGCTCCGAGACGGAGGCCTGACCGGGAGGGGCAAGCCCGCGACAGGGGAGCGAGTCCGCGCCGCGGAGGCAGCTATCCGCGAGGTCGCGGCAGAGATCGAGCGCGTTCGCATCGTCGTGCTCAAGGTCGACGCCGCGGTGCAGGACGTGCAGCACTACGCGCCGGACGAGCTGCCCGAGCAGATCGTCGTCGAGGGACGCTGCCATCATGCATCCTTCCCGGACTGAATGCGCCAAGCGGCCACTTCGGCGCCACGACCGCACAGCTGCGGCTCGCAGGCCGAAAGCGCCCATTTTCACAAAGCGTAAGGGAGTCCAAGACCCCGAAAAATCCTTCACAATTGAAGGTATCCAAGGCCCGAAAACGAGGCGGAGAAGGCCACCGCAGGAGCGCTGGCGCCCGTCGCGGCGTCAGCGCCAGGGCAGGGCGTCCGCGGCCAGAACCTGCCGCACCAGGGCCACCGGTGTCGCCGCTCCCGCGCGATCAGGGCGCCAGCTGCGTGATCGTAAAGGCGCCCAGGATATCGCCGACCCGATCGCCGCGCGGCATGACCGGCGCCCCCGCTCAGCGCGCGTGTTGGGTGGCCGCCAGGCCTGACGCAGCAACTCCCCAGAGCTGCACGCCCGACGCCTTGAGATTGAGCGCCGCGCAGATGACGATTTCGTCACGCTCGGGCCGGATCTTCCTGACCTCGCTCGCGCTGGCGATCATGCGGCGCGGCCTGCGCCCGCCCTTTTTCGCCTTCGGCTGCTCGGCCTCGACCGGGTCGATCCGGCCGTCGGGACGGGAGCGGAAACGCTCGATCACATAGCGTTCCCCGTCGAGCCCGCGACCGAACACGTGAACCAAAAATGTGTGCGCGTTGCGACGCGACGGCCGGCGAATCCGCAAGGCTTGCCTCCCCTCCCCGTGCGATGACTAAGGCCGGGATCTCGCTCCGCTGCGCCGCCCGGCCGCTCCGCGGCGCCGCCCGGCCGCTCCGCTCCCGGCCAAGCGCCGCTCCCGCCGGCGCCCTTCGGAAACCGCGGCGCAGAGAACGGAATGGGGCGGATGGCAGGGATCGCACCGGAGGGGCGGGAACCGCCGCGCGCGGATACATATTGGGGCACGATGCGCGCGCGGCGAGCACTGGTGGAGGGGCGAAGTCGCCCCGAAATCGCTTTGTTGACATCTCGGCTGGCCGGTCGCGACGCGTGGAGCCTAGCCGACATGCCGTCGACATCCGAGAGCCACGGCGCGGGTCGCAACCGGAGCTATACTACACACGAAATCAATACCTATACTATATTGGTAAAACCGATGAACACGCTGCAACACTCTCTCGGTCCCGGCCGCGGTGCCAGCAACGATATGCGCGCGGTTCGTCTCGCACAGCGTCCGCATCGTGGCGCTCCCGGTCGCAGCCATGGGCGGCGTCGCGCTGTTTGTGTTGACGTCTCTGTTCAGCGATATCGAGACGGATTTCACCCGAACCCGGGTCGCGCTGCTGGAGGACGCGGCCGAAACGAAGCTCGCGACGCAGGTGAGCGCGTGGGGCGCAAGCATGTCTGAGAGTCCCGTTCTCACGGCCGGCGAGAGACAAATGATCGTCAGCACCTATCGACTGATAGTGCCGATCTCGGAGACGGTGGGGGACCTTTTCTATAGACGCCTGTTCGAGGAACAGCCGCGGTACCGCGAGCTGTTCCCGGACGACATGGCCAAACAGAAGCAGAAGCTGATGTCCATGCTCGCGTTCATCACCAAGTCCCTGGATTGGACCGAGGAACAGTGGCAGGAGGAGGTCCGGGCGGAAGAGGATCTCTTCCTGATCGTGCTGGCGCTCGGGCGGCGTCATCACTCGCTCTACAAGATTCCCGACGAGGCATATGAGCCGGTCGAGAGGTCTCTGCTGTGGGCGTTGGACCAGGGGCTGGGCCAAGCCTTCACGCCGGAACTGCGTCAGGCCTGGACCAAGCTCTACCGCGCGCTTGCCACGAGCATGCAGCTTGGAGCCAAGTCTTCCCGCATCAATCCGGAATTCGGTCGCATCTCGTGAACGCAGGCGCTCAAGACGTCGCGGCCCCTCTCCTGTGGGGTTCTCTTGAAGCGTTCCCGCTTGCCCGCATTCTTGGCGGGCTGGCGCTGAGCCGCCAGCTCGTCGGCGTGCGTTTCTCCGACCAGGACAGGGCCGTGGGAGAGATCGTGCTCAAGGCCGGGCAGGTGGTCGACGCGATGGACTACCGCACGCAAGCGAGCGGCGCCGATGCCTTGGCCGCGATGATACGGAACCCGGGAACAGCCTTCGAAGTGTTCTGGCTGGAAGAGACATTCCGCGAAAATGCGGAGGCGATCGGCAAGCTCGCCGAGCTGGCGCCGGATCTGCACGGAGAGTCCGGATGGGCGCCCGAGCCCGCTCGAGGCGCCGCCGGATTGGAAACGCACGGGGCCGGTGAGAAGGTCCGGGTGGGACGCTTCAGCATAGAACGGCGTTCCGCAGCCCCTGTCGGTGACGGGCCAGGCGACCCGGGCGGGCCGGACAACGTAGTCTCCGCGGCGTTCGCCGCCCGCGGCCGGCTGGAGGCCTCGCCGCCGGCCGGGCCCGAAGACGCAGTCGAGCCCGAGGGGAGGGATCAGGATGCTGGCAGCGGGGAAATCCTCGTGCCCGTGCCCCAACTCACGGCGCCGGAGAGACAGCATGAGGTGCCCGAACTCGGAGGTTCCGTGGTGATCCTGCGCGGGAATTTGAGCGACATCGGTTTCGAGGAAATTCTTGAGGTGCTCGAGCTCGACCCGCGGCGCCTGCTCGTCTCGTTCCTGCGAGGGGGCGAGGAGGTCGGCACCGTCGATATGATGTCCCAGAGGGTGCTGGGAGCAAGCGCTGTCGGGTTGAGCGGCCGGGAGGCCTTCGAACAACTCTACGCCGATCCCGGCGAGACGTTCGAAGTGCGGAGCGCTCGCGATGCGACCGCGTCCGCCGCCCTCGGCACCGTCGATGAGATGCTGGTAGCGGCGCGAGCCGCAAACCGGGCCGCGCCCATTCAACAGGCCACGCCGCACAGCGAGCGGGCGCTGTTCATGGAGGGGCGGCTCACGGATTTCCCGCTGGAAGTCCTGATTGCTTCCCTCAATCTCAGCCGCCAGCCGATCGAGCTTGAGCTCTGCCGCGATGAAGTGGTTCTGCACCGGGTGCTGGCCAAGGCAGGGCAGGTCCTCTCGGCGATGAGCGCTTCGGGCAACGACGGTGCAGCGACGCTCGCCGCGATCCGCGAGGATCCGGGCAGCGAGTTTGTCGTCTACCGGCGCCGGGAGCTGGCCAACGGCGTGCCGCTTGCCCCGCTGCGGAGGCTGCTGCTAGACGGGGACATCGGCGATGACGCCATGTCCCCAATGCCGGACGCGGCCCCGGTTCCCGGCCCGGCGATGCCGGAGATCCCGGCCGCTCCAGAGGAAGACCTCCCGCTCCAGCAGATCGGGGGCCGCGCCAAGACGGACACGGCCGGCTTGCGGGACGCGCTGGAGGAGTTGAGACGGACGCTGTCCGAGACTACGCAGGTGGCTCACGCGCTTTCCAGGACCGAGACCGAGACCGCTGCGCTCCTCACCGCTCTTGAGAGCACGCACAAGGCAGCGCTTGCGGAGATTCGCGTGGCGCACCTGGATCCAAGGCAGAGGCGCCGCGGCGAGCGCGCCTTGCTCGGGTTCATCCTGGCGCTACAGCTCGCGTGCCTGGCCGCCGTGGGCGGCCTGCTGTTCCTGGCCGTCACATAGCGGCCCATTTCGGGATGAGTTCTCCGATCAGGGCTTTCGGCTATGATCGAAGCAGGCTTCAAGATTCTAAACCGAGCCAAAGAGTACACGTCCGGCACCTCGGGTATGAGAAGTCATTGAACGGCGAGATGGAAGGATGACAGGAAAGTTCCGCCGGACCGACACGATGAAACGGAAAGCGCGTGCACGAGGCTCGACCACGCCCATATCAGGTCTGTCGATTCCTAGAATTGTCGGTGAGCCGCCAATATTCTCCCAAACTCCGCAACGGAGCAACATACGAAAATTTGCCTACCGCCGCCAAGAGAGTCCCACGCCCGCGGAAGCGGAACTGAGAAGACTTTCGAATCGACTGAACGGTGGGATTTTGAGCGGAAGGTTCAAACGAGAGCACGTGATCTCGGGACGATGGATCGTTGACTTCTTTTTTCCCGAGATAAGGCTGGCGATCGAAGTGGATGGGTCCATTCATCTTACCGACGATCAGATCGAGCGGGACCGGTTGAAGGAGGCGGATTGTTCCAGATTGGACATCACGATGCTCCGGCTCACCAATCGCGAAATTTACGGGGACAGAGGGGCGCTGATCCGCAAACTCAGAGGCGGTTGGCGTCGGGCTCTTGATCGCGAGAACGGCGTAATCGGCATGGACGCCGACAAATACCTCGCCGCTTCGCGTGCTGCCAGGGATGACTTGCGCGGAACGGGGTGAAGCAGTTCAAGCCGGCGACCAGCCACCCGCTGGCGTTCATCGGTGGCGGTGCGGCCTCAATCTTCCACCATCTCTGCCGTAAACCGGCGTTTTCCTTCCTCCATCCAAGCGTCGAGATCGACGACTTCATAGATCACCCTGCTACTTCTCTTGATGTAGCGCGGGCCCCGCCGGCGACCCGTGCCGAGACAAGGGGACGTGGGTAGGACAATTTTGCGTCGCCACGACCGGACCGCCGATTGCTCCGCGTGGGGCATAATTCCGCCGCCTTCCACATTCGACGGCGAACGACACCGGACGTTTCCTGGGGTAAAATGCGCGCCGGTATTGCAGGTCATTTGTCAGGCTGGCTCTTCAGATCGCGCAGCTGCCCGGCTCCTCACGAACAGCCCATGTTGCTGTTCGACAAATGCTTCCATCGGCTTCCAGATTATTGCCCTATCCAGGGCCGCCTTGCAGTGCGGACATCGACAGGTCTGCAGCACGAGACCCTCTATGTCGGTCTTCGCATGCATCTCGAGGGCTTCCAGCGTTTCGGCCAGATCCGCCTCCTCGACACATGACACGGAATTGAGCGGCTCCCGCCAATCGCCCAGTTCTCCGCCGCAGCCTCCGCAGGCGCGAGCATTGTTTTCATCGCAACGCAAGACGGCATGCGATTGGCTCGGCATGACGGGATCAGCCGTCGTCTGGCCATCTTGCCTCAGACCGTATGCATGTTCAGCATGGTTTGTTGAAATACGACCGCTAACCAAATCGGTATGGGTCCTGGCCGGATCACGACGGCCGGGATCTCCGAGCCCTCCCCCGCCCGGACTCCAGACGCGGACCACGTCTCCTTTGTTAACGCGAATCCCGGCGCCGTAGCTCGGCAGATCCGCCCACTCGGCCTCTTCGGGATACCGCCGCAAATGTGGAATCGACCGTGCTGGAGCGCCGATCACGCCGGCACCGCGCCCCATGAAGCCCGTGCTCCCCGGCATGCCGCCGAGCTCGCCACGTCCGGGGAAGCGGGACGCCGTGCAAAATACCGTTCCGGCCATCTGATCGGTCCCGTACGGCATCCATGCAAGGTCCACGCCCAGGCCGCCGCGGTGGGTGCCGGGGCCGCCGGAGTTCGCATTGAGCCGGCGCCAGAGATACAAGATCGGCTGCTGGCTCTCCGCGATCTCGATATCGGTAATTTCGATGCCGAGACCGAATTGAAGGCCACCGACATCGAGACCGTCGCCCCGGGTCCGCGCGCCCAGTCCCGGTATCTGATCCTGACCCAGAAAAGCGAACGTGTTGCCGGCCTTGTCGCGACCGACCCAAGCGCCCCGCACCAACCCATCCGACGCCGTGCCGGAGACCTGGGCGCGTAGCTCCGGCAATCGGCTGGCTTGCATGAACCGGGTAAACAGGCTGGACAGACCGCGAACCAGGCGCGCGCCCGTCGCGACGTGGCCGATACTGTTCGGCGCCGGCTTCCGGGGATTCGTGATTTTCCCGGGCGTGCCGATTTCGATGTCGATGGGGCGGAAGGTCCCCGCATTCATCGGCAGGTCCCACGCCATCTTCTGCGCAAACGCGGTATAGATCCCCCCGACTACCGCCGGCCGGCAGGTATTGACCGGCGCCGCCGCTTGCGCGGCGCTGTCCGAGAGATCGACCACCATGCTGTCGCCGTCGATCGTCAGCTTGACCGCAATTCGGTAAACGCTCAGCTCGCCGTCGCGCTCGTAGTCCATCCACTCGTCGGACTCGGCGGTCGCGTCGGGAAGGCTTGCGATTCGTTCGCGCACCGCTTTCTCCGCCGTGGATTTGTTCAGGGCGTTGGCGGCAACGAACGTGTCCAGGCCGAACTCGTTGACGAGTTCGGTGACGTGTCGCTCCGCTGTCCGGTTGGCAGCCAGGAGACTGCGCATATCGCCAACTACGTTCAAGGGCGTGCGGACGTTGTTGGAGATGAAGCGGAGCCATTCTTCGACGAACTCGCCGCCGACGACGATCCTGGTCGGGGGAAACATCAACCCCTCTGCGAAACACTCGCTCGCACCGGCAGCAAGCCCGCCCGGCGATACCCCGCCGATGTCCGTCTGGTGGGCGTTGGTGTAACTCCAGGCAACGATGCGCCCGCCCCAAAAAACCGGCCAGACGATACCGATGTCGCCCACATGCAGAGCGCCCGAGGTGTACGGGTCGTTGACCAGGAAACCTTCGCCGGCCTCGATATCGCTCTCCGAAAACATCGAGCGCACGCAACGCACGCCCTCGATCGCGGCACCAACATGGAAAGCTGCGAAGCCGCCAAAAGCGATCAACTCGCCTTCCGCATCGAAGATCGCAGTCGAGAAATCTTTCGCTTCCGTGATCGCCGGCGAACCCGAGGTCTGGATCATGCTGATCCCCATCTCGCGGACCGCAGCGGTCAGCCGGAGCTCGATGAGGCGTGCCGAAAAATAGTCTGCCATGGCTAGCCTGCCCAATGATCCAGATGAACATTGTTCCACGAGTCGCGCATCGCCTGCCACTTCCGGGGAACGTAGACTGTTGTATCACCGGCCTCGACGATCAAAGGCCCGGGGACCGGCCTTGCGTCCAAACCATCGACGGAGATCACCGGAATGACCTCTTTGGCAGGCCAATAGACAGTCCGCCTGGTTTTCGCTTCTCTCGCGGTCTTCGTGGATAGCCGCTTTTTCTGATGTTCGACTCCCTCCACGGGTCGCGCTACCGTGACTCGCAGATTGACCAGGGTGATGAGCCCATCCGCACCCTGCCAGTGGGTCCCCCTTCCGTAGCGCGCTTCGTAAGCGTCTCGAAAATGGTCAATCAGTGAACGACGGAAACCGTCGCTGCTGCAATCGAGAGCTCCCAGATCGAGGGTCAGTTCATAAGCCTGGGTCCCGAATTTCAGATCGGCCTCCCAGGCGATCGCGGTGCCTTCGACATTCCCGCCGAGCCGCTCGCGAGCGACCGCCTCCAGGGCCTCTTTGGTGACACGAAGTATATCGATGTCGCCTGTGAGAACGTTCCAATTGATTGTCCTGCTGTTGGTGCGCGAGACATCTCCACACAGCATGCCGAATGCCGAGAAGACCGATGCTGCTTCCGGAATTACGATCTTTCGTATGCCGAGTTGTTCCGCAATCCCGGCAATAAACAGTCCGCTGGCGCCCCCATACGAAACCAGTGCGAAATGTTGCGGATCGTGGCCACGCTCCACCGTGACCGAGCGCACCGCCTGGGCCATCGCGGCGAAACCGATGCGAAAATATCCGCGGCAAATCTCGTGGAGATCCATGCCGAGGACGGAGGAGAACGAAGCCGCGATGGCTCGACCGGTCGTCTCCGCGTCGAGATCGACGCGTCCGCCGAGGAATCCCTCCGGAGCCAGCAGGTTCAGCGCAACGGCGATATCGGTGGTGGTCGGTCGCGTGCCTCCGCGACCGTAGGCGACCGGTCCTGGTACAGCGCCGGCGCTGTGCGGTCCCAGCGATGGTCGACCGGACGGGTCGAGATGCGCGATACTGCCGCCGCCCGTCCCGATGCTGACCACGTCAACCAGGGTCAAGCCGGTCTTCAACCGTTCAACCTGTGCCCTGTTGGTCCGGCCAACCCGACCGTTCTCGATCAGCGCAGTATCGAAGCTCGTGCCGCCCATATCAGCGCAAATCACGCGGGGAATCGAAAGGCGCTGCGCGAGTTCGCGGGCGGCTATGACGCCGCCGACCGGACCCGATGCCAGCAGAAGCAAGGGCGCCGCCAGCGCGTCCTCGATCGACGTGATGCCGCCGGTACACTGCATGACCCCGACGGGAACGCGCAGGCCGCGCTCATCCAGGCGTTGCTGCAGGCCCTGAAGATACTCCCTCACGCCGCGGCTCACATATGCGTTGAGCACCGTCGTCACCGTGCGCTCATACTCGCGGATGACCGGATGGACGTCGCTGGACAGGAACACCGGCAGATGCGGGTGGTTCCGTTCCACGATGGTCCGGATCGTCCGCTCGTGTTCCGGATTTTCGAACGACCAGAGGAAGGACACGGCCAGCGCCTCGACCCCGTTCGCTGCCAGCCGGTCGATTCCGGCTTTCGCCGCATTGGCGTCCAGCGGTACGACGATGTCTCCCAGACGGTCGACCCGCTCGTCGAGTTCGAGAATGTCCGTCGGCGCAACGATCTGCGGCGGCGATTCCTGGACTTGAAGGTCCAGGGTGTTCTGTCGTGCCGAACGCGCAATTCGCAGGGTATCGCGGAAGCCGCCGGTGGTCACGAGCCCCACCCGCAAACCGTTCATCTGCGCCAGAACATTGGTAACGATCGTTGTCCCGTGGGTGAACTCGACAATTCGCGGCAACAATTCCGGCAAAGTGCAATCGAAATGGCGCTCCGCAGCAGATCCGAGGCCATTCAAGATGCCCTGTACCCAGTCGTCCGGGGTGGTGAACGCCTTCTCGCGAAAGACGCTGCCGTCAGCGGTGAGGAATGCGAGGTCTGTGAACGTTCCGCCGATGTCGACGCCGAGCCGGACTGCGTCATTCATGAATTACAGTCCAATTGCCATCGTTCACAATCATACCTGAGGCACCATGGTACCCGCCGGGCCGGCTAGCCGGCCGATACCTTCCTCGCACCGTGAACGCATGAAAGGCCGAAGCACCGGATTGCATTGTCGCCAAAAATTTTCTTTTTCTCGCCATGTTCGAGCGGAAGCTTCGCCACATGGCGCACCGAATTGCGGACGATGCTCGCCGGATCGTTGGACAGCGGGTAGTCCGAACCCAGCATGATCTGATCCACCCCAAGGACGGTGCAGGCGAACTCGATCTCGGCCGGGCTTTGCCAGATACCCGGCGCCGTATCCAGGAAGACGCGCTTGAGTTGCGCCGGATAGTCCTGATCCGGCGTCGCGTGCCAACCGCGCGGTCCGTGAAACAGGCGCCGCGCCGTCATCGGCAACGCGCCCCCGAGATGCGCGAACGCAACGCGGAGGCGCGGATGGCGGGCCATAATCCCGGAGAAGATCAAACGTGCCGCCGCCAGGTTGAGGTCGAACGCCTTGCCGATTGATCGCTCAAGATTCCAGCTCTCCAGGTTGTCGAGGACCGGCGGATGCCAGCTCGGGTGGAAGTACAGGGCGTGATCCAACTCCTCCGCGAGCGCGAATAGCGGTGCGAAGTCCGGATGATCGGGATACATGCCACGATAGCTCGTGCTCAGATTGATTCCGCGAAGCCCGAGTTCGTGGGTTGCGCGATGGACCTCCTCCACCATCGGCTCGCCCCCGTCGGGCGGTATCGAGATCATTCCGGAGAAGCGGTCGGGATGGCTGGCGACCAGAGCAGCGATGCCGTCGTTGCAGAGGCGCGCCGCATCCATCGTCATCCAGTCCTGGTAGCAGGCAACCGAAAGCACAGCGTGATCGACGCCGGTTGCATCCATGTCCCGGACCTGCCGGTCCGGATCGCACCAGAGAGCCGGATCGACCACGATGTACTCGTAGCCATCGTTACGGCGGGATAGCGTAACGATACCATCCTTGCGGCGTACCTCCACGTGATCCGGCACGTGGCGTTCGAAGTTGTCGGCCAGTTCTTGCGGCAGATAGTGGTGATGGACGTCGATTACCATCGATCTCAGCGCGATCAGGTCCTGTAGAGGATGCGGTTGCGAGGCATGCCGAAGTCGGCGATCCCAAATTCGACGACATCTCCCAATTCGAAAGAAACAGCCACTCTTGCCTCATTTAATTCGACTTTTCGAAAGGAAGAATTCATCACGATCCAAGATTTTCTTGGCATGCTCTCACGGGGCGATCTTGGAGACTGCTCATGACCTCAATAGATTGAACCGCTCGCCGTACATGCGCGCGAGCTTGGCGCTGACGCGATTGGCAATGAAAGAAGATTGATGGAGTAGCCAGCGTTCCAACTCGAACGACACTGATTCTTCACCTGTGTCGGCCTGGATCGCTTCCGCCCTACCTCCGCCTGTCACAACCCGCTCCTTTCCCCGGGGCGCTCCGCTACTCGCCGGCAGGCGTATAGCGTTTGCGTTCTTCCCTGATCAGATCCTGCATGGCCTTCTGGATATCGCGGCCCTCGCTCTGTGCTCGATTTTTTGTTTCCACCCACAACTCGACATCGCGATAGGCCTGCTTCGTGTGACAATTCCAGTCCTTGTCGAGTGGCGTCGTAAGTTCCAGCCGAAGCCCGTTTGGATCGTGGAAGTAAATGCTCAGAAGAAAATCCTTGTGATTGGTCGGACCGATCACGTCGATTCCGTTCTCGACCAGCCAGGCATGCCATTGCCGAATATCATCGGGCCCCTGCACCTGCAGCGCGATGTGGTCGAATATGTCATAGGCCGGATGCGTCGACTTCGAGGCCTCCGGCAGCCCCGGCGATTCGAAGAATGCAATCGTCGAGCCATCGGCCATGCGAAAGAAGAGATGGAAGTAAGGAAACGGATCGCCGGTCGACGGAATGGAGTCGTCCATGACCGTGCTCGCCAACTCCATGCCGAGAATCCTCGTGTAGAACTCGACGGTCGCAGCAACGTCATGCGTTACGTAAGCCACGTGATTCAGCATCTGCGGCACGAGCCCACGATCCACGGCGCCGCCGAGCCCGGCCGGTCGACCTATCGTCCTTGTCATCTCGTTCATCCTCGTATCTCCCCGGTTCATCGGCCGCATCTATTGAGATGCGTTCTTGGCACGGGGTCGTGGCGGGCGCACGGATCGCGCTAGACCACCGTCCCGTATCCGTTGGTTGGCAACGCTTCACATCCAGGAAAACGTATTGGCTTTCGAAAGCGGGCCGGTTCAGCACGACGGCAGTCGTTCAGGACTACGGGCGACGGCGGTTCTCCACTGCTGCTTACGAGGGCTGCGGCACCCCTCTCGCCGATTGGAAAGCGGGACGCCGGCCTCTACGGTACCGGCAATGCCGGCGAGCTCGGGCAATGCGTCCTCGTCCTCACGCTCATACACGTTCGATCCGCCGTTGATAATCATGTCATTCTGCTGGTCTGCCGCATGGCAGCTGCCGTTCTCGTCTTCTCGACTGGCGCAGTCCGATTTTATTTCGATCCGAAAATAAGCTGATTTTCCATTAAATTTCAACAGCTATGCACGACACCACCGACCTGCCACCTGCTGGCTGGTCCGGTTTGAACGTCGCTGGTGTTCGGCGTGGCTGCCGGAGGCTGGCCAGCATGGCAACATATTGATTTCAATGAACTAGGCGGGGTCAAGCACCGACTCTGACTCACTTTCGATGCGGGTCGGTCAGGCGGCCGGGACGAGGCGTGCTCTGAGCGGGTCGAGGCCGGCGCGGCCGTACATCTGGCGCTTGGCGTGCGGCGAGACCCGGCGCGCGCTGTCCGAAGCACGCGAGCGGGCGCTCCTCAAGTCGCTGCCACGGAACCCCTGGGAATGGGGCGAGTGGATCGAGCGCAAGGTCGGGCCCAATTGCCACGTCCGCATCGCCTGCAATCACTACTCCGCCCCGGAGCGCCATATCGGCCGCAAGATCCACGCCCGGGTCGGCGAACGCATGGTCGAGCTCTTCCTCGACAAGGGCGGGGAGCGGATTGCCGTGCACCGCCTGAGGAGCGGGCACAATCAGTACGCCACCGAGCCCGGGCACATGCCCGACCGCCTCAACGCGGTGCGTGACATCCGCGAGCCCCGATTACGGCGACATCCTGCCGGTGCGCGCCCGCAGGGTCGGCCCGAACGCGGTGGCCTGGGCCGAGCGCTGCTTCGCCTCGCGCGACTTCCCCGAACAGGCCTTCGCGACCGTCCAGGGTATGATCCACCTCGCCGAGGATCACGACGACGCGCAACTCTGTGCCGGGGCCCTCGATCTCAACCGCCTCGCCTCGGGCACACGACACGGATCCTCGACATACTTCGCGTCGCTTGCCGTTCTAGATTTGAATGATTTCGGCCACGGCTTTCCCGATCCTCTCGGCCGCATCTTCGATTTCCCGGTATCCGAGATGGGCGTAGCGCAGCGTCGTGCGGACATCCGCATGGCCGAGCAGGCGCGCGAACACCGGCACCTCGTTCATCGCCGCATGGCTGGCTTGGGTATGGCGGAGATCGTGCAGACGAACGCCCTCGATGCCCGCCTCGCGCCGGGCGCGACGCTCGGCCGCAAGGCCGATCGGCTCGCGCAGCACATCGGCGTCGGAACTCGTCTCCCGATCAAATGTCGAGCTCAACATTCGATCAGCTCATCGATGCGATCTGCGATGCGTTGCGCAGCGACGCGGAGCTGGTCGGCGGTCCAGTCCGATGCGTAGCCCTCGGTAAGGTCCCGCGGCCTCGCATGGTTGACCAGCCGCTTGGTGACACTCGTCGGCAGCATCAGCTCCCGGTCCGCCACCGTGATGAAGCAGTTGCGCAGCGCATGGAACCAGAACTTGGCTCCGCCCACCTCGCCGATGCGCGCGTTCAGCTGCTGCGTCGTCACCAGCCGCCCCGAGGCGCTGATCTCCGACGGGAACACCCACGGCCTGCTGGTCTGCGGATAGTTCCCGCGCTCGGCCATGCGGCGTTCTAGGATCGCAGCCACCTGCCGGACGATCGGGATCTCCAGCGGCTCGCCGGTCTTGGTCTCCTCGACCACGAGCGTCATCGCATCGAGGTCCACCATGTCCCAGCGCAGCTCCAGCACCTCCGAATGGCGCATGCCGGTGTAGAGGCCGAGCCGCAGCGCATCCCGCGCCACCGGGTTGCGTACCCCCTTCTCGATGCCTCTGTGCCAGCGCGGCAGAACCTCGGCCGGGGGCTGGATGCGCCGCCGCCGCTGGCGGTGCAGCCGCCCGCCCGCCGCCCGCCACTGCGCCACCGGGTTGTGCAGACCCTGGACGTCGACGCATTGCCGCCGGTACAGCGCCCCCAGCATGGTCAGCGCCGAGTTGGCCCCCACCCAGCCGATCTCGGTCGTCAGCCGGTTGAAACACTGCTCGACGTCCCTGCGGGAGATCGTGTTGAGCGACCGGTCGAGCCAGGGCGCGAGATCGTGATACACCGTCCTGCGGTAGACCTCCACCGTCCTCGGCTTCCGCTCCGGCCCGGCGGCGAGGAATTCCTCGAAGGCCTCGCGCAGGGTGGGCGTCGACCGCGACCGGGTGCGCCCCTCGGCCGGGTCCTCGCCGGCGGCGGCCTTGCCCAGCGTCTCCTGCGCGATGCGCCTTGCCTGCTCGGCCGACACCCTCCCGTGCCGGCCAATGACCAGCCTCCTGTTGGCGGCCCGCCTGCCGCCGCCCGAGGCGCGGTAGTTCACCAGATAGGACCGCACCCCCGAGGGCTGGACCCTGACCCCGAACCCGGTCAGCCTGTCGTCCCAGGCGATGAAGGGCTTGTCGGCCGGCTTCAGGGCGTCGACGCTGCGTTTATTCAATGTGAGCTTGATCTGGGCGACACGCTTTCCGGTCTGTGTTGACATCATGAAACTTTCTCCGAGGCTCCGAAAAATATCAACTAAGATATCAACAAAAGAAAGTCAACTCCGGTCCATCCGGGTCTCGTCCAGTCGACGGGAGGGCAATCCGCTATCGTATCAAGTCATTGGAATAAAGCAATAAATATCCGCTCAGCACCGCTCCAGACCCATTGAGACTGCTCCTGGCCTCCCTGCCGAATCCATAATTGGTTAATGTTTCACTGAAACAATAGTCAGCTTTGTTGACCTATGTTTCACGTGAAACCTTAGCCGGAAACGGCAACGATTCGCGTCTCCGGGGGACGGGACGGCGGCCT
This sequence comes from Defluviicoccus sp., assembly GCA_028821395.1. Lineage (GTDB taxonomy): Bacteria > Pseudomonadota > Alphaproteobacteria > MPNO01 > MPNO01 > MPNO01. The sequence goes on from JAPPGP010000254.1 coordinate 27,498, forward strand.
GGTTAAGACGCCGGGCGAAGATCGCACCGTAAAGCGGCTTGACCCGCGCCGCCGCCCAAACCCATATGCAGGATCATGGCTCCGACCCGCAGGGACGTGCTCAAGTTCGGCGCCGCCGCGGCGGTGCTGCTGCCGGCCGGCGGGGCGCGGGCGTCGAACGGGTTCGAGGACGCCATCGCCCGCTTCACCGGCGGCGCGACGGCGATAGATGGCGGGGTGGTTCTCGACGTGCCGGAGATCGCCGACAACGGCGGCGCGGTGCCGGTGCGGGTGGCCGCCGACGGCGCGAGGCGCATCGCGATCTTCACGCAAGCCAACCCCTATCCCGGGGTGGCGGTGTTCGCCTTCGGCCCCTTGGCGCCGCCGCAAGCCACGATCCGCATCCGGCTTGCCCGCAGCCAGAAGGTGATCGCAATCGCCGAGATGGAAGACGGCACGTTCCGCAGGGCGACAAGGCAGGTCGCCGTGACCGTCGGCGGCTGCGGCTGAGGACCGGCCGATGGCGAAGCCGAGGCCGCGCATAAAGCTGCCGAGATCGATAGAAGCGGGCGTCCCGTTCACGGTGAAGACCCGGATTACCCATCCGATGCATACCGGGCTCCGGCGCGACCGCGCGGGCAAGCTGGTGCCGCGCCGCATCGTCAACCGCTTCCGGGTCCGCTTCGAGGGCGAGGAGGTGCTGTCGGTCGACCTGGAGCCCGCGGTCTCGGCCAACCCCTACATCCAGTTCGCGATGGCGGTGCCCGGGCCGGGCCTGCTCGCCTTCGAATGGGTCGACGACGATGGCTCGGTCTACACCCTGCGGCGGCGGATCTCCGTCGGCTAGGGCGCCCGGGCGGGGCCGCGGCTGGACGGCCGCCCTCCTCGCCGCAGCTCTCCTCCTCCCCTCCGCCCCCGCGCCGGGCGCCGATGAAGCGCGCGGCAGGGCGCTCTACGGCGCGTGCAAGCGCTGCCACCAGGTGGGCGGCGGCGCGCGGCACCGCATCGGGCCGCATCTCAACGACGTGTTCGGCCGCGAAGCGGGCTCGCTCGCGGATTACCGCTACTCGAAGGCGATGCGGAAAGCGGGGTCCGGCGGGCTGGTCTGGACCGGGGCGACGCTGGACGCCTTCATCGCGCGGCCGCGCGCCCTGGTGGCGCGCTCGCGCATGAGCTTCAAGGGCATGAAGGAGCCTGCCGACAGGAAGGCGCTGCTGGCCTGGCTGCGCGGCTTCTCCGGCGACGGGTCCGATCTTCCGCCGGCCGAGCCCACGGTGACGGTCGAGGAGTACGGTCTCGACCCCAAGCTGCTCGCCATCGCGGGCGATCCCGAATACGGCGCCTATCTGGCCGGCGAGTGCACCACCTGCCACCGCCCGGGCGGGGGCGAGGCGGGCATTCCCTCGATAACGGGCTGGCCGCATGACGAGTTCGTGATAGCCTTGCATGCCTACAAGCGCGGCAAGCGGGTGCATCCCGCCATGCAGCTGGTGGCCGGGCGCCTGTCGGACGAGGAGATCGCCGCCTTGGCCGCGCATTTCCACCGGGCGGAGGACGGCCCGTGAAACGAGGGGGAAGCTTGATGACGGAACGGAATGACAAGGGCGGGCTGAGCCGGCGGCGGTTCCTCGCGGCAACGGCCGCCACCTCGACGGCGCTCGCGGCACCCGCGGTGCTGGGCCAGGCGCGCCCGCGCGTCGTGGTGGTCGGCGGCGGCGCGGGCGGCGCCACGGCGGCGCGCTATATCGCCAAGGACTCCAAGGGGGCGCTCGACGTGACCCTGGTCGATCCGAGCCGCGCCTATTACAGCTGCTTCTTCTCCAACCTCTATCTCGGCGGCTTCCGCGACTTCG
>JAPPGP010000193.1 GCA_028821395.1 Defluviicoccus sp.
GTATTGCCCGATACGCTCTTCGGCCCGCTCCTGGCGGGACGACCGCCCGGGCGCGACGCAGGCCGTGACCCGGGCGGGAGATGCGGGCTAGGCAGCATGGGTCTCGACGATCTCGCCGTGCTCGTCGAACATGCCGCCCATCAGCAGCCCGGCCTGGGCGACGGTGGTGTCCTCGGTGCGCCGGCTGGCCGACAGCCTGCCCTCGCAGATCACCGCAAGCCGGTCGCTGATGGCGAACAGCTCGTCGAGGTCCTGCGAGATGACGAGAACTGCCGCGCCCGCCTTGGCGAGATCGAGCAGGGCCTGCTGGATCGCCGCCGCGGCGCCCGCATCGACGCCCCAGGTGGGGTGCGCGGCGATCAGGATCTCCGGGTCCTGGAGGATTTCCCGGCCGATGACGAATTTTTGCAGATTGCCGCCGGACAGGCTGCCGGCCTGCGCGGCGGTGCCGGGAGTCATCACGCTATAGGCGTGGACGATGTCGGCGGCGAAGCGGTGCATGGCGCGGAGCTGCAGGAGCCAGTGGCGCAGCAGGCCCTCGCGTAGATAGGCGCTCAGGAACCCGTTCTCGGCAAGCGTCATCTCGGGCACGGTGGCCTGGCCGAGCCGTTCCTCCGGCACCACGCAGAGCCCGCGCGCCCGGCGCTGGCGCGGGCCGAGGCGGCCGACCGGCTCGCCGTCGAGCAGGATCGCCCCGGCTTCGGCACACAGCGTCTCGCCGCTCAACGCGGCCAGGAGCTCGGGCTGGCCGTTCCCCGCGACCCCGGCGATGCCGAGGATCTCTCCGGCGCGCACGGCGAGGCTCGCATTTCGAATCGGCGTGCCGAAGGGGTGGTCCGGTTCGAGCGACAGCCCCCTTACCTCCAGCCGTTCCGCGCCCTCCCCGCCCGCGGCGCCGCGCACCGGGGTCGCGAGCTCGCCGCCGATCATCATCTGGGCGAGCCCGCGGGCGGTCTCCCGGCGCGGATCGCAGGTCGCCGCCACCCGGCCGTCGCGCAGCACCGTCGCCGCCTCGCAAAGGGCGCGGATCTCCTCCAGCTTGTGCGAGATGTAGAGCACCGTCACCTCTTCGGAGGCGAGCTGGCGCAGGGTCTCGAACAGGCGGTCGGCCTCCTGCGGGGTCAGCACCGACGTGGGCTCGTCCATGATCAGCAGGCTCGGGCTCTGCAACAGGCAGCGGACGATCTCGACCCGCTGGCGCTCCCCGACCGAAAGCGTGTGCACATGCCGTCCCGGATCGAGCGCCAGCCCGTAGCGCGCCGAGACCTCGCCGATGCGCGCAGTCAGGTCGCGCATCGGCACCTTCTCGTCGATACCGAGCGCGATGTTCTCCGCCACCGTCAGCGAGTCGAAGAGGGAGAAGTGCTGGAACACCATGCCGATGCCGAGCCGGCGCGCCTGTGCCGGCGAGGCAACCTGCACCGGCGACCCGTTCCACAGCATCTCGCCCGCATCGGCGCGCAGCACGCCGTAGACGATCTTCACCAGGGTGGACTTGCCGGCGCCGTTCTCGCCCAGCAGCGCGTGGATCTCGCCCGGTTCGAGGGACAGCGACACGTCGTCGTTCGCCACCACCCCGGGAAACGTCTTGCAGATACCGGTGAGCGCGAGACGGGCCGGAACGTCTTCAGACGCCACCGTCAAACCTCCAGACTTGCATCGGCCTCCCGGGCGTTTCTATTGGTTTCGGTGCCGAACGGGAGCTGCGATCATGGCACATCGGGCGCTGCGGCGTCACCGTCCGCCCCCGCCCAGGGCGGGGTCAGGGCCATGATCCTGGAGTAGACCGGACAGCCCTCGTCATGCGCTCCCGGCAGGTAGCCGGTGCTCATCAGAAATTCGCCGGTGATCTCCCCGCCGGTGAAGCGGAACGTCTTGCGGAACAGCCTGACCCACGCATCCTTCGGCAGCGGGTGGTGGCCGTCGAGCCAGCCGGCGAAGGATCCGTATTCGGCGATCAATCCCTCGACGGTCCGCGCGTTGGCGATCACCGCATCGACCTTCAGCCGGTTGCGAATGATCCCCGCATCGGCGAGCAGCCGCGCCCGTTCGGCCTCGCCATAGCGCGCGACGGTCGCGACGTCGAAGCCGTCGAAGGCGGCAAGGAAGGCCTCGCGCTTCTTCAGCACGGTGAGCCAGGAGAGCCCGGCCTGGTTGATCTCGAGCGCAAGCCGTTCGAACAGCACCGAATCCTCGCGAGTCGGAAAGCCGTACTCGGTGTCGTGGTAGGGGCCGTGAAACGGATGGCCGGGGGCGAGGTCGCAGTAGGACATCGCTTCAGCCGCGAAAGGAGATCAGGTCGGAGGCGACCAGCCAGTAGGCGACGCCCCAGAGGATTGCGGTAATGACCGTGGTGACCCCGGCCTTGAGCCAGAGCCGCGGCCTGACCGGGGCGCCGTCGGCGTTGCCCGCCTGAACCGTCTCGCCCGCCTCGTGCGGCGCGCGAACGCCGAACGGCAAGGTCACGAAGAACACCAGCCACCAGAGGATCAGGTAAACGACGATCCCGGAGACCCAGCTCACCTTCCCGGCCTCTCGTCAGACCCTGACCACATGGACTTCGGCAACCGGGCGCTTTCCGGTGGTCCGCCGTAGCGTGCCGGCAAGCGCCCGCCTGGCCGCCTCGGCGACATCGTCGTCGTCGCGCCGCGCCTGCCTGGAAAGGTCGTCGATCGCGTCGATCATCGCGTCGATCGCCGCCTCCGCGACCTCTTCGGTATCGTCGGGCTCGATGACGCCGTGCAGGGTCACCCTCGGATCCGCCGCCAGCGCGCCGCGCCGATCGACGACGACGGTCGCCACCGCCGAGCCCGCGAAGCCGATCCGGCTGCGCATGCGCATCGTCCCGCCGTCGACCGGCACCAGCCGCTTGCCGTCGAGCCCGAGTCTGCCCGTCTCCACCTCGCCTATGACCTCGACGGGACCGGGCATCAGCCGGACCAGGGTCCCGTTCTCGGCGACCAGGGCGTCGGCCACGCCGGCCGAGCGGGCGAGCGCGACCTGCTCGAACAGGTGGCGCGTCTCGCCGTGGATGGGAACCACCGCGGCGGGGTTGAGCCACTCGTAGAGCGCCCGCAGCTCCTCGCGCGCCGGGTGGCCGGAGACATGGGTCTCGCGCGCGCCGTCGACGATGACCTCGATTCCCTGCCGCACCAGCCGGTTCTGCACCCGCGAGATCGCGAGCTCGTTGCCGGGGATCTGGCGCGAGGAGAAGACCACCGTGTCGCCGGGCTCCAGCGCGACCGCCGGGTGGTCGTCGGCGGCGATGCGCGACAGCGCGGAACGCCTCTCCCCCTGGCTTCCCGTCACCGCCATCACCACCCTGTCTGCGGGCAAGTATCCCACGTCGTGCTCGGTCAGGAAGGGCGGCGTGCCGGCGAGGTAGCCGGTCTCGCGCGCCGCCTCCACCATGCGCCAGAGCGACCGCCCCACCAGGCAGGCCTGGCGGTCGTTGGCGGCGGCGGCGTGGGCGATGGTCTCGATGCGCGCGATGTTGCTGGAGAAGCAGGCCACGGCGACGCGCCCGGCGCAGCCGGCGACGATCTCGGTCAGGCTGTCGCGCAGCGCGCCCTCGGAGCCGGCGCGTCCCTCGACCATGGCGTTGGTGGAATCGACCAGCAACGCCTGGACGCCCTCGGCGCCGAGCGCGCGCAGGCGGTCCTCGTCGGTCCGGGTGCCCACCAGCGGCGCGGGGTCGAGCTTCCAGTCGGTGGCGTGGACGGCGAGCCCCGCCGCCGTCCGGATGGCGAGCAGGTGGCCTTCCGGGATCGAATGGGCGGCGCTCAGATACTCGATCCCGAAGGGGCCGACGTCGAAGGGCGCGTTGGGAGCGACCACGTGCAGCGGCACGTCCTTGACCCCGGCCTCGGCGAGCTTGCGCTTGAGCACCGCCGCCGCGAATGGCGAGGCGTAGACCGGACAGCGGAGCTTTGGCCACAGCACCGCGACCGCGCCGAGATGGTCTTCATGCGCATGGGTCAGCACGATGCCGTCGAGCGCTTCGCGGCGTTCCGCGATATAGGCGGGGTCCGGGACCAGGATGTCGATCCCGGGCGTCGACTCGTCGGCGAATCCAAGGCCCAGATCGACCATCAGCCAGCGCCCGCCGCAGCCGTAGAGGCTGAGATTCATGCCGATCTCGCCGGCCCCGCCGAGGGCGACGAAGCGGAGCTCGTCCGTGTTCTTCATGCGTCCCGGTTCCGGTGCCAGATCGAGGCCAGCCCGCGCAGCGTCATCTCCGGATCGACGGCGCCGATCGTCGGGGTCGCTTCGGCGAACAACGGGGCGAGGCCGCCGGTGGCGATGACCTTCATCTTGGCGCCGTACTCGTCCTCGATGCGGGCGACCAGACCCTCGATCAGCCCGACATAGCCCCAGTAGATGCCGGACAGCATCGCGGGCACGGTCCGCTTGCCGATCACGCTCGGCGGGCGGCGCACAGCGACGCGCGGAAGCTGCGCCGCCGCCGCGTGCAGCGCGTCGAGCGACAGGTTGATGCCGGGCGCGATCACGCCGCCGGCATAGCTGCCCTCGCCGTCGACCACGTCGAAGGTGGTCGCGGTGCCGAAGTCGATGACGATCAGCGGACCGCCGAACCGCTCATGCGCGCCGACCGCGTTCACCAGCCGGTCGGTGCCGACCTCGGACGGGCTGTCGACCAGCACGCCGATGCCGAGCTCGACACCGGGCTCGCCGACCACCAGCGGGTCGCAGCCGAAATACCCCCGGCACAGGCTGCGCAGGCTGAACAGCGCCTCGGGGACGACGGTGGCGACGATCGCGGCATCGACGTCCCCCGCCGACAGGCCGCGCAGCGACATGAGCTGGCTCAGCCACACGGCGTACTCGTCCGCGGTCCGCCGCGGATCGCTCGAGCTGCGCCACGCGCCGCGCTGCTCCTCGCCCTCGTAGAGCGCGAACACGATGTTGGTGTTGCCGGAATCGACGGTCAGCAGCACCGGTGCCTCCCGAAGAACACCTCGCCGGCGGCGATCTCGGTCGCCGCGCCCGAGGCGTCGACGAGGACCAGCGCGCCGTCTTCCGTCAGCCGCGCGAAGCGGCCGCGCGCGGACCCCGTCGCGACCTCCTGGCCGAGCCCGGCGGCGCGACGGAGCCAGGCCTCGCGCACCGGCCCGAACCCCTCGGCGAGCCAGCGCCGGTACCATAGGTCGAAGGCGCCGCAGACGTCGCCGGCAAGTTGCGGCGCGTCGCACGCGCAGGCGAGATCGGCGGCGCTGCCGCGCACCGCTTCCGGGGTCGAGGCGGTGTTCACGCCGATCCCCACGGCCGCCGCGCCGCCATCCGCCTCGATCAGTATGCCCGCGAGCTTGCGGCCGACCAGCAGCACGTCGTTGGGCCATTTGAAGCGGAAATCCGTGCCCGGCGGCAGCGCGTCGCCGAGCGCGACGGCGGCGACGAAGGAGAGCTGGGCAACGGCGCTTCCCTCCGGCGGGCGGACCAGGACGGTCATGAACAGATTGCCCGGCGCCGAGATCCAGCTTCGCCCCCGCCGGCCGCGCCCGACGGTCTGATCCGCGGCGACGACGACCGTCCCGTGCGGTGCCCCGTCCGCGGCGCGGCGCAGCGCCTCGGCATTGGTGCTGTCGATCCGCCGCAGCTCGACGAGCCGGTAGCCGGCCGGAAGTGACACCGGTCAGGTGAGGAAGAGCACGGTCGCGGCAATCTCGGCCGCCCGCACGATGGGGGTCTGAAACGCGATGAACACGACGACCAGCACGCTGGAAACCGCCACGATGGCGCCGAGGCTGCGTCCCATCGGCTTGTCGAACGCCTCCGCCGGCTCGTCGAAATACATGATCTTGACGATACGCAAATAGTAGAACGCCGAGATTACGCTGGTCAGCACGCCGATCACGGCGAGCGTGTAGAGCCCCGCGTCGATCGCCGCGAGAAACACGTAGAGCTTGGAGAAGAACCCGGCAAGCGGCGGGATTCCCGCCATGGAGAACATGAAGATGGCGAGCGCCAGCGCCATCAGCGGCGCGTTCCGCGAGAGCCCCGAGAGGTCGGCGAGCCCCTCGACCATGCGGCCGTTCTGGCGCATCGCCAGCACGCAGCCGAAGGTGCCGGCGGTCATCACCAGATAGACCGCCATGTAGATCACGATGCCGCGCACGCCGTCGGCGCTGCCCGCCGCGAGGCCGACCAGGGCGTAGCCGACATGGCCGATCGAGCTGTAGGCGAGCAGCCGCTTGATGTTGGTCTGCCAGATCGCCGCCAGCGCGCCCAGGATCATCGACAGGATGGAGATGAAGATGACGACCTGCTGCCATTGCTGGAACAGATCGAAGAACGGCCCGATGAGCACGCGCGTGAACAGCGCCATCGCGGCGATCTTGGGCGCGATGGCGAAGAAGGCGGTCACCGGCGTGGGCGCGCCCTGGTAGACGTCGGGGGTCCACATGTGGAACGGCACGGCGGATATCTTGAAGGCGAGCCCGGCGATGACGAAGACCAGCCCGATCACGACGCCGATCTCGATCCCGGTGCCGGGGCGCGAGAACAGCTCGGCCAGGGTCTCGAAGCCGGTCGAGCCGGCAAAGCCGTAGACCATCGAGCAGCCGTAGAGCAGCATGCCCGACGACAGCGCGCCGAGGACGAAATATTTCAGCCCGGCCTCGGAGGAACGCGCCGAATCGCGCCGGAAGGCGGCGATCACGTAGAGCGCCAGCGACTGGAGCTCGAGCCCGACATAGAGCGAGATCAAGTCGTTGGCCGAGATCATCATCGACATCCCGAGAGTCGCGAAGACGATCAGGATGGGGTATTCCGGCCGGCCGATCCGCTCGCGGCGGTTGTATCCGAAGGACATGACGATGGCGAGCGCGGAGCCCGCGAAGGCCAGCCACTTCATGAAATGTCCGAAGGCGTCGACCACGAAGCGGCCGTCGAACAGGGTGGCGCGGATCTCGGTGGTCAGGCTGGCCGCGACCCCGGCGCCCAGGATCAGCGCCACCGACAGCCAGCTCACGCTGTGGTAGGACCGGTCGCCGAGGAAGACCCCCAGCATCAGCAGCGCCATCGCGCCGCAGACGAGGATCAGCTCGGGCAGGATCAGCGCGAGATCGGGAAAGGCGATCGTCATCGTCCGGCAACCGCGAGCGCGCGCGAAGCTTCGAGCGCGACCTGGTAGTTCTCGATCAGGTTGGCGACCGAGGCGTGCATCACGTCGAGGAACGGCTCGGGCCAGATGCCCATCCAAAGCGTCGCCGCCACCAAGGGCGCGAAGACCGCGATCTCCCGCCGGTTGAGATCCGCCATGGTCTTGAGGTCTTCCTTGGTGAGCGCGCCGAAGATCACCCGGCGATAGAGGTAGAGCATGTAGGCCGCGCCGAGCACGATCCCGGTGGTGGCCAGCAGGGCGAGCCAGGTATTGACCTGGAAAGCGCCGACCAGGACCAGGAACTCGCCCACGAACCCGCTGGTCCCCGGCAGTCCCACCGCCCCCAGGGTGAAGACCATGAACACCGCCGCGTAGACCGGCATGCGGTGGACCAGCCCGCCATAGCGCGCGATCTCGCGCGTATGCAGCCGGTCATAGACCACGCCGACGCAGAGGAAGAGCGCGGCCGAGATCACGCCGTGGCTCAGCATCTGGACGATCGCGCCTTCGACGCCCTGGGTCTGCACGGTGAAGATGCCGATGGTGACGAACCCCATATGGGCGACCGACGAGTAGGCGATCAGCTTCTTCATGTCCTCCTGGGCGAGAGCGACCAGCGAGGTGTAGACGATCGCGATGATGCTCAACGTGTAGACGAAGGGCGCGAAGAATTCGCTCGCCACCGGCAGCATCGGCAGCGAGAAGCGCAGGAAGCCGTAGGCCCCCATCTTGAGCAGCACCCCGGCGAGGATCACCGAGCCCGCGGTCGGCGCCTCGACATGGGCGTCGGGCAGCCAGGTGTGGACCGGCCACATCGGCACCTTGACGGCGAAGCTCGCGAAGAAGGCGAGCCAGAGCCAGATCTGAAGCTCGGGGTCGAAGCCGATCCCGATCAGGCGGACGATGTCGGTGGTCTCGGCGTCGAAGTAGATCACCATGACCGCGACCAGCAGCAGCACCGAGCCGGTCAGCGTGTAGAGGAAGAACTTGAACGCCGCGTAGACCCGGTTCGGGCCGCCCCAGACCCCGATGATCAGGAACATCGGGATCAGCACGCCCTCGAAGAAGATGTAGAACAGCACGAAGTCGAGCGCGCAGAACATCCCCACCATGAAGGTCTCGAGCAGCAGAAAGGCGATCATGTACTCCTTGACGCGGGTCTGGATCGCCTCCCAGCTCGCCAGCACGCAGAGCGGGGTGAGGAAGGTGGACAGGATCACGAACAGCATCGAGATGCCGTCCACCCCGAGATGGTAGCTCGCGCCGAGGATGGGGATCCAGTCGGCGCGCTCGACGAACTGGAAGGACGCGGTCGAGTTGTCGAAGTCGATCCAGATGCCGAGCGACAGCGCGAAGGTGATCAGCGAGGTCCAGAGCGCGGTCATCCGTGCGTTGCGCGCGACCGTGCGCGCATCCCCGCGCACGATGAACACGAACAGCGCGCCCACCGTCGGCAGGAAGATCACCAGGCTGAGAATCGGCCAGCCGGTCACGCCGGTCTCCCATCAGCCCTGCGCATAGAGGTACCAGGTCACGAAGGCGGCGACGCCGATCAGCATCGCGAAGGCGTAGTGGTAGACATAGCCCGACTGCAGCATGCTGGCCCGGCGCGCCAGCGTGCGGGCGACCGCGGACAGCCCGTCGGGACCCAGCCCGTCGATCAGCGTGCCGTCGCCCTCCTTCCACAGCCCGCGGCCGATGCGGTGGGCCGGGCGCACGAACAGCCAGTCGTAAAGCTCGTCGAAATACCACTTGTTGAGCAGGAACCGGTAGCCAGGCGCGAACCTGCCGGCGAGCGCGACCGGGAGGCCGGGCCGGAACATGTAGAACCAGTAGGCGAGCGCGATACCGGCGACGGCGACGGCGACGGGCAGCGCGATGACCCAGAGCGGCGCGTGGTGGGCGTTGGCGAGCGCGTCGTGGCCGGGCAGGACGAGGATCGAATCGCCCCAGAACGCCGCCAGACCGTCGCCCACGAAGTAGCGGTAGCCGAGCATGCCGGAGAACACCGCGCCGGCGGCCAGCACGACCAGCGGCGCGATCATCGACAGCGGCGATTCATGGACATGCGCCATGGTGCGCTCGTCCGCCCGGGGCGCGCCGTGGAAGGTCATGATCAGCAGCCGCCAGGAATAGAACGCGGTCATGAAGGCCGCCGCGATGCCGGCCCAGAAGGCGAAGTCCCCGGCCAGGGTATGCGCGGCGAAGGCCGATTCGATGATCACGTCCTTGGAGTAGAACCCGGCGAAGACCGGGATTCCGGCGAGCGCCAGGCTGCCCACCCACATCAGCCCGTAGGTCGTCGGGATCAGCCGGTAGAGCCCGCCCATCCTGCGCATGTCCTGCTCGGACGACATCGCGTGGATCACCGAGCCCGCGCCGAGGAACAAGAGCGCCTTGAAGAAGGCGTGGGTCATCAGGTGGAAGATGCCGGCGGAATAGGCAGAGACCCCGCAGGCGAAGAACATGTAGCCGAGCTGGCTGCACGTCGAATAGGCGATCACCCGCTTGATGTCGTTCTGGCAGAGCCCGATGGTCGCGGCGAAGAACGCGGTCGCCGCGCCGACGATCACCACCAGGGTGAGCGCCGCCGGGGCGTATTCGAAGAGCGGCGACATGCGCGCCACCAGGAAGACGCCGGCGGTGACCATCGTCGCCGCATGGATCAGGGCCGAGACCGGGGTCGGGCCCTCCATCGCGTCGGGCAGCCAGGTGTGCAGGCCGAGCTGCGCCGATTTCCCCATCGCGCCGATGAACAGGAGGATGCAGAGCACGGTCAGCGCATGCCCCTCCAGGCCGAGGAAGGAGATCGTCGCCTCGGCCTTCTCCGGCGCGGCGCCGAAGATCGCCGGGAGCTCGATCGAGCCGAACACCAGGAACACGCCCATGATGCCGAGCGCGAAGCCGAAATCGCCCACCCGGTTGACGATGAAGGCCTTGATCGCGGCCGCGTTGGCGGCCGGCCGGTCGTACCAGAAGCCGATCAGGAAGTAGGAGCAGAGCCCGACCCCTTCCCAGCCGAAGAACAGCTGGAGCAGGTTGTCCGCCGTCACCAGCGCCAGCATGAAGAAGGTGAACAGGCTGAGATAGGCCATGAAGCGCGGGATCGACGGGTCGTGGTGCATGTAGCCGATCGAGTAGACATGCACGCAGGCCGAGACCACCGAGACGACGAAGACCATCACCGCGGCGAGCTGGTCGAAGCGCAGCGACCAGACCACGTCGAAGGTCCCGGACGTCATCCAGGAGAACAGCACGATCGAGCGCGGCTCGCCGCCGAGCGCCACCTCGTAGAGGATCAGGGTCGAGATCGCGGCCGAGCCGATCAGCGCTCCGCAGGTCACGTATTGCGCGGCCCGGTCGCCGATCAGCCGGCCGAACGGCCCGGCGATCGCGGCGCCGATCAGCGGCAGGAAGACGGCAAGCGAATACAGCACGCCCTAGCCCCGCATCAGGTTGATGTCCTCGACCGCGATCGAGCCGCGATTGCGGAAATAGACGACGATGATGGCGAGCCCGATGGCCGCCTCCGCCGCGGCGATGGCAAGCACCAGCAGCGCGAAGACCTGGCCCGCCAGGTCCTGCAGGTGGACCGAGAAGGCGACCAGGTTGATGTTGACCGCGAGCAGGATGAGCTCGATCGACATCAGGATGACGATCACGTTCTTGCGGTTGAGGAAGATGCCGAAGATCCCGAGCGTGAACAGGATCGCGGCGACCGTCAGATAATGCGCGAGACCGACCACGTCAGACGCCGCTCCCCGGCTCGACCTTCTTGAGCTCCACGGCATCCGCGCGGGCGCGCCCGAGCTGGTCGACGATGCGCTGCTTGCGCACCCCCTCGCGCGCCCGGAGCGTCAGCACGATGGCGCCGATCATGGCGATCAGCAGGATCACCCCGGCCGCCTGGAAGGCGTAGATGTAGTCGGTGTAGAGGATGCGCCCGAGCGCGTGGGTATTGGTGATCTCGTCCGCCGGCGGGGTCGGCGCGGCACGGATCACCGCCTCGTCGGGGGCGAACGCCCAGCCGGCGAAGACCAGCACCAGCTCGGCCAGCAGGACGACGCCGATCAGCGCCCCGGTCGGCAGATATTGCAGGAAGCCCTGGCGCAGCTCGACGAAGTTGATGTCGAGCATCATGACGACGAAGAGGAACAGCACCGCCACCGCGCCGACATAGACGATGACCAGCGTCATGGCGATGAACTCCGCGCCCATCAGCACGAACAGCCCGGCCGCGTTGAAGAAGGCGAGGATCAGGAACAGCACCGAGTGGACCGGGTTGCGCGCCGAGATCACCATGACCGCGGCCGCCACGGCGACGGCGGCGAACAGGTAGAAGGCGGCGGTCTGGACGATCATCGCCGGCGCCTAGCGGTAGGGCGCATCGGCGCTGAGCCTGGCGGCGAGGTCCGCCTCCCAGCGATCGCCGTTGTCGAGGAGCTTCTCCTTGTTGTACATCAGCTCCTCGCGGGTCTCGGTCGCGAACTCGAAATTCGGCCCCTCGACGATGGCATCCACCGGGCAGGCCTCCTCGCAGAACCCGCAATAGATGCACTTGGTCATGTCGATGTCGTAGCGCGTCGTCCGCCGGCTGCCGTCGGCGCGCGGCTCGGCCTCGATGGTGATCGCCTGGGCCGGGCAGATCGCCTCGCACAGCTTGCAGGCGATGCAGCGCTCCTCGCCGTTGGGGTAGCGCCTGAGCGCGTGCTCGCCGCGGAAGCGCGGGCTCAGCGGGCCCTTCTCGTAGGGGTAGTTGAGCGTCACCTTGGGCTTGAACAAATAGCGCAGCGTCACCGCCATCCCCGACAGGAGCTCGGTCAGGAACAGCGCCCGGGCGGAACGGTCGAGCAGGGCCATCACCGCACCCCCATCGGCGCCGTGCCGGTCGCCACCAGATAGCCCGCCACCAGCACCAGCCAGAGCAGCGAGCCCGGCAGGAACACCTTCCAGCCGAGCCGCATCAGCTGGTCGTAGCGATAGCGCGGGAAGGTCGCGCGCACCCACAGGAAGACGAACAGGCAGAACGCCACCTTGGCGCCGAACCAGATCGCGCCGGGGATCCAGTTGAACGGCGCGATGTCGATCAACGGCAGCCAGCCGCCGAGGAACAGCACCGTCGTCATCGCGCTCATCAGGATCATGTTGGCGTACTCGCCGACGAAGAAGAGCGCAAACGTGATCGACGAGTACTCGACGTTGTAGCCCGCCACCAGCTCGGCCTCGGCCTCGGGCAGGTCGAACGGCGCGCGGTTGGTCTCGGCCAGCGTCGAGACGAAGAACATCACGAACATCGGCAATAGCGGGATGCAGAACCACAGCCCCTCCTGCGCCTTGACGATCTCGCTCAGATTGAGAGAGCCGACGCAGAGCAGCACGCTGATGATCACGAAGCCGATCGCCACCTCGTAGGACACCATCTGGGCGGCCGAGCGCAGCGCGCCGAGGAAGGCGTATTTCGAGTTCGACGCCCACCCGGCCATGATGATGCCGTAGACCCCGAGGGAGGAGATCGCGAACAAATAGAGGATCCCGACATTGATGTCGGCCAGCACCCAGCCCTCGTCGAACGGGATCACCGCCCAGGCGACCAGGCTCAGGATGAAGGTCAGCATCGGCGCCATCAGGAACACGATCCGGTTGGCGCCGGTCGGGATGATGGTCTCCTTGAACAGGATTTTGATGCCGTCGGCGATCGGCTGGAACAGGCCGAACGGGCCGACCACGTTGGGGCCCTTGCGGAGCTGGATCGCCGCGATGACCTTGCGCTCGGCCAAGGTCATGTAGGCCGCCCCCGCCAGCACCGGGACGATGATGGCGACGATCGACAGCACGATCAGCACCGTCGGCCAGATATAGATGTCGAGGAAGCTATCCATGCACCGCCGCCCGGGCGGAACCCAGGAAGGCCCGCGTGCAGGCCGCCATGGTCTCCGACGACCGCGAGATCGGGTCGGTCATGTAGTAGTTGCCGATTACGGTGCCGAGCGGTCCAGGATCGGGCGTCCCGTCCTCGCCGAACGCCTGCCAGGGCGCCCGTTCGACCGCGCCGATGCCGGCGAGGACCGGGGCGATCGCCGCCATCCGTGCGCGCACCTGTTCGACGGTGTCGCAAGGCAGCTTGCGGCCGAGGGTCTCGGACAGCGCGCGCAGAATGCGCCAGTCCTCACGCGCCTCGCCCGGCGGATGCACCGCGCGGGCGGTGCGCTGCGGCCGGCCCTCGAGGTTGACGTAGGTCGCCTCCTTCTCGGTATAGGCAGCGCCGGGCAGGATGACATCGGCGCGCATCGCCCCGGCGTCTCCGTGATGGCCCTGATAGATCACGAAGGCTTCACCGAGCCTTTGCGTGTCGATCTCGTCGGCGCCGAGCAGATAGACCGCTTCGATCTCGCCGCTTTCCGCGCCCGCCAGGATGGCCTCGACGTCGCGCCCCCCCTCGCCCGGGACCAGGCCGAGATCGAGCCCGCCCACCCGGGCGGCGGCGCGGTGCAGCACGTTGAACCCGTTCCAGTCTTCGCTCGCCATGCCGAAGCGTTCGGCGATCGCACGCGCGGTGCCGAGGATTCGCGCCCCGTCGTGGCGCGCGTAGGCCGCCTCGCCGAGGACGATCATCGGACGCGCCGCCGCTTCCAGCACCGCGCAGAACGGGTGGCCGCCCGCCGCGATGTCCGAGAGCGAAGCGGCGTCGTTGCCGAGATGGTCGTAGCGCCAGGTGAGGTCGACCGGCTCGCCGATCAGCCCGACCGGGAAGCCGCCCATCGATTGGCGCTTGCGCAGGCGCGCATTGACCAGCGGCGCTTCGCGGCGCACATCCGCACCCACGACCAGGCAGGCATCGGCGTCCTCGATCCCGACGATGGCGGTGTTGAACAGGTAGCCGGCGCGCGCCGCGGTCGAGAGCTTCGCCCCCTCCTGGCGCGCATCGACATGGGGCGAGCCGAGCGCGGCGAACAGGTCCTTCAGCATCGCCATCGACTCGCAGCAGGCCAGGTCGCCGGCGATCGCCGCCATGCGCTGCGGCGCGGTCCCGTCCAGCCGCTCGGCGACCGCGCAGAGCGCTTCCGCCCAGCTCGCGGGCGCGAGCCTGCCGTCGCTCCGCACATAGGGCGTGTCGAGGCGCTGGCGGCGTAGCCCGTCGCAGGCGAACCGTGTCTTGTCGGAAATCCACTCCTCGTTGATGTCCTCGTTCAGCAGCGGGACGACCCGCTGCACCTCGCCGTCCCGCGAATCGACGCGGATATTGCTGCCGACCGCGTCCATCACGTCCACGGTCTCGGTCTTGGCGAGCTCCCAAGGACGCGCGTTGAAGGCGTAGGGTTTGGAGGTCAGCGCGCCCACCGGGCAGAGATCGATGATGTTGCCCGACAGCTCGGAGGTCAGCGCCTTCTCGACATAGGTGCCGACCTCCATGTGCTCGCCGCGCCCGGTGGCGCCGAGCTCCTCGACGCCCGCGATTTCGGTCGCGAAGCGGATGCAGCGCGTACAGTGGATGCAGCGCGTCATGTGGGTCTCGACCAGCGGGCCGAAATCCTTGTCCGGCACGGCGCGCTTGTTCTCGGCGAAGCGCGAGCGGTCGAAGCCGTAGGCCATCGCCTGGTCCTGCAGGTCGCACTCGCCGCCCTGGTCGCAGATCGGGCAGTCGAGCGGGTGGTTGATCAGCAGGAACTCCATTACCCCCTGGCGCGCCTTCCGGACCATCGGCGTGTTGGTGCGGATCACCATGTTGTTGCCGACCGGCATGGCGCAGGAGGCGATCGGCTTGGGCGAGCGCTCCATCTCGACCAGGCACATGCGGCAGTTGCCGGCGATCGACAGGCGCTCGTGATAGCAGAAGCGCGGGATCTCGATGCCGGCCTCTTCGCAGGCCTGCAGGACGGTGATCCCGTCCTCGACCTCGATCTCGACGCCGTCGATGGTCAGTGTGGCCATGGTTCTCGCGCCGCGCTCATTTCCTCATCGCTCGGAAGGCTTCGCTTTGTCCGGTCTCACGTCGGAGCTGGAAGATTCCGTACGCTCTTCTTTACTTCGCGCCGAAGTCGGCGGAGTTCGGGGCGGGTCCCTTTCCGGCGTATATCCGAACGCTTCGTCAGCTCGGTAGCGGGTTCCGCGTTTGCGTCGACCGTCTTCAGCCATCTCAGTCTCCCTAGTAAACCCTCAGATAGCGGTAGTCGTCTGGCCGCAACAGGATACCGGGAGAGCCATTCATGGGACTCATGAAGTGCCCTTGGGCATCGATCTGCCAGAGTTCCTGGATGTAGATATGCCCCGGCTCGGGATACGAACTGGCAAACGAGTCCCGACCGAAAATACCGCCGACGACGCTACCGTCCTTTAGAACGGCCTGCACCCAAACGCCATCACGAAGCGAAGCAAAGTAGTGGTCCCATGCGGTTCGGGACCGAGGCAAGATGGTCCTGCGATCCTCCGCAAATCGCAAAATGAGTATCCAGAGACGGGGCCAAACCGCGGGCGCAACTACAAAAGACAGAATGAGCAACATATAGGTCAACAATACTGTATCTTTGGAAAATCCGAGCTCTAGAGCCCATGTAATTGGAATAATCATGATAACGAAGTTCAAAATACTCAAACAAATCGATTCCGCTATCTTGTCCTTCAATTGCACGTCCCTCTGAGGGACAATCAATGAATACACGTATATGGAAATCGCGCCCGGCAATACGAATCCGGCAAACAAAATCAAATACTCGATCCGAAACTCGGACATCCCGCTCACGCCGCCGCCACGCGGCCCGACTTGCGGGCGACGATGCGGCTCTCCACCTCGTCGCGGAAGTGACGCATCAGGCCCTGGATCGGCCAGGCCGAGGCGTCGCCGTGGGCGCAGATGGTGTGGCCCTCGATCTCGTAGCTGACGGCGAGCAGCATGTCGATCTCCTCGACCTCGGCGTCGCCGCGGACCAGCCGCTCCATCACCCGCCACATCCAGCCCGTGCCCTCGCGGCAGGGCGTGCACTGGCCGCAGGATTCGTGCATGTAGAACTTCGACAGCCGGGCGATGGCGGCGACCACGTCGGTCGATTCGTCCATGACGATCACCGCCGCCGTGCCGAGCCCCGACTTGAGGTCGCGCAGCCCGTCGAAATCCATGATCGCGGTATCGCACAGCGATTTCGGGATCAGCGGCACCGACGAGCCGCCCGGGATCACCGCCTTGAGGTTGTCCCAGCCGCCGCGCACCCCGCCGGCGTGCTTCTCGATCAGCTCGCGCAGCGGGATCCCCATCTCCTCTTCGACGTTGCAAGGGTCGTTCACATGGCCGGAGATGCAGAACACCTTGGTGCCGGTGTTGTTCTCCCGTCCGAACCCGGCGAACCAGGAGGCGCCGCGGCGCAGGATGGCCGGCACCACGGCGATCGTCTCGACGTTGTTGATCGTCGTGGGGCAGCCGTAGAGACCGGTATTGGCCGGAAACGGCGGCTTGATCCGGGGCATCCCCTTCTTGCCCTCGAGGCTTTCCAGAAGCCCGGTCTCCTCGCCGCAGATATAGGCGCCGGCGCCGCGATGGACGACGATGTCGAAATCCCAGCCCGAGCCGCAGGCGTCGGGACCGATCAGCCCGGCCGCGCGCGCCTCGCCGACCGCCGCCTCCAGCCGCTCAGCCTCGCGGAAGAACTCGCCGCGCACGTAGATGAAGGCGGTGTGCGCCCCCATGGCGAAGCCGGCCAGCAGCGATCCTTCGATCAGTTTGTGAGGATCGTTCCGCAAGATGTCGCGGTCCTTGCAGGTTCCGGGCTCGCTCTCGTCCGCGTTGACGACCAGAAATGACGGCCGTCCGTCCGATTCCCTGGGCATGAAGGACCATTTGAGCCCGGTCGGGAACCCGGCACCGCCGCGCCCGCGAAGCCCTGACGATTTGACCTCCTCGACCGCCCACTCGCGCCCCTTGGCGAGCAGGTCGCTTGTAGCGTCCCAGTCGCCGCGCCGCCTGGCCCCGGCGAGCCGCCAGTCGTCCTGGCCGTAGAGGTTGGTGAAGATGCGGTCCCTGTCGGCGAGCGCCATCAGCCGCCCTCCCCCGCCCCGCCCGACGGCGCGAACTCGTTCAGCGAGGTCCACTCGCCGAGCGGCGCCGATCCCCTGCGGCCGATCTGCGAGCCCGGCTCGGGCGGTTCTCCGGCGCGGAACGCCTTCAGGATCGCGACAATCCTCTCCGGGTCGAGATCTTCGTAGTAGTCGTCGCCGATCCAGACGATCGGCGCGTTGACGCAGGCGCCGAGGCACTCGAACTCGGTCAGGGTGAACTTGCCGTCCGCCGTGGTGCCGCCGATTTCGACGCCGAGCTCGCCCTTGCAGGCCTCCAGGATGTCGGTGCTGCCGCGCAGCATGCAGGGGGTGGTGGTGCAGACCCTGACCATGTGCTCGCCCACCGGTTGGGCGTGCAGCATCTCGTAGAACGATACGATCTCGTAGATCCGGATCTCCGCCATGTCGAGCATCCGCGCGACATGCTCGACCGCCGCCGGCGAAAGCCAGCCGCCGTTCTGGCGCTGCGCGATGTCGAGCACCGCCAATACCGCCGAGGACTGCCGCCCTTCGGGATAGCGCGCGACGAAGGCCTCGGCCTTCGCCCGGTTCTCGGGCGTCAGCGCGAACCCTCCGCTCACCGGTCGATCTCCCCGAAGACGATGTCCATCGAGCCCACGATGGCCACCAGATCGGCCAGCATGTGGCCCCTGGACATGAACTCGGTCGCCTGGAGGAAGGCGAAGCCCGGCGCGCGGATCTTGCAGCGATAGGGCTTGTTGCTGCCGTCCGAGACGAGATAGACGCCGAACTCGCCCTTCGGCGCCTCGACCGCCGTGTAGGTCTCGCCCTGCGGCACCTTGTAGCCCTCGGTGTAGAGCTTGAAGTGGTGGATCAGCGCCTCCATCGAGCCCTTCATCTCGGCCCGGGAGGGCGGCGATACCTTGCCGTCCTCGGTCTTCACCGGACCGTCGGGCAGCGCCGCCAGGCACTGCTCGATGATGCGCAGCGACTGGCGCATCTCCTCGATCCGCACGAGGTAGCGGTCGTAGCAGTCGCCGTTCCTGCCGACCGGAATGTCGAAATCCATCCGCTCGTAGACGTCGTAGGGCTGGGCCTTGCGCAGATCCCAGGGCACGCCCGAGCCCCTGAGCATGGGACCCGTCAGCCCCCAGTCGAGCGCGTCCTCGCGGGAGACCGTGCCGATATCGACGGTGCGCTGCTTGAAGATGCGGTTCTCCGTGAGCAGCGATTCGGTATCGTCGATGAATCTCGGGAAGGTCTCGCTGAACGCGGCGATCTCGTCCGCCAGCCCGGCCGGCATGTCGCGGTGCACGCCGCCCGGCCGGAAATAGGCGGCGTGCAGCCGGGCGCCGGAGACCTTGTCGTAGAACCCCATCATTTTTTCGCGTTCCTCGAATCCCCAGAGGAACGGGGTCATCGCCCCGACATCGAGCGCGAAGGCGCAGACATTCATGATGTGATTGAGCAGGCGGGTGATCTCGCTGAACAGCACGCGGATGTACTGCCCGCGCTCGGGCACCGCGATGCCCAGCAGGTTTTCCGTCGCCAGCGCGAAGGCGTGCTCCTGGCACATCGGCGAGACGTAGTCGAGCCGGTCGAAATAGGGCACCGCCTGGACGTAGGTCTTGTGCTCGATCAGCTTCTCGGTGCCGCGGTGCAAGAGGCCGATATGCGGGTCGGCGCGCTCGATCACCTCGCCGTCCATCTCGACCACCAGCCTGAGCACGCCGTGCGCGGCGGGGTGCTGCGGGCCGAAATTCATCGTCAGGTTCTTGATCTCGGTCTCGGCCAAGTCAGTCCCCGCCGCCGCCCTCGGCGGCCTTCTCGTCGCCCGGCAGGACGTATCGGGCGCCCTCCCACGGGCTCATGAAGTCGAAGTCGCGAAAATCCTGGGTGAGCTGCACCGGCTCGTAGGCGCAGCGCTTCTGCTCGTCGTCGTAGCGCAGCTCGACGAAGCCGGTCAGCGGAAAGTCCTTTCGGAGCGGATGCCCCTCGAACCCGTAATCGGTCATGATCCGGCGCAGATCCGGGTTGCCGGCGAAGCAGATGCCGTAGAGGTCCCAGGCCTCGCGCTCGTACCAGCCGGCGGCGGAGTAGACGCCGACCGCCGACGGCACCGGGGTCTCGGCATCGGCCGACAGCTTGACCCGGATGCGCTGGTTGTGGCGCAGGCTGAGCAGGTTGTAGACCACCTCGAAGCGCTGCGCACGCTCGGGGTAGTCGACGCCGCATATGTCGACCAGCATCTCGAACAGGCATTGCGGGTCGTCGCGCAGCCAGGTCAGCGCGCGCTCGAGCTCCGCGGCCGGCACGGCGAGCACGAGCTCGTCGCCGGCGGCCGCGATTTCGGCGCCGTCGACCGGCAGGGCCGCGCCGACATACTCGCCGAGTTCGATGAGCGCCTGGTTCATCCCGTGCCTTGCGCGGTCCGCTGGATCGATGTCACCGGTCAACGGGCGAAGCTGCTCGTCCGCTTGATCTTCTTCTGGAGCTGGAGAATCCCATAGAGCAGCGCCTCCGCCGTCGGCGGGCAGCCGGGGACGTAGATGTCGACCGGGACGATCCGGTCGCAGCCCCGTACCACGGAGTAGGAGTAGTGGTAGTAGCCGCCGCCATTGGCGCAGCTTCCCATCGAGATCACCCAGCGCGGCTCGGCCATCTGGTCGTAGACCTTGCGCAGCGCCGGCGCCATCTTGTTGGTCAGCGTTCCGGCGACGATCATCACGTCGGACTGGCGCGGGCTGGGGCGGAAGATCACCCCGAACCGGTCGAGATCGTAGCGGCTCGCCGCCGAGTGCATCATCTCGACCGCGCAGCAGGCCAGCCCGAAGGTCATCGGCCACAGCGACCCGCTCTGCGCCCAGCTCATAAGCTTGTCGACCTGGGTGACGATGAACCCCTTGTCGGACAGCTCGGAGCCGATCGCCCGCATCGCGGCGCCGGTGTCGGCGGGGTTGACGCTCACTCCCATTCGAGTGCGCCCTTCTTCCATTCGTAGACGAAGCCGATGGTCAGCACCGCGAGGAAGACCACCATCGACCAGAAGCCCAGCATGCCGATCGTCCCGAGCGAGATCGCCCAGGGGAACAGAAAGGCGATTTCGAGATCGAAGATGATGAACAGGATGGCGACGAGGTAGAAGCGCACGTCGAACTGGCTGCGCGCGTCGTCGAACGCCTCGAAACCGCATTCGTAGGCCGAGACCTTCTCGCTGTCCGGCCGCTGCCGGGCGATGATGTAGGAGGCGGCGACCGCCGCCACGGCCATCGCCACGGCGATGCCGAGGAAAATCAGAATCGGCAGATACTCGAGCAGCATCGAGTCCAGCGCCATCTCCCCCTCCCCGGGGCAGCCTGCCCGCGACCGCCCGCAGCACCGCCCCGGCGGCAGGCAATTCGATGCAGGACTTATAGGCACATGGCACCGGAAATTCAAACAAATGCGGGCCCCGTCCCCCAACCCGTCGCAGGGTCCGAAACTTGAGGAAAGAGCAGGCCGCTGCTACCTTCGGGATATGGAGCTTTCCGAACGGCTGGCGCGGCTGGAGGGCGAAGTGGCGGCGGTGGAAGCACGATCCGAAACGCGGCAGGCGGAGTACCGGACCGACATTGCGCGCCTCGCCGAGGACATGGCGAAGCGGGACACCGAAGCCGCGAAGCGCGACACGCGTCTGTTGCTGGCGGTGGCCGGCATGTTCTCCCTTGCCGTGATCGTTCTCGGCTTGCTGATTCGCCTGCCGTGAGGAACTCGTGCGTCTCCGTCCGCTCGAGGGGCGAGACAAACCGGAGCCAGCGTGGCGCAAGGGCAACAGCTTGACGAAAAAGGGGCCGGCCACTAGCTTCGGCGCATGGAGCTTTCCGAACGGCTGGCGCGGCTGGAGGGCGAAATGGCGGCGGTAGAAGCACGATCCGAAACGCGGCAGGCGGAGTACCGGACCGACATTGCGCGCCTCGCCGAGGACATGGCGAAGCGCGAGACCCGCCTGTTGCTGGCGGTTGCCGGTATGTTCTCCCTTGCCGTGATCGTTCTCGGCTTGCTGATTCGCCTGCCGTAAGGCTGCCGCGCGTCCCTGTCCGTTCGAGAGGCGGGACAAACCGACGCCTGGGCGCGCATCGCGCTTGACGCCCCCCCGGCCCGCTCTCTAGCCTGAAGTCCCGGCACTCCTCCGCGCGACGGGCTTTCCTGCGCGGAACGCCGGGACCCGACAGCTAGGGAGAACACATCATGGTCAAGGGAATCGGAGCGCTCGCCGCCGTCGCGGCCGCGGCCGGGCTCGCGCTGAGCGCCGCCGGAACGGCCGAGGCCGCCAGCAAGCGGACATTCATCTCAATCGGCACGGGCGGGCCCACCGGCGTCTATTTCGTCGTCGGCAACACGATCTGCCGCCTGGTCCACAAGGAGGCCGCGGAAGGCCGCAAGAAGGGCCGCAAGCACGGCATCCGCTGCTCGGCGCCCTCGACCGGCGGGTCGACCTACAATATCGGGCAGATCGCCGCCGGCGAGCTCGACTTCGGCGTTGCCCAGTCCGACTGGCAGTACCACTCCTATAACGGGTCGTCCGACAAGGTGACCCACTTCAAGAAGCTGCGCGCGGTCTTTTCGGTCCACCCCGAGCCCTACCACATCATCGTGGGCAAGGATTCGGGCATCAACTCCTGGGCCGACTTGAAGGGCAAGCGGTTCAATATCGGCAATCCCGGCTCCGGCCAGCGCGGCACCACCGAGGTGCTGATGAAGGCCTACGGGACCAAGGTCGGCGACTTCAAGCTGGCCTCCGAGCTGACCTCGACCGAGCAGTCCAAGGCGCTGTGCGACGGCAAGATCGACGGCTATGGCTACACTGTCGGCGTGCCGAATGCCGGCGTTGCGGTGGCGACCGACGGCTGCGGCGCGCGCATCATCAACCTGGCCGGCATGGTCGAGAAGAAGCTGGTCTCGGAGAACCCGTTCTACGCGTTCGCGACCATCCCGAAGGGGACCTACAAGAGCACCGCTGCCGACGTGACCACCTTCGGCGTCATGGCGACGTTCGTCACCAGCGCCGACGTGTCCGACCAGGTGGTCTTTGAGGTGACCCGCGCGGCGCTCGAGAACATCGCGGATTTCCGCAAGCTGCATCCGGCGTTCCGCAACCTCGATCCGAAGCGGATGATGAAGGACGGGCTGTCGGCGCCGCTGCACAACGGGGCGGCCAAGTACTACAAGGAAAAGGGCTTGATGTAGCCGACCGCCGGCGCATCGGGCTCCATACCGACCGGGGCGGGTACCCGCCGACGACGCCGCGCGGGACCCGCCCCTACCGTTTCGGGTGACGGATGGCGGAGCGCGACTACGGCGACCCAGCGGAACCGTCGGCGGCGCGGCTCCGGGAAACGCTCGAAGAGCTGGAGGACGGCGGCCGCGGGATGGCGCCGGGTCTCGCCGCCTTCGTCGGCGGCATCGCCGCGCTGTGGTCGCTCTACCAGCTCTGGATCGCCTCGCCGCTGCCGTTCGCGCTCGGCTTCGGCATCATCGTCGACGTGCCGGCGCGGGGTGTCCATCTCGCCTTCGGGCTGGTTCTCTGTTTTCTCCTGTTTCCTTTCTCGAGCCGGCTTGGGCGCGACCGCGGCCTGCCGCTCTACGACGTCGCGCTCGCGCTGCTCGGCTGCGGCGCGGCGCTCTATCTGTTTCTCGGCTATGACGGCCTGGTCGCGCGCCAGGGAATCCTGCTGAGCTACGACGTCTCGCTGTTCGGCCGGGAGTTCGCCCTCCCGGTGGAGGCGATCCTCGGCGGCATCGGAATCCTGCTCCTGCTGGAGGCGACGCGGCGCAGCATCGGAATCCCTCTGGTGATCGTCGCCGGGGTGTTCCTGCTCTACTCGATCTTCGGCCAGTCGATGCCCGAGATCGTCTCGCACAAGGGGGTCTCGCTGGAGCGCCTGATCGGTTACCAGTGGCTCGGCGGCGAGGCGATCTTCGGCATCCCGATCGACGTGTCGGTGAGCTTCGTCTTCCTGTTCGTGCTGTTCGGCGCGCTGCTCGACAAGGCGGGCGCCGGCCAGTACTTCCTCGACCTCTCCTTCGCCATGGTCGGGCGCTATCGCGGCGGGCCGGCCAAGGCGGCGATCCTCGCCTCCGGCATGACCGGCATGATCTCCGGCTCGTCGATCGCCAACGTCGTGACCACCGGCACCTTCACCATCCCGGTCATGCGCCGCATCGGCATGCCGGCGACCAAGGCCGGCGCGATCGAGGTCGCCGCCTCGACCAACGGCCAGATCATGCCGCCGATCATGGGGGCGGCGGCGTTCATCATCGCCGAGTTCATCGGCATCAGCTATTTCGACGTGATCGTCGCCGCCGCCATTCCCGCGGCGATCAGCTACATGGCGCTGCTCTACATCTCGCATCTCGAGGCGCTGAAGCTCGGCCTGTCCGGGCTGCCGCGGGCGGACATCCCGCATCTCCGCCGCACCTTCGTGCGCGGGGTTCATTTCCTGATCCCGATCGTGGTGCTGATCTACCTGCTGATGGTCGAGCGCTGGACCGCGGGCAGCGCCGTCTTCTGGTCGATCGTGCTGCTGATGGCGATCATCGTCGTCCAGAACGCGGTGGCCGCCGCACGCGGCGGCGAGCGCGGCATCGGCCGCGCCGTCGCCGACGGGTTCGTGGAGATCTATGACGGGCTGGTGTCCGGCGCGCGCAATATGGTGAACATCGCGGTCGCGGTCGCGACCGCCGGGATCATCGTCGGCGCGGTCTCCTCGACCGGGCTCAACAACGCCATGGTCGGCGTGGTCGAGGCGATCTCGGGCGGCAATGTCTATATCCTGCTGCTGCTCACCGCGGTGGTCTGCATCATTCTCGGCATGGGCCTGCCGACGACGGCGAACTACATCGTCGTCGCCTCGCTGATGGCCGGCGTCATCGTCGAGCTCGGCAACGCCTCGGGGCTCGTCCTGCCGCTGATCGCCGTCCACCTGTTCGTGTTCTATTTCGGGCTGATGGCGGATTCGACGCCGCCGGTCTGTCTCGCCGCCTTCGCCGCGTCGGCGATATCGGGGGCCGATCCGCTGCGCACCGGGGTGCAGTCCTTTCTCTACGACATCCGCACCGCGATCCTGCCGCTGGTCTTCGTGTTCAACCCGGAGCTCCTGCTCATCGGCGTCGACAGCGTGGGCCACGGCGCGCTCGTGTTCGCGGTCTCGCTGATCGCGATCCTCGCCTTCAGCGCGCTCACCCAGGGCTGGCTGCTGGTCAGGGTGCGGATCTGGGAGGGGGTCCTGCTGGCGCTGGTGATCGTCTCGCTGTTCCGCCCCGATTTCGTGCTCAACCTGGTCAAGCCCGAATTCTCGTCCATTGGCATCGCCGAGGTCGAGGCGTCGCCCGGACGGATCCCGGAAGACCGCAAAATCCGCCTGCACGCGGTGCGGTCGACCGATTACGGCGACCGCTACAAGCTGTTCGCCATCGTTCCGCCGCCGCCGGAGGGCCGGCAGTCGCTGGCGCAGCGCATCGGGATCGAGCTCGGCCCGGCCGAGGGCGGCGGCTACGAGGTGAGCGACACGGTCTTCAACGGCCCGGCCGAGAAGGCGGGGCTCACCTTCGGCGACCGCATCACCGATATCGACGTCGAGCAGGTCGACCGCCCGCCCAAGGAGATCGTCTACCCGTTCGGCCTGGCGGTGCTCGCTTTGGTGCTGCTGAGCCAGTGGCGCCGGCGACGCGCCGCCTGAGCGCCGCTCAGACCGCGAGCGGCACCAGCACCAGCCCGCGATGGGTGTCGTCGGTGCTTCCAGTCTCCGGGAAGAAGCGGTTCTGGCTGTAGCCGCCGGGGCGGTCGCTGCGCACCGTGATCGCCACCGAGCGGTCGGACGCGCCCCATTCGGAATGCGGCACCCAGGGGCCGATCAGGTCGACATGGCCGGCCGGCGCATCGTGCCTGTCGATCAGCTCCAGCGTCGCTTTGCCGGGCGTGGTCCCGTCGTCGGTGCGCGCGTAGACATGGGTGATCTCGGCCCCGTCCAGCACGCCATAGACCGTCCATGTGTGGGCGTGGTCGTGGATGAAGGCGCGGTGACCCGGCTCGCGCACCAGCGCGCCCACGAAAAAGCCGCGATCCGGATCGTGGTGGAGCACGTATTCGCGCCCCTTCTTCGCGGTCCAGCCGCGCGAGGCCGCGCGCATCTCAGGGTCGTCGACGAGAATTCGGAGCAGGTCCTTGACGCCGCGCCAGCGCTCCTCTTCCGGCAGGTGCTTCGCGAAATGGGCGCGCAGGTCGTCGATGAAGCGCGCGAATGCGGGGACGGTGTAGCCGGCCATGGCAGCGCCTCCCGGTTCTTCAGGCAGCGGCGGTCGCGGCGCAACGCTACAATGAGGGCACCGACGGGAAAAGCGTGCCGGACGACAAGCGATGAAACTCGACGTCTTCAACCACATCCTGCCCGCCGCCTATTTCGAGAGGCTGAAGGCAGTCATCCCCGACAAGCGGATGCTGGGCCGCTACCCGCTGCTGCCGACGCTGACCGACGTCGAGGCGCGGCTCCGCATGATGGACGGCTTCGAGGACTATTGTCAGGTGCTGTCGCTCGCCAACCCGCCGCTCGAGGCCCTCGGCACCCCGGCGGAGAGCGCCGAGCTCGCGCGCATCGCCAATGACGGCATGGCCGAGCTCTGCGACCGCTACCCCGACCGCTTCCCCGCCTTCACGGCTTCGGTCGCGCTGAACGACCCGGACGGCGCGGTGGCCGAGGCCGAGCGCTGCATCGGCGAGCTCGGCGCGCGCGGCGTGCAGGTCTTCACCAACGTGCTGGGCCGGCCGCTCAGCGCCGCCCCGTTCCGCCCCCTCTTCGAATGCCTGGCGGGGCGCGACCTGCCGGTCTGGGTGCATCCGATCCGCGGGCCCAACCACCCCGACTACGTGAGCGAGGAGTTCTCCGAGCACGAGATCTGGTTCACCTTCGGCTGGCCCTACGAGACCAGCGCCTGCATGGCGCGGCTGATCTTCTCCGGGCTGTTCGACGCCCTGCCCGGCCTCAAGATCATCACCCACCACATGGGCGGCATGATCCCGTTCTTCGCGGAGAAGATCGCCATCGGCTTCGAGCAGCTCTTCGAGGGCGGGGTCGGCGACAATCCGCTCGCCGCCCGCGCCGGGCTCGAAAGGCAGCCGATCGACTATTACCGCATGCTGTATGGCGACACGGCGCTCAACGGCTCGCGCCCGGCGACCGTGTGCGGCTACGACTTCTTCGGCGCCGGACGCAGCCTGTTCGCGACCGACGCCCCGTTCGACCCGGAGGGCGGGGCGCTGTTCATCGGCGGCACCATCGACGCGGTCGATGCGCTCGACATCGATGCGGCGGCGCGCCGGCGCATCTACGAGACCAACGCCCGCGCGCTGCTCCGCCTCGACGCGGCCTGAGCGCCATATACGGTTACCGCGCGCGGATCGGCTACGCCTCGCCGCCCTTCCCGGCCGAGCACTTGCCCTACAAGCTCCACAGGATGGTCCCGGCGGGGGTCTGGTCCTTGCCACCGTGCCACAGGCACAGACCGCCTGGCCCGCCGAGGCGCATTGCCGCTCCCGCCCGATGCCTACACTCGGCGCTGGGACACCTGAGCCCCAACCGTTTCGAGGAGCAACAGCCCCGCAGGCCGGTCAAAGCCGCAGCATGAAGCTGTCCGGCCCCAGGGGCCCAACCCATAGATAGTACAAAGCTGTTCGCGCATTCTCCCCGGTGACGCCGGCCGGGGAATTCTCTCGCAAGAGGCAGGACCTTTCCCATATGCTCGGGGTGGTTGCGGCACAGGGGAACAACGGTGAGCGCCGAGCTGATCGCCATCTTCGGGACCGGCATCGCGCTGGCCGGGCTGATCCTGACCGCGACCGGTCGGCTGTCCGTGCGCCTTACTGCGGTTGAGAATGAGACCGCGCGTGTCGCGGGCGCCGTCGATATCCTCACCAAGTTCCTGATCGACCGCGAGCGACCCGCTGCCGGAGAGTGAACGTGGCCGAGACCACGAAGGCCGACCCTCGCGAGGTGGAGGTCGTCCGTAGCCGACGGGAGCGAATTGGCGTCCCCTAGGGGACTCGAACCCCTGTTTTCGGCGTGAGAGGCCGATGTCCTAGGCCACTAGACGAAGGGGACGCCGCAGACACATGGATAGCGGTTTCCGCGGCGCGGATCAAGTCGAGGCTACCCGCCGTCGGGCCCGATCCGGGCGACCGCCGCGCGCTCGCCGGTGTCGAGGTCGTAGACGTGGATCGCCGTGCTGCCGTCGGCGAGCCTGAGGCGGAGCGCGATGCGCCCCCCGTCGAGCGCGGTCTCGAGGATCTCGGCGCCCGGCGGCAGCGCGAAGGCGGCGTCGGTGGGGCCGCCGCCATCCAGCGTCCGGTTGGCTATGGTGACCGCGACCACGGCCAGCCCCGCGACAATAAGTAGCGCCATCCCGATCACGAGAGCCTTGAGCGCCGGCATCGATTGTGCTCACTCTCCCGCCATGTTGGCACCCAGCGACGGCCCGGCGGGCGAATGCCGAACGGTCACCGCGGCGCCCGATTCCGCGGGCGGGCGGCTCGACCGCGTGCTGGCCGGTGCGCTCGGGCTCTCGCGGACCAGGATCAAGCGGCTGATCGAGGGCGGGGCGGTCACGCTCCCGGGCACGGCGGGGACGATAGAAGAGCCCTCCTACAAGGTCAAACCGGGCCAAACTTTCGCCGTAATCGTGCCCGAGATTGCCGACCCGCTACCGGCGGGGGAGCGCATTCCCCTCGCCGTCCTATTCGAGGACGATGACGTAATCGTGGTCGACAAGCAGGCCGGGCTGGTGGTCCACCCCGCCCCCGGAAATCCCGACGGCACCCTGGTCAACGCGCTGATCGCGCATTGCGGCGACTCGCTGTCGGGCATCGGCGGCGTGCGCCGCCCCGGCATCGTGCACCGGCTCGACAAGCCGACCAGCGGCCTGATGGTGGCGGCGAAGAACGACCGCAGCCATGCCTCGCTCGCCGCCCAGTTCAAGGCGCGCAGCGTCGCCCGCGCCTATACCGCCTTCGCCTGGGACACGCCGGCGCGGCCGTCCGGCGAGATCGCCGGGAATATCGGGCGGAGCGCGCGTAACCGCAAGAAAATGGCGGTGCTCGCCACCGGCGGGAGGGCGGCGCTGACCCGCTACCGCCTGGTCCGGCGGTTCGGCACGGCGGCCAGCCGTCTCGAATGCAGGCTCGCGACCGGGCGGACCCACCAGATTCGCGTGCATCTCGCCCACCGCGGACTGCCGGTGATCGGCGACGCCACCTATGGCGGCGGGCTGACGGCCTCGCGGCGCCGCGCTTTGGGCGAACGCCGGACCGGCGCGGTGGCGGGTCTCGAACGTCATGCGCTGCACGCCCACCGGCTCGGCTTCCGCCATCCGGGCAGCGGCGAGGAGCTTCTTTTCGAGACCGATTTGCCGAATGAACTCAAGCTATTGGAAAACGCTCTGGAGGAGATGTGGTAAATTGACGCGTCCATCACCATCTCTCCACCGGATCCCGGGTGGCGGGTTCTCGTTTCACCACTCGATAGACGTGGCGGCATGAGCGGCGGCAGGCCCCAGGAGGAGAAGCCGATGGCAGCGAGAACGGCAACGGTTCCCGCGGCACCGCAGCTCGACCCCGAGAGCAATCTCTCGCGCTATCTCCGGGATATCCGCAAGTTCCCCATCCTGGAGGCGGACGAGGAGTTCATGCTGGCCAAGCGCTGGCGCGAGGACGGCGACGCCGAGGCGGCCCACCAGCTGGTCACCAGCCATCTGCGGCTGGTGGCCAAGATCGCGTCGGGCTATCGCGGCTACGGGTTGCCGATGGGCGAGCTGATCTCGGAGGGCAATGTCGGGATGATGCAGGCGGTCAAGCGGTTCGACCCGGATCGCGGGTTCCGGCTCGCCACCTATGCGATGTGGTGGATCCGCGCGGCGATCCAGGAATACATCCTGCACTCCTGGTCGCTGGTGAAGATCGGCACCACCGCCGCCCAGAAAAAGCTGTTCTTCAACCTGCGGCGCATCAAGGGCGAGATCAAGGCGATCGAGGAGGGCGACCTCCACCCCGAGAAGGTGACCGAGATCGCCACCCGGCTCAACGTCTCGGAAGACGAGGTGGTGCAGATGAACCGCCG
>JAPPGP010000112.1 GCA_028821395.1 Defluviicoccus sp.
GCGATGATCGTCGACGTGCACAGCCACCTGAACGACCGGGCGCTGTGCGAGCGCGTCGGCGTCGGGCTTCCGCCCAACATGCTCGACCCCGAGGCGCTGGTCGAGGAGCAGGAGCGGTCGGGCATCGACCGCAGCGTCGTCTCCGGCCCCCGGATGATGGACGTGGCGGTCGAGAAGCCGGAAATCGACACGGCCGACGTCGCGCTTCGCTACAACGAGTTCGCCGCCGGGCTCGTACAACGCTATCCGGACAGCTTCGTCGCGCTCGGCATCGCCGACCCGGCCGGCAGCGATGCGATGCACCGGACGATGGAGCGCGGCGTCCGCGAGCTCGGTCTCAAGGGGTTCATCGTCTCGCCGACCGCGGGCGGGGAGTTTCTCGACGCCGCGGTCTCGCGGCCGTTCTTCGAGCTCTGCCACGAGCTCGGCGCGGTGGTGTTCGTCCATAACAGCGACGGCTGCCTCGCCGCCGAGCACATGCGGGACTTCCGCCTGGTCGAGCTCGTCGGCCGGCCGAACGACATGACGATCCTCGCCGCCCGGCTCGCCTTCAGCGGCCTGATGGAGAGACTGCCGGGGCTCAAGCTGCTGCTCGGCCGGCTGGGCGGGGCGATCACGCTCTATGCCGGGCGCATCCAGCAGGGCTGGGAGGTGCGCCACTCTCGCAAGCCGAGCCCCGGCGTGCCGGCCTGGGGGCCGGACAATATCGAGGGGTCCTTCATCGACCAGCTGCGCTGCATGCATGTCGACACGCAGACCTTCCATCCGCCGGCCATCGCCTGTGCCGTCGCCACCATGGGCGCCGAACGGGTGCTGCTCGGGACCGATTACCCGCCGGTGCCGCGCGACCGCGCGGCGAGCGTCGCCGATGTGCGCGAAGCCGGGCTCACGGCCGCCCAGACCGAGCTCGTTCTCGGCGGCAATGCGCGGCGCCTGTTCGAGATCGGGAGCTGAGATGGCCGCTTCGTTCCGGCGCTACCTGCCGCTTCTGCTGATCGCCGCGGTCTGGGAGGCGGTCACCCGGGCGGGGCTCATTACCGAGCTCACCCTGCCGGCGCTGAGCAACATCCTGGTGGCGTTCTGGAACCTGCTGATGCAGGACCTCCTGTATCAGACCGGCAGGTCGATCATGCGCGGAATGTCGGCGCTCGCCTGCGCCATCGTGTTCGGCACCGCCGCCGGCATCCTGATGGCCTGGTACAAGCCGGTGCGCATCCTGGTGAAGCCGGTGATCCAGTGCTTCTACCCGATGCCCAAATCCGCGTTGATCCCGCTCGTCATCATCTGGATCGGCCTCGGCGACAGCTCGAAGATCACGCTGATCTTCATCGGCTGCCTGCTGCCGATCGTCGTCTCCTCGTTCAACGCCGCCCGCGGCGTGGACCAGGTCCTGATCTGGTCGGCGCGCGGCATGGGGGCGAGCGAGTCCGAGGTGCTCCGCGAAATCGTGATCCCGGCCTCGTTGCCCGAGATCCTGCATGGCATCCGGGTCGCGCTGGCCCTGTCCTTCATCCTGATGGTGAGCTCCGAGCTGATCATCGCCAATGACGGCATCGGCTTCCTGATCGGCTTCCTCGGCGAGGCCGGCGACTTCCGCGGCATGTTCGCGGGCGCGATCACCATCGCCATGATCGGCTTCTTCGCCGACCGGCTCTACCTCGCCGCGACCAACCGCCTCCTGGCCTGGCGGGAGTAGGTCGGTGGCGCGGATCGACCGGAGCTCCGGCGGCGCGGCACCCGCGCTCGGAGATGTCGTCCGGGAGAAGGGGCTCTGGCTGTTCGAGGCGCTCGGCCCCTTCGCCCTGATCGGCGCCGCCGTGATCGCCTGGGAGGTTACCGCCCTCCAGAAGGCGATCGATCCCTTCCTGCTGCCGGCGTTCTCCACGGTCGTGATGCGAATCTTCGACGACCTGATTACCGGCAAGCTGCTGCTGAACGCCGCGCTCACACTTTACCGGGCGCTGGTCGCCTTCGGGCTCGCCGCCTCGATCGGCGTGCTGCTCGGCATCCTGATGGCGCGGGTGGTCTCGGTCGGGTGGTTCTTCGATCCGATCGTGTCGATCGGGCTGCCGGCTCCGAAAATCGCGCTGCTGCCGGTATTCATGCTCTGGTTCGGCCTCTTCGACCTCGCCAAAATCATGATGGTGGCCTTCTCGGCGTCGTTCCAGATCATCGCGACCACCTGGGCGGCGACGCGAAGCGTCGAGCGCGAGATCATATGGTCGGCGCGCAGCCTGGGGGCGACCGAGCGCCAGATCCTGTGGCAGGTCATCCTGCCTACCGCGCTGCCTCAGATCCTGACCGGGCTTCAGATCGCGATGCCGATCAGCCTGATCGTGGTCCTGGTCACCGAGATGGTGATGGGCGGCGAGGGGCTGGGCTCGGCCATGCTGCGCAGCGCGCGCTTCGCCGACTCGCCGGGCGTCTTCGCCGGCATCATCGAGATCGGGCTGCTCGGCTTCGCGGTGATCAGGACGATGGAAGTCGTCCGCCGGCGCCTGCTGTCCTGGCACCAGGAGGCTGCCCGCGACGAGACGACCGTTTAGCCTTCAGGGACCTCCGCGCCGGCGCCGCGCATCAGATAGTCGAACACCACGGACTGGTCGACGCCGGTCAGCCCCGCCGCGATCGTCCGCTCGAACACCTGCTTCATGGTGGCGAAGAGCGGGTAGTCGCCGCCCACCGATTCGGCCAGCTCGGTCGCGATGCCGATGTTCTTCAGATAGCCCTCGATGCTCACCGCGCGGGAATGCGCGCCGTCGATCATCGCCTTGCCGCGGGTCTCGAACATGCCCGAGCTGGCCGGCGTGCCGGCGATCGCGTCGAACACCACCCGGCGGTCCA
>JAPPGP010000011.1 GCA_028821395.1 Defluviicoccus sp.
TCGACGAAACTGAACAACGGCCTTTGCATCAGGTCGCGAACGGACCAGTTCTCCCACAGCGTGCTGGTGAGACTGAGGCCCTCGCTGTTGCGCTCGAAGGGGATGACGCGCAAGCCCAGCGCGCGGCGGGCGGCGGGACTCGTGCGGCTCGCGCGCGTTCCACCCAGGTGGAATTCGCCACCGGTCACGTCGGTAAGTCCGGCGATCGCCTTCACCAGAGTCCCCTGACCGTTGCCCTGAACCCCGGCGACGCCGACGATCTCCCCCGGCCGGACCGCGAGGGAAACCCGGTCGAGCGGCGGTTCCTCGGGCTCCTTCGCCGTGCTTACGTCGGCGAGGTTGAGCACCGTCTCGCTGACGGAGCGCGCAGCCGCGGTGGGATCACGGCGAGCGGCGGCGCTTCGAACCGGCGCCGCTCCGACGAGCGCCTGGGTGTCGTCGGCGCTGGCGGTGCCCGCGGCGGCCTGGCCGACGATCATCTCGGCGATGCTCTTCTCGTCCGCCTGCTCGCGCGGGACTGGTCCTGCGACCAGATTGCCCCCGCGCAGGACGGAGATCGTGTCCGCCACCGCCATGACTTCGCGGATCTTGTGCAGGATCAGGATCACCGTGACCCCGTGCCGCTTGAGGCTGCGGATACGCTCGAACAACGCCTCGATGCCGGCTGGCGGCAGCACCGCCGTTGGCTCGTCCAGAATGAGCAGCCTGGCGTCGGTGACGAGGGCGCGAGCGATCTCCACCCCCTGCTGGACCTCGACCGGCAGGTCGCGGATGCGCCTGCGGGGGTCAACATCGAGATCGAGGGCCGCGAGCCGTTCGCGGCATCGCTTCAGGATTTGGCGCCGGCCGTAGAGGCCGATACCGCCGCCGGCGCCGAACTCCAGCGCCTCCGCCACGGTGAAAGAGGGCGGCAGCGCGAAGCTCTGGTGCACCAGCTCGACGCCCGCCGCGCGCGCGCCGGCCACACGGCCGAGACGCAACGCGCGCCCGTCGATGGCGAGGGACCCTGCATCGGGGCGGACAAGCCCGGCCGCGACACGGGCGAATGTCGTCTTGCCGGCGCCGTTCTGGCCAACCACGGCGTGGATGGCGCCGCGCGCGAAGGCGATTTCGAGATCGGCGAGCGCCGTCACCTCGCCGTATGTGACGCGAATCCCGCGGCAATGGAGGGCCGGCGGGTCCGCGGCGGTCATCTGTTCCGAGAGCGCCTCCTGGTCAGGGCGTGCCTTCAGAGCTCGGTGTTGAACGGCACCGAAACCGAGCCGTCGAGGATGCCCGCGCGCGCCGCCTCGACCGCGGGCCACGCCTCGTCGGACCGCGCGACGATAGCCGCCGGCCCCTGCTCCCGGTAGAGCGGCGAGCGGAGGAAGTCGATGACGCCGCTGCCGAGGCCCGTCGGCACATGCCGTCCGCCCTGCCAGTCGGCGGCGAGCGCCGCGCTCGTCTCGTTATGGAGCGACTGGCCGAAGTCGAGACTGACCACCCCGATCACGGAGGCGGGCCCGAGCGGGTACTGGGCCGGATCGAGTGCGCTGACCATGGCGCTCTCGCGCTCGTTGGCCGCCTGGATAATGCCGCCGTCGGTCGCGGCGGAATCGGTCTGGATGTAGTCGATCCCGTCCAGGAACATCTGGCTCGCGATCTCGTAGCCCTTGGCCGGGTCCTGGAAGGAGCCTGCGAAGGCGGCAGTAACGGTAGCCTCCGGATTCACCGCGTGGACTCCCGCCTGGAGCGCGTTGAAGTCGGCGTTGATCGGCGGAATGCTGATGCCGCCGATGAAGCCAATTTTCTTCGACTGCGAGACGTGAGCGGCGAAGATGCCCGACAGATAGCAGCCGAGATAGTAGTCGTAGGAGACCGTCACCAGATTCCCGATCGGTGGGTCGACGGGGTCGCCGAAGAGCTGGATCCACTTCGTGTCGGGATAGAGCGGGCCCACCGCCTTAAACGCCTCGGAGATGACCGGGAAGGTCCCGAGCACGACGGAGGCACCCGCATCGCCAAGGGTGCGCAGCACGGTCTCGTAGGTCGCCGGGTCCTGGGCATAGATCGTGCGGGTCTCGAAACCCGCTGCCTCCGAGAGCTGGTTGAGCCGGCCCATCATGGAATCGATGGGGCCACTGTCGCCCGCCGCCTGGGTGTGAACCAGGGCGACGAGGCCTACGCCCGCACGCGCGGCAAAGGGCAGCGCGACACTTGCGCCGACGACCGCCGAAACGCCGGCAGTTGCCGCCAGGAACCTGCGGCGGCTGAGGCGCGCAAACGGTGCGCCCGGACCAATCGCATTCGGCTTGTTCGACATGGCGTTTCTCCTCCTCTCCCACGGGCGCCCGCTGCGCCCGGTTGGCATTCGTGGGTTGGCCCCCACCGGCAGACCGTTCAATCGCCGATGGGCGGCGAGCACGGCGCCGGGTTCATCACCATCACGTCCTGCTCCTGAATTGCGTCGAGCGCCCAGACCGACTGGATGAAGGCCTGCCACGCAGGGTCCGCCGTCATCGCAGCTCTCCGTTGCTCGCGATCCGCCAGGCTTTCGTAGGCCCAGATCAGGACGATCCGGTGCAGCCGGCCGATCTCCGAGACGTAGAGCCCAACGAAGCGGCCGAGATGGCGCTTCTGGATCGGCAGGCCTTCCGCCCCGTACTTCTTGAGCCAGCCATCCACCGTGCCGGGGCGAAACGTGTAGGTCCGGTGCTCGACGATCATTCCTGGGTCCCTTCCAGCGACGCATGGGCTTCGCCTGCGCCGAGAATGAACTCGGCTGCCTTCTCGCCGATCATGATGGCGGGCGCGTTGGTGTTGCCGCTGACGATGACGG
>JAPPGP010000204.1 GCA_028821395.1 Defluviicoccus sp.
GTTCCCCTGCACCAAGGCGATACCCTGTGTCGTGCGTGGCGATGCCGGCATGCGCGGCCGGCCGGCTCTCGTCCTCTGCGCCGGCAGGCACCGTTACGGTCTGCGCCATGGACTCCGTGACCCAGAGGCACGCGGCCAGGGCAACGGCGATCGGCAGAAGGGAGAGTGTGGTCTTCATCGCGCCTGCCCCCTCAACACCCGGTGCAGCGGCCGACGGTGAGACGGCTGAAACCGGCCTGGGCGGCGTCCGCGCGTCCCGTCGCCCGCACCGCCCGTGCCGTGGCGCCGGCGGCGGAGACGTCGGTCGCCGTCACCGTCCTTGCCGTCACGCTGCCGCTCTGGAGCGCGCCGAGGGAGGCGCTTCCGGCCGCCACCGAGCCCCGCGCCCCGACTGAGCCCGCCGTCACCGCGCCCTGCGCCGTGAGAGTCGCCGCCCTTAGATCGTGCGTGACCGCAACCGAGCCTGCCGATGCCGCGCCCGTGATGCGCGCGGTCTGTGCCGTGACGCCGGCCGTCACCTTGGCCTCTCCGGAGACGGTCAGCGCGCGCCCCACCATCAGATCGGCCGTCACCGTGAGCCCGCCGCCCACCGTGAGATCGCTCTCCAGCGCCAGCGTTTCGGCCTCCATGGCGTTCGCGCCCGTCAGGTCGTTGCCGCCGAGGTCGAG
The DNA here is from genome assembly GCA_028821395.1 of Defluviicoccus sp. Lineage (GTDB taxonomy): Bacteria > Pseudomonadota > Alphaproteobacteria > MPNO01 > MPNO01 > MPNO01. The sequence goes on from JAPPGP010000204.1 coordinate 669, forward strand.
ATCGGTCTCCATGCGGTTGGCGCCGGCGAAGCCCGGCACACGCGACCGGTAGAGATGGTCGCCGTATACGGCGCGGTGATCGAGGCGCCGGAGCGTCGCCAGCGCGCCTGCTCCGGGCGCACCGGCAAAGGCGGCCTGGAAGGAGCGCAGATCCGCATCCACGGCCGGACCCGTCAGGCGTTGCGGGGTGTCCGGCAGCACCGCCCCCATCCTGGCGCTGCCGCCTGCCTCGAAAAGCGCCGATGCGGGCACGGCCGTATCGCCGGCGGATACCGTCTGGGTCACAAGAAGGTCGATAGTGTCCGTGCCTGCCGCGAGCATCAGCACGCGATAGCCCCGGCCCATGGCGCCCACGTCGGCGAAGCCGGCCGGGAGCGCACCGGTGTTCCGAAGCGTGGCCAGCGTGAGCTCGGCCGAGCCGCCGCCGAGGGCGGTCAGCATTGCTGGGAAGCGGGCGCTGACGTGGCTCGCGGCGGCATCGGAGAGCACTGTGAGCTGGCGGGCGGCGAGGCGGGCGCGCTCATCCATGGCCCTGTTCTCGAAGAAGAACGCCACCGCAAGCACCATCGCGCCCAGCAGACCCAGCGCCAGCAGAGACCCAAAGAGACTCAACCCCAGGTTTCGTCCCCGACTGAGACCAAGTCTCCGCCCCCGACCTGGACTGGGGCTCCGTCCTCGGATTGCGCCGAAGTGCGGCCGGGAGACGGCGCTCCACCAGAGCCGATCGGGGCGTGTCGTGCGCATCGTCAGCATCCGCCGCAGCTCCCGACGGTGAGCGCGCCGATGGACGCATCGGGGCCGTGCAGGCCGGTGGAGGTGATCCGATCGGCGCGCATGGTTCCGCTCACCCTCAGCATCTCGCCTGCCAGCGTCTGCGCCGATGATGGACCCGAGACGGTGGCAGTGCCGGCCGCGGCCAGGGTATGTGCCGTGAGGGAGCCGGCGGCGCTCGCGGAGGCCGCTTCGAGACGGCCGGCCACGTTGACCGTGTCAGCCGACACCGGCCCCGCTACCGCTCGCCCGACCAGCAGGTCGGCCGATACGCTGAACGATGCAGCACCCAGAGAGCCCGCCTCCATCGATCCGGCCTCCAGGCCCGCCGCGCCCGCATCGCCGGCCACGCTGCCGCTCCCTGCGGCTTCGGCATCGCCCGAGACGGACGCCGTGAACCCGTCGGCGTCCGCGATGCCGGTGACGTCGTGGCCGTCGGCATCGAGCGCGGTCTCCATGCGGTTCAGGCCCGGCCGCCCGGGTTGCGGGCGCCGGTACAGAACCGCATCCGCGTAACGCAGCCCCGCATCGGCCGTGACGTAGAAGGAATCGGCTGCAAGCGGCCGCCCGAGCGCAGCCTCGATGGCGGGTACGTGAACGGCCATGACCGTGTCTGCGCTGCCGGCCTCCGCGAGCGCCGCAAGCCCTGCGGCAATCGCGCCGCTCCGCAGCGCCGGCGCCGCCTCCGGGCGTGCGGGCTCCAGCACGCCGAAGGCCATCGCCACAGGGGAACTCCCTGGTGCGGGCAGATTCCCCGGCCCCCCGCGGCCGTCGTCCATGATGCCGACCGTGAAGGAGGCGTGCCGGCCCGCATGCGATGGCAGCCCCGGCGGCACCGCGCCGAGAGCACGCAGCGCCGCCGGCGCCAGAACGAATGCGGAGTCGATCTCAAGACGCGAGGCGAAGCCGTGCTCCTGGCCCGCGCGGTGCGCCGCGAGCACCCATTCGCCGAACACCCGGCCCGCCTGGAAGGCCGACGCCATCTGCCGCGCCGCATGCTGCGCCGCGTAGTGGGCCGCAAGCCCCGTGCCCGCCAGCGCCGCCAGAAGCAGAACCGCCACCAGGGCGCCCGCACCGCAGCGGTATCGGAGGCGCAGCCTCATGCCGGGAAGATGCATGCGGAGCATATCCGCGCCTCGGGTATTCATGCCTCGCGTGATCATCCGAACGTGAAGCCGATGTCGTTGGCGCCGGCGCCGTCGTCGCAGTTGGCCGTCACCTGGGCCACCGTCACCGGCGAGGCCAGCACCGTGCCGTTGACGGTGATCGAGACGATCCCCGCCCTGGCGCGCGTGCGCCCGGCGTAGGCGTCGCCCATGGCCGCGCAGACCTCGTCGTCCACGTCGTTGAAGACGATCAGGAACTGGT
>JAPPGP010000252.1 GCA_028821395.1 Defluviicoccus sp.
GCGCTCGTCCGCCCGCCGGCGCCGGGCGAGGGGTTGCGCCGCGCGCTCGCGCGTCTCGGCGCGTTCGCCGCGGCGCATCCGGGCGTCATCGTCGAGGACAAGACCTATTCGGTTGCCCTGCATTGCCGCCTCGCCCCGGCGGCGGAGGAGGCGTGCCGGGAGGCCGCCCACGCGGCGCTCGCCGACGGCTTGACGGGGTGGACGGTGGCGGCGGGAAAACGCGTCTTCGAGATCCGCCCCGCCGGCGTCACCAAGCGGACCGCCATCGAGGGTTTCATGGCCGAGGCGCCGTTCCGCGGGCGAATCCCGGTGTTCTGCGGCGACGACGTCACCGACGAGGACGGCTTCGCGGCGGTCGAGGCGATGGGCGGGATCGGCATCCGCGTCGGCCGGGGCGTGGCCACGAAAGCGTCGGTCGAAATCGCCACGGTCGGCGAGCTGCTGGACTGGCTGGCGGGTGTGGCGGGCCGGCCTTCGATACGCCCGCCCCCGGCGGACTACCCGGGATGAGGGAATTTTCCCGGGTGCCCTACCAACCCTTCATCCCGGGTCGCGGCGGAGCCGCGCAGCGAAGGACGGGCCCGCCACCCCCGCCCCGTCACAGCGGGATGACGATCAGCGTGTCGATCACCTCGGCGTCGCAGACCACGATGCGCTCGGCGTAGCGCAGCTCGGCGGCGGCCTCGACCACGACGTCGAGATAGCGCCCGGTGCAGAACAGCGCTGTCGCCTGCATCTGCATGGTGCGGTAGACCGCGAAGTGAGTCCGAACCGTCCAGCTTCCGGGGCGGGCCAGCGTCACGGTCGGCGGGTCGACCAGATGGCGGTAATGGTGCGGCTCGAACACGTTGGCCTCGCGCAGCGCCTTGATCCGGTCCGCCATCATGCCGTGCCCCTCGCACAGCATCAGCCCGACCGGCATCCCGGCGGCGTGGTTGGCGCGCGTGGTGATGCGATAGACCCCCGCCTCGGCGAAGAAGCCCGGCCACTCCTCCAGCGCGTCCTCGTCGATCGCGTGCGCGTAGGCTCGGTTGAGCGCGTCGATCCGGCGGATCAGCGCGGGATCGGCATCGGTCATGGCGGGCAGTGGCGGGGTCACGCGGTTCCTCCGTGGCGGGCCCGCGCACTAAACCACCGAAGCCGCGCCGCCGGAAGGGGCGGGAGACAGCCCCCCGCCCATCGCCTAGGCTGGCCGGGAACGCAACCGTCGAAGGAGGCCGGGATGGGCGCCGTGGTGCTGCTCGTGGAGCTGAAGATCGCCGAGGGCCAATGGGATGCCTTTATCGCGCGGGTAAGACGGCACCGCGCGCTGGTGCTGGAGAACGAGCCCGGCTGCCGCTGCTTCGACATCGCGGTCCCGGACGGCACGGAGGGCGCGGTGCACCTCCACGAGGTCTATGACGACCAGGCGGCGGTCGACCACCACATGCAGACCGCCTACATGGCCGCGTTCCGCGCGGACACCGCGCCGATGGTGGCCGACCGCAATATCGTGACCGCGGCGCTGGCCAACGAGTGAGCCACCGAGCGGCTAGCCCGCGGCGTCGCGCCGAACCGCGCCCGATAGCTGCGGTTGAGCCGGGAGAGGCCGGAGAGGCCGTTGCGGAAAACGATCCCGGCGATCGGCGTCTGCGCCCGCTCGGGCGCCGCGAGCCCGGCGGGGAGCCATGCGATCGTCAGGATGCCGCGCCGGCCTCGGGCAGGCGGTCGCCTGCCCGGGGCGACGGCTGCGAAATCTTGCGCAGCAGGCGCATGAGCTGCCCGCGTTCGCCCTCGCTCAACCGCTCGAAGAGCCGAGCCTTGGCCGCTTCCGCCGCCGGGCTCGCCTTCGCAAAGGCCGCGCGGCCCCTGTCGGTACTCCTGACCAGCCTCTTGCGCTTGTCCGCGGGCGCCACGCGGCGCTCGACAAGGCCCTTGCGCTCCAGGATGCCGACCACGAGTCCGGTGGTCGAACGGTCGAGCACCAGAATTCGGGCCAGGCGGTCCTGCGTCGTTTCCTCGATCCGGTTCAGCACGAACAGGAAATCGAACTGGCGCGGCGTGAGGCCGACCTCGGCGCAGCCCTGCTCGAACGCCTGTCCGGTCTCCTGAAGGCAGAGCCGCAACAGGAAGCCCGGCCGATCCCGGAGGCCGGCGCTGTCCTCGCGGCTGTCGTTCGACTGGTTCATCGCGGAAATGTCCGCCGCCGAAGTATATCGTAAGACATCTTACGAGTTTGACTCGCTCCTTTCAACCGGTTATCGTACGACCTCTTTCGATAGGCCAGCGCCCGGAGAGGGCTCATGCAGACCATGCGGAGCGAGACCGAACCCCGGCGCGGCGTCGCCCGGCCCGGACAGCCGGTCTCCGACCCGGCCGGGTGGCGCGGCGACGAGCTGGCCGCGCGGGACGGCTGGTTCCTGCGCTTCGAGGACGGCGAGATCCGGGACCTGATCGGGATGTGCCGCTCGGTGCGGGCGGTCGTCGGCGAGGACCCCGACAAGCTCATCGCCATGCCCCCGGACGCGTTCGAGCTCGGCAGGTTTGCCGCGAGGCTCCCGCATGTCCGGGCCGAGCTGAAGGACGGTGCCGGGGTGGTCATGCTGCGCGGCCTGCCGGTCGACGACATGGAGCCGATCGATGCCGCGATCGCCTACTGGGCGATCGGACGGCAGCTCGGAGAGCCGGTGTCGAACAACCCCCAGGGCGACCTGCTCGGGCATGTCACGGATCTGGGCAAGGACTACCGCGATCCCGAGGTGCGCGGCTACCAGACGCGCGCGGCGATGGACTATCACTGCGACCAGTGCGCCATCGTCGG
>JAPPGP010000243.1 GCA_028821395.1 Defluviicoccus sp.
CATTTCTCCGCGGTGGCGAGCGAGAAGGTCGCCGCCTTGCCGCCGTTCGGCAGGGTGCGGATCTCGGGGTCGCGCCCTACGTGGCCTACGAGGGTTGCGCGGTTGACGGTCAGCATGGGTCAGTCTCCCTTTTGGGTTTCAACCAGGTCCGGGTTCTTGACCGGGACTTCGGTGAGGCGCAGCAGAGCGCCGTCCCGTTCGACCAGCGTCGGCGTCGCGGCGATACCGAAACGCGCGGCGAGCCTGCCGCCGGTGTCGAAGAAGAAGGGCCGCCGGTAGCGGCGCATGAGATCGAGCGGGCGCCCTGCGAGCAGCACGATCTTGGCGGGGCGGTCACGGGCCAACGCCCAGGCGATTTCGGTCTCGCGCCTGCCGTCGACGAAGATCAGGTCGCGTGTCAGCCCCACGCGCTCCAGCGGGTTGACCCTCGTGCCGGCGGCCGCGATGAGGGAGCCGCCGGGCGTGCGGATGTCCCGCGCGACGACGATCGCGGGATCGAAGGGGCGGCTGCGTTGTTCCCGCGCCGGCGTGATGCCGGGCACCGGCTCGGGCTCCTCCAGACTTTGGCGGGCGCGCTCGCGGGCTTCATTCTCCAGCCGCGCCAGCTCGCCGGACTGCTGCATTTGCAGGAGGCGCGTCTCGATTTCTACCAGCAGGTCGGGCTCGGCCACCGGCCAGGTCGCGCCGCGCACGCCCAAATCCTTCGCCGATGCATCCGGCACCAGGACGGGAAGCGGCAGGGCAGCAATGACCGCAGCGAGCATGATGGCGGCAGCGCGGGTCATCGCGGCTTCCCCGCGCCCATGTCACGCCCGATGTCCTCCGGCCCGACCAGCGGCCCCTTCAGGCCGATCCAGGGCAGGTCGGGGAGCGCCACGGCGCGGCCGAGGATGCGCGCGCGCGGCACCGGGCCGATCTCGGCGTAGCGGCTGTCGTGGCTGTCGGGATGATCGGCGTGAAGAAAATAGTGCCCGGGCGGGATGGTCCCCGGCGCAATCACGGCGAGCGGCCGCCCATCCAGCGCATGCGTCTTGGCCCGCCCAACCGGCTCACCGTCGAGAAAGACCGTTCTGTCCGGCCCGACGGTAACCGCCATTCCCGGCAGGCCGCGCACCGTCTTGAGATACGGCACGGGTGCGTTCAGAGCGGCGGGCGGCTCGAACAGCACCCGGTCGCCGATCTTCAGGTCCGCGCCGAACAGCGGGAAGGCAGCATAGCCCCAGGCCTCGTCGGACCAGCTGGCGTTGACATGCACCCGCGATACGGCGGCCAGCCACAGCACCGCCAGCGCGGCCATGACCGCGAGCCCGATCCGGCGGCGGCGCGCATGGCCGTTCCGCCGGGCGAAGATCGGGCGCGATGCCGTCACGGCGTCTCTCCCGCCAGAACGGCCGATAGCATTGCTTCGACTTGCGGGGTCATGTCGGGCGCGCCGGCGGCGACCGCCCGGGCCGGCAGCAGCACCACGCCATGATCCCGCGCCACCCGGTCGAGGGCAGTCTCCAGCGCCGCGCCCCAGGCGCGCACACCTTCCGCCGAGACGCCCTCGGCAGCCGCCCGCGTCGTCCAGGCCGCCGTCATCTCCGCGAGCCGGACGGCGGCGATGCGCGGCGGCTCTTCCACACCGTATCGGAGCGTCGCGGCCGCGACCGCCGCCGCCACCGCGCCCGACAGCAGCACGGCCGAAATCATCACCGGCCATGCCGAGTCGGAACGCTTCATCTCAGTCTTGCGCGACATCCGCCCTGTCCGCATCGGCGCCTGCCGCAATACGCCCGCGCCGCTCGGCCTCCGGTCCAGCGAGCGCCCGGAAGCGGGCAAGCCACACCTCCGCCGCCTTGTCGGGCGGGACCGAGCGGATGCGCCGCTTCAACGGCGGGAAGGCGATGCCGGAAGCAGCGTTTCCATCGAGCAGGTCGCGGCGTTCCGCCGAAGCCGCCATGCGGGTGACGAACCTCAGCAGCTCGCCATGCTCCTCCTCCAGCACGGCATCGAGCCCGGCGGCCCCGCGGACCGCGACCTCGATCCCGGTTGCAAGTTTCCCGGCGCGTTCCACCGCCCGCTGCGAGTCGTGCAGGCGGCCCCGCAGCCAGGCCGACGGCGCGGCCGCGATGAGCGCGTGCAGGGCGAGCGTCCGCCGATCTTCGTCCGCGAGCCCGTCGAGCGCCTCGATCTCCTCCGAGACGACCACCGCATGCGCCGCCACCGAGTGGTACTGCCGGCAGCAGCCGCCCCGGCGGCAGGTGTTGGCCAGCACATGCGCCAGCGCCTCGAAGTCGATGTCCGCCGCCGTCACGCCCTCCGGATCGTCCGGCCAGACGAGCGGGCGGGAGCCTGCCCCGGACCCCGATCCGGGGGTTGTCGGTTTGAGCGTCATTCTGTTCCTCCCTTTGGTTCTGTCGTTCCGGATTGTCCGGCGGCGGCAGGCACGGCATCCCCCGCAAGACGAGCGTCGTCCGCGAGACGAGCGTCGTCCGCGGGGGGACCGTCCCCGGCGAGCCGGTCGATGGCCTCGACGGTGGTCAGCCCCCCAGCCTTGATTCGCTCGACCGCCGCGAAGGCGGGGCCGCGCGAGGAGAACAGCGCCACCGACCAGACATCCAGGACCAGCCGCGCCACCCGCCAGCCGTCGGGGCCGTGCAGCACCAGTTCCGCGTATCTGCCGTCGGCGGTGGTGAGAGACTTCAGCGCACGCTCCATGCCGGGATCGCAGTGGATGCGCTTCTCGGATTTCAGCAGCTCGACCGACTCGTCCTTCTGGGCGAGGAAGATCACCCAGTCCGAGT